>NZ_JBILYB010000142.1:0-15331 GCF_044378005.1 Prosthecobacter sp.
TGCGCACACGACCGCGTGCGTCCCGTTTCAAAATCGTGATTTGGTTGTCCATAACGTGGGACATCCCTGACTCCCCACGCGCCCCGTTCCAACCGCGTTCCTATGGGCGTTACGGTGACGCTTACATTTCATCAGGTCTTTGAACTTGTCGCGCGCTTCCGAGGAGAGGGAGGCATACATCTCACGCCCTTGCTCGCCGAGAAATGTGGAGGGGCGGAGTTTTTCGCCATCCTTCTTCGAGCTGGAGCCGGCTAGACGTGCTTTGGAGTCGCCATTGCCACCGGAGGAAAGTTCCTGGCCATGATAGTGCATGGTGATGGTTTCAGGTCCGACGCGCATCTCGATCTGCGAATTGCTCGGATCGGCACCGGCGCTGGCTGCCAGCAGTTGCCAGCCTTGCGCATTCAGTTCCTCGGAGACGATCACCCGTTCCTTGGTCTGCTTGTTCAGCACGGTGGCCACGGGATGCCCATTCACGTAGGCGATGCCAGTGAGCTGGAGCGACTCCTCCAAATTCACCGAGCGGGTGAAGGGCGAGTGCGTCAGCAAGTCGTCAGCGAATCGGGAGTCGAGGGGTTGAGGAAGATCAGGATCTACTGCCGGGGTATCACCGGCCTGAAGACAGGACGCAAACAGGAAGAGGGCGCTGACGCGGGCTAGAGACTTCATCGGGGGGACACCTGCAACGAACTCACCACGACGGTCTATCAGCGCATAGCAGACTGGCCATCATCCCACTCACTTCGCCAGCTCACGAAAGACGATCTGCGAAGGATTCCCCACCGGAGTGTACTGGTCGGTGAAGGCCAGTTTCCCCGTGCTTTTATCCACCCGGAAGATGGCGATGTGGTCCGCCCGCTGATTGCAGCAGTAGAGAAACACGCCGCTGGGGTCAAAGGTGAAACTGCGCGGATAATCGCCGTGCGTCCACTCCTCCGAGACATAGCTGAGCGTGCCGTCCTGGCCGATGGCAAAGATGCCGATGCTGTCGTGCAGACGATTCCCCGCATAGACAAACCTGCCATCCGCCGACACCGCGATCTCGGAGCAAAAGTTACTTCCAGCATAGCCAGGCGGCAGGCTGGAGATCGTCTGCCGTGATGTCAGTCGGCCGGTGTCCGAATCATAGTCGAAGAGCACCACGGTGGAGCCTTCCTCCTGAATGGAGTACAGCCAGCGCCCCTTCGGATGAAACGCAAAATGACGCGGGCCATCGCCCGGTGGCAAAGACACAAAGGGCGTGTCGGCAGGTGTGAGGGTGCCCTTTTCTACATCGAACTTCCACACCAGGATCTGATCCAGCCCGAGATCCACATGGATGACAAATTTCCCTGAAGGATCAGCCTCGATCATGTGCGCGTGCGTCTGGTCATGCCCACTGATGGCAAAGCTGCCGGGCGCGGCGTTTGTCGCCTTCGTCGGCCCGATCTTGCCCGCGTCCTTCTTCACATCCGTGGCCTCGCCGAGACTGCCATCGGCCTTGATGGGCAGCACCGCCACGGAGCCGCCGAAGTAATTCGCCACGAGCACGAACTTCCCCGAAGGATGCACGCTCAGATGCGCCGGCCCTTTGCCACCGGAGCTGACACTGCTCAGCAGCTTCAGTGAGCCATCTTTCTCCAACGCAAAGGCGCTGACCGATCCCGATTCCCCCTCCCCGAGCCGCTCCGTCTCATTGCCGGAATACAGGCGCGACTTGTCAGCATTGAAGGCTAGGCAGCTTGGACTCGTGCCCATTTCATAGACACCCGCAGGAGTCATGGCTCCTGAGGTGCGATCCACTTCGAAGAGGTGAATGCCGCGTCCATTTCCCGGCGGCAGATCCACCTGCGTGGCCTTCATGTTCTGCAACGGTGAGGTGTAAGTGCCCACATAAGCCATGAGCCTGTCCTCAGCATTCGCTGCCTGCGCCCTGAAGTAGGGAGTCACCATCGCCCCTGCGGCGAGAGCGGCGGATGTTTTCAAAAACGAACGACGGGGCGAAGTCAGAACTGGAGGTGGCTGCATGGTGAGGATGAGTGACTACGCCGCCAACTCTGAACATCAAACATCGAACATCGAGAACTGGAAACTGCCCCACTAGACCTTCCGTTGCAGCCGGAAACTCAGGGCCGCGAGGACGAAGGTTCCGGCGATCATGAGGGTGCTGAGGGCGTTGATCATCGGCAGGCTGCGGCTGGTTTTCATCATGCTGGCGACACGCAGGGGAAGCGTCGTTGTGCCGGGGCCGGAGACGAAGAAGGTGATGACGTAGTCGTCGATGCTGAGGGTGAAGGCCAGCAGAGCTCCGGCGAGGATGCCGGGCATGAGCAGCGGCAGCAGCACGCGGCGCGTGGCCTGCCAGCGACTGGCACCGAGATCGCGGGCGGCATCGAGCAGGGTGAAGTCAAAGTCCTGGAGGCGGGCGAGCACGACCATGCTGACATAGCTCAGGCAGAAAGTCGTGTGGGCGATCCACAACGTCAGCATCCCGGTCTCCACCCCGAGCGCGACAAAGAGGGCGAGGAGGGACATCCCCATCAAGATGTCCGGCAGGGCCAGCGGCAGCGTGATGAGCGTGTGATGCACGGTTTGCAGCCATGTGCGGCAGCGATGCAGCGCCAGTGCGGCCAGCGTGCCGAGGATCGTCGAGGCCAGGGTGGCAGCAGTAGCGATCTTCAATGTCACGAGGAGCGAATCCCAGACATCATCCGCAGCCCAGAGCCGGTCATACCACTTCAGCGTGAAGCCCTCCCAGGCACCGCCGAAGCGGGATTCATTGAAGGAATTCACCACCAGCACCACCAGCGGCGCGTGGAGGAAGACCAGCACCAGCAGGGTGAGGATGGCAGGAATGCGGGAGCGCTTCATGCCCTGCCCCTCCTTTCCCGCCAGCTCATCAGCAGCACCGGCACCAATACAAAGAGCAGCAGCGCCCCGGACAGCGCGCTCGCCAACGGCAGATGCCGGTCCGTGAAGGCGCGCTGGACGATCTTGTTTCCCAGCATCTCATCACTCGTGCCGCCAACAAACTGTGGGATCACATACTGCCCGAGTGTGCAAACAAACACAATCACCGCCGCCGAGAGCAGCCCCTGCCGCACACCGGGCACGAACACCCGACGGAAGGCCTGCCAGCCCGTGGCTCCGAGATCACGCGCGGCGTCGATGAGGTGGAAGTCGAACTTCTCCGCCGCCGCGTAGAGCGGGAGGATGGCAAAGGGGAGCTGCGTGTAGATCATCACCAGCAACACGGCACCGCTGTTGTTTAAGAGCAGGGTGTCCTCCGTGCCGAGATGCAGCCAGACGAGCAGATGCTTCACCGGGCCGTCTGGATGCAGCAGCGAGCGCCAGGCAAAGATGCGGATGATGAAGTTCGAGAGAAAGGGCAGCACCACCAGCATGAGCAGCGTATTCCGCCAACCCGGCGTGCAGCGTGCCATGTGCCAGGCCATCGGCAGCGCCAGCAGAAGACAGGCGAGCGTCGTCGCCAGACTCATGCCCAGCGTGCGCCAGACCACCGGCAGATATACCGGATCAGCCAGCAGCTTCACCGTCTCCAGCGTCCAGCCTTCCGCCACTCCCCCGCGCAGATCACTGGCGCGAAAGGCCAGCGTCAGGGTGATGACACAGGGCAGCGCAAAGAAGACCATCAGCCAGCCCAGCGATGGCAGGGTGGCGATGATTTCTTGTCGGCGTGGCGAACTCATGAGGCAGAACATGGGGAGATCAGTCCGGATCTCAAACTATCCATTGTCATTCAACGCGGGGAGCGACCAAGGGCGACCGCACACGACACTCCACCTCAGTCACCGTCTCTGCCAGCAGGGTGAGATTCCACGACTTCGCCTCTGCTGGAAGGTTAAGGCTGTAGGTCACCCCATCCCGCGAGACACCCACCGGACCGCCGACTATTGGGCGTCTCCCCAACCGTGGATGATTCATCTCCGAGCGCCCCTGATCATCTTTGGCCTCCACCAGGATGTATCGACGCTTCCCCGTGGTGTTGTTTACCCAGCCCGTGATCACGAAGCGTGGGCCATCACTTGCCCGAGTGAACTTCCCGAGCCGCAGCGTCACCCCTTGGCAGGTGACCTCGCGTTCGAAATCGGCGGGGGCCTCCGAGGGCAAAGGCAGGTCATAAAACTTAAACAACTCGGTTTCCGGCACGTCGAGGAAGCGATCCTTCCGACACAGACCAAAGCGCAGCACCCAGCAGGGGTCATCACTCCACGGTGCGGTGTCGGTGCTGCGTCGCATCCTTCCTAAAGACTCGCTGTAGCCGCTTGAGGTCTGCCGAAACACCTGCCCGGAACTGTCGCTGACCTCCATCGTGACCACCTGAAAACCTGGCACAGCCTTCCCGTCTCGCTCGATCACCAGCAAGGCGCGCAGTGCCCCGTAGTCATCACCAACGATGCGATCACGCTGAAGTTCCTGGAGCGTCAGCGTGGCCCCGCGAAAGGGCAGTGACACAGGCAAAGACTCTGCGGGTGTGGAGGCAGGAGCCTGCCAGAAGGGATTCGGAACGATCAGCTCGGCGGCAGGTTTGAGTCGGGTCGCCCTGTCTGGCTTGGGCTTCTGGCGATCACTGGGGTGGAAGACGATTCGAATCGTTTTCGAGCCGCGCGGGTAGGCGCTCCCCAGACGCAACCAGCCTGTCACAGGCGCAGCGCCGGTCTTTGCATCACTCCAGGTGTAATCCCGTACCCGCGTTTCCCAGCCTTGCTCATCCGCCACGCAGATGTCCCACAGGTGCTGGCTCAGATCTCCCTCTGTCCGAAACTGAAGCTCGAATTCATGACTGTCCGGCCAGGCGGGATAACCTGTTCGATGAACGGTGGGCACCGGGAGATAGGAGGTGACCACAGAAGGCAGCACACTCCTGAGCCGATGCAACCAAACGGGAGAATGCTCCTCCGCAGGCGGACCCGAGTGTCGAAAGTTATAAGGCCCCATCGGCACGCCACGGCTATGGCCGAAGTAGCTGATGCGGGTGCCGTCTGGCAAAACAATCTGCGGGTGCCGAACCTTCACCACCCAAAAGCCGCAGGCCACGGTCAAAGCCAGCAGCGCTAAGCCAAGCCCCAGCATCGTCCGCCGTTTCCAGGGATAGGCTGGCGATCGCGGCGGGCTGTCTAGGTTGAGCATGGTCGCAGCCTAGCAGTGACTCTTGTCTGCTCAACTGGCGACGACCTGACAGCATCTGTCACTGAGGACCGGTCAGATACTCCGTCACGCGATTGCCGCGAAAGGTCACCGTCGCCGCCTGGTAGGGAACATAAACCACGGAAGGGGCGAAGTTCATGTAGTAGGGGTCCCAGCCGCCGTAGTAGCCACAGCCGCGACCGCGATAGCCGCCCCAGGCACCTCCCCATCCACCCCAGCCGCCGCCCCAGCCTGGACCGTAGTTATTGGTGTACACGGGCTGCGATCCCATGAAGATCCACTTCTCGATGCTCGCGCCCTTTTGACTGCCTTTGGAAACAGCATCCGGGCGGCCATAGGCGAGGAAGACACCCTCCTTGGGCATGCCTTCACGGATCTGCCCCTGCTGCACGAGCAGTTGATCTTTAGTGGTGAGGGAGTTGTAGATCTGCGGATTGTTCGTGATGCGGCGCTCACGGGCGCTCACACAACTGATCACAGTGATCGCGAGCAAGGCGGAGGCGAGGAGACGGAGGGAAGTTTTCATGGTGGGGGCTGGTGGAGACTGATTCGACGGCGGCTTTGTTCAAGCTCTACAAACGTGTGGCGAAGTGGACCTGGCGTCCGATCTCTTCAAAACCGCAGGACGGGTAGAGATTCTGCCCGATGACGTTCGAGGCCATCGTCTCGATCTTCGCCACCTTCATCCCGCACTCGCGGAAGTAATCCAGCGCATGATGGATCAGCCGCCGCCCGAGTCCCAGGCCGCGCGCACTCTCCACCACGGCCAGGTTGGGGATGCGCCCCAGCGCATTGGGGACGTCGATCCGTGTCGTGATGTAGCCCAGGATCTCCCCATCCCGCTCGGCGACGAAGCAGCCCGCCGGGTTCACCGTGCAATCTTCGTCGATGTGGTCCGCCTTCCGTGCCCGCCAGTCGCGGCCATTCCAGACTCCGAGGCGATCCTCCATCATCTGATCCAGCGCCACACTGCCAAAGGAATCCACCGTGATCTGGCGCAGGGTGGGCAGATCTTCAGCTCGGAAATGGCGGATGGTAACGGGGGACTGGGTCGTCATGATGGATGCCACTAAACGAAGTCCACCCACTTTGTCACTCGTGGAGATTCATCTGGATCGCTCAATCCAGCCCCCGTCAGAGGGACGGAGAAAAGACATCTTCACCGAAGGGTTGCCGGGTGGTGGTTTCGCGGCACACTCGGAACCCGCTTTCCATGCCTGAAGATCTCTTTGCCTCCCCTGCCCTGCCCGCGATGCCGTCGGCCGGTGAGGTGGACCCGCGTGCGCCCCTGGCCGCGAGGATGCGTCCACGAAACCTGGCGGAATACACGGGCCAGAGGCACATCCTCGGCGAGGGTAAGCTGCTGAGCCGCGCGATCATGACGGATCGCTTTTCATCCCTCATCCTCTATGGACCTCCGGGTGTGGGAAAGACGACGCTGGCGACGATCATCGGCCATGAGACGAAGGCGCGCTTCGTGACGCTGAGCGGGGTGGAAAGCAGCGTGGGGGACATCCGCAAAGAGGCGGAGACGGCGGCGGCGCAGCGAAAGCTCAACGGCCAGGGGACGATCCTGTTCGTGGATGAGATCCATCGTTTTAACAAGGCGCAGCAAGACGTGCTGCTGCCGCATCTGGAGCGCGGGACGATCCGCTTCATCGGGGCGACGACGCACAATCCCTTCTTTTACGTCAACAGTCCGCTCGTCAGTCGTTCGCAGATCTTCACCCTGGAGCCGCTGACGCTGGAGGATCTGGAGGGGCTGATCGACCGCGCCTTGTCCGATAACGAACGCGGGCTCGGCAACTCCAAGGCAACGATCACTCCCGAGGCACGGCGGCATCTCGCCACCGTGAGCGATGGAGATGCGCGCAAATGCCTGAATGCACTGGATCTCGCCGTACTTTCCACCACGCCGGATGCAGAGGGCGCGATCCATATCGACCTCCATGCCGCCGAAGAGAGCGTGCAGCAAAAGACAGTGGTCTATGATGGCGATGGCGACGCGCACTACGACACTGCGAGTGCCTTCATCAAATCCATGCGTGCGAGTGATCCTGACGCGGCGATCTACTGGCTGGCTAAGATGCTCTACGCGGGGGAAGACATCCGCTTCATCTCACGGCGCATCGTCATCGCCGCGAGTGAAGACGTGGGTCTCGCGGACAGCAATGCCCTCCGTGTCGCCGTGGCGGCGCATCAGGCCGTGGAGTTCATCGGCATGCCCGAGGCGCAACTTATCCTCGCCCATGCGGTGCTGTATATGGCGACTGCCCCAAAGAGCAACAGCGCCACAAAAGCCATCGGCGCAGCGCTTTCCGATGTGAAAAATGGCCGCACGCTGCCAGTTCCGAAGCACCTGCGAGATGGGCACTACGCCGGAGCGAAGACTTTTGGAAATGGCGAAGGCTACCTGTATCCCCATGACTATGAGGGCGGCTTTGTCCCCCAGCGCTGCCTGGAAGGCGGGAGCCAGTATTACGAGCCAACAACGAACGGTCTGGAAGGACGCATCAAAGAGCGGATGGACCACTACCGCCGCCTTTGGGAAGAGGCGGCTAAAGTTGATTAACCTCTTTTTGAAGATTTTTTTCAAAAAGTTTCAACACTCAAGGGCGGTGAGGCATCGAACAGATCAACAGTGAAAATGGGAGTGATCCTACCAAGCTGGTTTTGAGAGTGATTGGTTGTTGTCAAACTACCCCTGCGGGAGCGCAGGTTGTGTTCGAGTTGATGCAAGCAAAAGAGGCCGAGCGGTCGGGAGCCGCTCGGCCTTACTCTTTTTAAAAAGGGCGCGAATTGCTTACCCCGTGGTCCTCAGGCCAGAAGCGAGGGCGTTCACGGAGATGAGCAGGTCGGGCATCATGGACTCGGCGGCTTCGGTTTGGCCGGATTGGAGGCGGGCACGCCAGTCGCGGAGCAGATTCACCTGCTGGGCATGGAGAACTTTCAGCGGCTCCTCACGGATCTCGAGGGTGTAGGCGAGACGCGGACGACGGGCGGCGAAGGTGCCATCAAAGATGTCCTCCAGCACATGGCGGGTGCGCTCAAACTCAGCGAGGATGATGCCCATGAAGCGCTCGCGGATCTCCGGCTCGGCGACGAGGCTGGCGTAGAGTTGCATGAGGTCGGCATTCACGCTGACGAGACTGCTCTCGATGTTCGTGAGCACGTAGCTGACGAAGGGGGAATCCTTCAGTTGAGACTTGAGGGCCGCAAAGCCAGCGCTGTCCGTGGCGCGCAGCTTTTCCAAAGCGGAGCCTGCGCCAAACCAGCCGGGGAGGTAGAAGCGAGACTGAGTCCAGGAGAAGACCCAGGGGATGGCGCGGAGGTCATCGAGCGAAGCCTGACCGGTGCGGCGGGAGGGGCGTGAGCCGATGCGGGCGTTTTCCAGCGCGTCGATGGGCGTGGCCTGACGGTAGAAGCGCATGAAGTCCGGCCTTTCCAGCAAAGCACGGTAGGCCGTGCGGCTGTCGGCGGCGAGTCGGTCCAGCACGGGCGCGAGGGACTGATCCGCCGGTGTGCCGTGGCGATGCCGCGCAGTGGCGGAGGCGGTGGAGGCCATGAGCAGCTCCGTGTGATAGACGGCAGCGCCGAGATGGGCGTATTTTTGCGCGATGGTCTCCCCCTGCTCGGTCATGCGCATGGTGCCGCCGAGACTGCCCTGCGGCAGGGCCTCCATGAACCAATGTGTGGGCCCTGCACCGCGTCCGACGGTGCCGCCTCGGCCATGGAAGAAGATGGGCTTCACGCCGTGCTTCGCGGTGGTGGCGCTGAGTGCTGCCTGCGCGCGATGCAGCGCCCACTGACTGGCGAGGATGCCGCAGTCTTTGTTCGAGTCCGAGTAGCCCACCATCATCTGGAAGGCCGCTTTCCCCGCGCGCAGACTGCGCTGCGTGACGGGATGCTGGAGGAATTCATCAACAATGCCGGGACCGGCTTCCAAGTCGGTCATCGTTTCAAATAGAGGCGTCACTGGCAGCGGGCAGCGCAGGCCCCCATCGCTCCATGTCATGAGCCCGGCCTCGCGAGCGAGCACATAGACGGTGAGCAAATCTTCCACGTTTCGAGTCATCGAGACGATGAGCGCTCCCAGTCCCGCCGTGCCGTGCTGCGCGATGTGAGCGGCTAAAACTCGGTGACAGGCGAGCACGGTATCCGCCTCCGGCCCGGCGGACATGCCAGCGGCCAGGAAGGGGCGCGGTGAGCTCAGCTCTTTCTCCAAAAGCACGCGCTTCTCCGCCAGTGTCCACTGACTCAGCGGCTTGTCGCCGAGCAGGCCGGCGGCTTTGAGGAGTTGCTCCAACGCCTTTTCATGGAAGGCGGAGTTTTGCCGAACATCGAGGATGGCCGAGTGAAAGCCGAAGGCCTCAAGACGGCGACGGAATGGCACGATGAACTCGACGACGAGTGCCGCGGCACCCACGCTCTCCAGCGCCTCGGCATAGGCGTTCATGTCGGCGAGCAGTGCCGCTGGTTTGTTGTAGGCACCTGGGCTGCCGGGCCTCTCGATCTCCGCCAGCAGGCGAGCGCGCATCAGGTAGGCGGCGGCACGCCAGGGCTCTTCTTTGTTGCGATCCAGGATGTAGGCCACGTCGGCATGGGCTTCACCTCCGAGCGCTGCCCCGAGACTGGTGATCAGCGTCTCCAGCACAGGCGGGGTCTTTTGGAAAAGAGAACTCAGCGGCGAATGACGAGCGATCTTCTCCAGCGCACGACGATGCACGCGGAGGGCATTCTTGCGCAGTTCACGAAGCGCCTTCTCGGTGACGTCAGAGGTCACGAAGGGGTGGCCATCGCGATCTCCACCGATCCAGGTGCCGAAGCGAATGAGCGGCGGCAGGGCATCGACACCGGCGGGATCGTAGCCAGCAGCGACCCAGGCCTCTCGAAGGTGGATGTGGGCACGGGAGAGCGCCTCGGGGAAGACTTCGCGCAGGTAATGGAGCGCGTTTTGCAGCTCGGCATCGATGGTGGGGCGGGTGACGTGGATCTCTCCCGTGCGCCAGAGATTTTCGAGCTGGACCTCGAGCTGGGACTGGATGCGGTGCTGCTCACGCGGCGTGAAGTCCTTGTTCTCGTGGCGGTTCATCAGCGCGTAGATCTCCAGATGCAGATCGCGCACGGACTCGCGCTTTGCCTCGGTCGGGTGGGCGGTGAGCACAGGCTCCACGCAGACATCACGCAGCACGTCTAGCAGTTCGGCCTCTGTGACGCCGAGCTTCTTCATGGCACGCAGATTTTCCGGCCACATGCCGGGCTCTGCCTCCGGGCCACGATCCTTTTCACGCAGTCGGCGGATCTGGGCGGCGGCGCGCTCCTCCACGATATTGAGGAGCTGAAAGGCGATGGACAGGGCCTGTCCGAGTGTGCGATTCGGCTCTGCACCGACTTCCTGGATGTGACCGAGCCAGGGTAACTTTTCCGCCAGCGCGCCCTCGCCGACGCGGTGCAGCACGGCAGCAAAAGCCGTCATGAGGAATTTGAGATCATCTTCGAGAAGGCGGAAGCCGCGCTCCCGCAGTGGGTTGGTGGAGGTCATTACACCACCTCATAAGCAGGAAGGATGCCGCTGCACCTGTTTGGCGTCATTTTTGCGGACTGAATGGGGCGAACTTTTCAACAATGAGCTTCCACTTCGCCCCATGAGCCTGCTAGAAATCAGGAACATGAATTCAGCCCCCCGACTGGCAATGCCCTGCATCGAATCGCTCGAACCCCGCCTGGCCCCAGCGGGAATCATCACCGTCAGCCAGAGCAACGGCACCCTGATTTTCACCGGCGATGGCTCGGACAACGCCATGGAGATCACCTCTCCGACGCTGAATGTCCTCTCCATCAAAGATCCGCACGCCGGTGAGGAAGGCGCGGTGCCCACCCTCTTCCGCATCGCCGGGCAGGCAGACTCCGCCACCTTGGTCCTGCCGACGTTTCAGTCCATCAAAGTGAACCTCGGCGGCGGCAATGATGAGTTTAACGCCAGCGCCCTTTTTATGAACGGCGCCGTCACAGTCCTCGGTGGGGATGGCAATGACGAGCTCTCTCTCTCCGGCACCTACAATGGCGCCATCCTGCTGGACGGAGGCAACGCGAACGACAAACTCGGCATCAGTGGTGTCATCAACAACACTGTCACCATGAAAGGTGGGACCGGGGATGACGAGGTCTTCTTTGGCAGTGGAAACTACGCCCGAGGCATCACTGCCGACCTCGGCGCGGGGAGCAATGACTTCACCCTGTACTCGGATGCCACGACCAACATCTTCGGCAACATCTCCGTTTCGGCATCAGGCGGTGCCACGAACACACAGAGCTACTTTATCGGGATCGAAACCGGAAGCATCACCGGCAGTGTCAGCTTCAAAACGGCGGCAGGATCTGCCGACCACTTCTTCGGTGGCGATGAAACCGACGTGCTGGCCATCTATGGCAACCTCACCGTCACGGGAGCCGCAGGCGCCGACGCCGTGCTTTTTGCTGGCAGAGTTTCCGTCGGCAATGCCGTGAACCTGAACCTCGGTGCTGGAGCCAACTTTGCCTCCAATGGCATCACGGGCGGTGAATCCCTCCTCTCCTTCATCGGTCTTGGCAGCCTGAACTACACTGGCACCACGGGCACCGACCAACTGTTCTTTGATACGGCTGAACTCATCGTCGCCGGCAACCTCAACTTCAACGGCGGTGCCGGAGTCAACTCCGTGGCTCTCATCAACTCAACCGGCACACTCATCGGCGGTGCCATGAACTACACCGGCGGCACTGGCAATGACCAGATGAACCTCGAAGGAGCCGAACTCACCCTCGGCGGCAGGCTCACCTTCAAGGGGGGCGGCGGCGAGGACAAAGCCTACGTCACGAACGTCTTCGCCTCCATCGGCTCCGTCCAATATATAGGCGGCAGTGGCCTGGACATCTTTTATCTCGGCGCTCCCGATGGCACCACGACCTCCGTCATGGCCATCCTCGGTGATGTGAACCTCAATGCCGGGACTGGTGCCGTGGAAATGGGCTTCAGCGATGCCCTCGTGCATGGCAAAGTCGTTTATGCCAGCAACGTCGCCCTCAACATCATCGTACCCCTGCGCGACATTTTCTTCGTCACCGACAGCTTCATCATCGGCACGCTTTCCGTCAACGCCACCGGCACTGCCAGCACCGAAGTCTATATCGACGACAGCGTGCTGGTGTCCGACGTCAGCATCGCCACCGGAGCGGGCAATGATCTCGTCGCCTTCGACATCACCAGCGTCGGCACAGAGTATAAAAACACCTTCTATAGCGGCGTCCTCGTCTCCCTCGGTGCTGGCGATGACGAATGGCAGGCCGGCTCAGCCACCGCCGCCGCCACCCTCGGCAATGATTTCCGCTACTATGTAAAAATCGACGGTGGCACCGGTAACAACACCGCCTTCTACAACTACGACAACAACGGCAGCAACGTCTTCGCCGCGCTCTTCCCTCCCATATTCCCGAACATGATCCTCGTCTGAGAGGCGGCGAGGCTCAGGCCACCGCATCCGCGATGAAGCTCTCCACATCTGCCGGGGTCGTGGCCCAGGAGCACATCAGGCGTGAACCGCCGCCGATGAAGCTGTAAAACTGCCAGCCGCGCGCTTTCAGCTTAGCCTTCATCGCGTCTGGGAGTCGGGCAAACACCGCATTCGCATCCACCGGATAGAGGATCTGCACCCCGGCGATCCCGCCCAGCCCGTCCGCCAACTTGCGTGCCAGTCCGTTTGCCCTGGCGGCGTGTGTCTGCCACACCTGGTCCGTCAGGATGCGCTGCCACTGCGCGGAGATGAAGCGCATCTTTGAGCAGAGCTGACCCGCCTGTTTGCAGCGATACTCAAAGTCCCGCGCCAGCACCTTGTCGAAAAACACCACGGCCTCCGTCACTGCCATGCCCAGCTTTGTGCCACCACAGCACAGCACATCGACTCCCGCACGCCACGTCAGGTCCGCAGGCGATGCCGTGCCGCCTGCCAGCGCATTGAAAAAGCGCGCTCCATCCATGTGAACACGCAGATCATGCTTCTTGGCCAGTTCACACAGGCCCGCGATCTCCCCCGCACGATACACCGTGCCCAGCTCCGTGCTTTGACTCAGACTCAGCGCCCTCGGTCTCGGATAATGCAGATCTGTCCGGTGGGTGATCAACCGCTCGACATCGACCGGGTCCAGTTTTCCGAGTGAAGACTTCGCCGTCAGCAGTTTGCTGCCATTGGAAAAGAACTCCGGTGCTCCGCACTCGTCCGTCTCCACGTGTGACACGTCGCTGCAAATCACGCTGTGATAACTCTGGCACAGCGAAGCCAGGGAAAGCGAGTTCGCCGCCGTGCCATTGAAGACAAAGAAGATCTCGCAGTCCGTCTCGAAGAAATCGCGGAAGCGCTCACACGCCTGCGTCGTGATGGCGTCGGCACCGTAGCTCGGGTGATAGCCGGTGTTCGCTTCTTCCAGAGCCTGCCAGGCTTCTGGGCAGACACCTGAAGTATTGTCTGAGGCAAAGTGGTATTTGAGTTCGCTAGTCACGGGTAACGGTTTTCAAAGATTGAAGGGCCAGCCAGGCGCCCAGAGTCAGCAGTGCGAGGTCACGTACGATCAGTTCGACATAGTTCGACGTCGCCTCGCCGCTGCCACCGAAGCAGCCGCAGCGGATGTCCGTGCCACGCACCCAGGCAATGCCGATCGCGGCCAGAAACACCAGCAGACTGCCATTCAGCACCAGCAGCCCGCCCTTTCTCATCACACCGGTGATCACCGCCAGCCCGGCAAAGATCTCCAGCCAGGGCAGAAACATCGCCACGAGTGCCGCATACGGGTCAGGCAACAACGCAAAGCTCCGCACATCATCCAGAAACACCATCGGGTTCCACGCCTTCATCACCCCGGCATAAACAAAAACGCCGCCGAAGGCGAGATGGAGGATGCGGTTGAGCCAAATCATGTGGCGCGAATCATGGCGGGAACTTGTGCGATGACAATCAGGGAGATTCACCACCTGAAAGCAGGCAAACAAAACTCCGGCACACTTGATCCACCGATGCTAGAAATCGGCCTTTCAGAGTCAGCCACATCGATCATCCAGTCACGAAACATCCCATGAAAGCCTCTGAAATCTTCTCCCTCGCCATCCGCCTCGCCGGACTCTGGCTGCTCGCCACCGCTTTGCCCGGACTGCCCTCCGCCGTCTCCAAACTCATCACCTCCATCATTGAACTCAAGCTTGGTGTCGCCTTCTGGCTTCTGCTCAGTGTCGTCTGGACCTATGCCATCGCCGTCTGGCTGCTTGTTGGCGCTCCGTGGATTCAGCGCAAAGCTTATCCAACGGCATCATGAATTTCACCTGCCAGCATTCTGTTCTTGGATTTTGCGCAGCACTCCTGCGCAGCCGTCTTCCATGAGGTCGAGCACATGTTCGAAGCCCTCATCGCCGCCGTAGTAGGGGTCGGGCACTTCGCGATCACCGTGCCGGGTGCAGTACTCGCAGAAGAGCTGGATTTTGGCATCATGCTGCCGCTGCGGGTCCAAAGAACGGAGATCACGGCGGTTCTGGTCATCCATGACGAGGATGAGATCATACTCGGCCAGATCGGTTTTGGTCACCTGACGGGCCAGATGGGAGAGGTCATAACCTCGGGCGGCTGCGGCTTTCTTCATACGTGCGTCGGCAGGCTTCCCCGCATGCCAGCCTGCGGTGCCAGCGGAGTCGATATGGATGCGATCCTGCCAGCCCGCCTTTTTCACCACGTCATGCATGACGCCATCAGCGGCGGGTGAGCGGCAGATATTGCCAAGGCAGACGAACAGAAGCTTGAAAGGTGTCACGGGATGCTTGGAGAAGGGTGTGGAAGCGGAGGTAGCCCCTCCCCCAAAAAACTGCAATGACAAGACTGACAAGATGCCAACCCGGCATTGTCTGTGCTTGGATTTCAGCTATTGGATCAAGCCATATGTCCGCCCCTGCCCACCTTCCCCGACTCATCCGTGCGGCCCTCGCCACCCTGATGATTCTCTTTGGATCAAACTGCGTGAATACGGTGGGCACTTACAGTGGGCGCAGTCCCGGAGGTGGGTATTACATGGCCATGACTCCCGCGCGCTGGGAGTTTGCCCCGTTGGGTCTGGTGAAAATGGCGCGGACTAGATTCCCGCAGATCAAAATTCCTTCAGTGGGAGACGG
>NZ_JBILYB010000014.1:0-64419 GCF_044378005.1 Prosthecobacter sp.
GGGAGACGGCTCTTATTGGCATGGTGCTGGCGTCACCGGCAAAGCGCGCATCCACATCGTGATCAGCGAACAGATGGCCTATTTTTACAAAGGCGAGAATCTCGTGGGCGCGTCTCCCGTGTGTACCGGCAGTGACCAGTTTCCGACTCCCAAAGGCAACTTCCGGGTGATGGACAAGGATCATGATCATCTCTCCTCGCTTTATGGGGACTACATCGACCCGCATGGCAACATCGTGGCGACGCAGATCGACAACCGGAAGGACCCGCGCCCGCCAGGCACCAAGTTTGACGGAGCAAAAATGCACTGGTTCATGCGTGTGAAGGGAGCCGTCGGCATGCACGAGGGGTACCTGCCCGGCTATGCGGACTCTCATGGCTGCATTCGTCTGCCGACGCACATGGCAAAGATCTTTTATGAAAATGCCCCCGTCGGCACGCCCGTGAAAATCACCGAATGATCTACTGCTGGTAGATCACCACGACACTGGAGGTCGGGGAACTCGGGGAGCTGTCGAACCCGAACCCCACGGTCTGAAGATGGGATGCCTCAATGCCGCTCTCGATCAACTGCTGGCGTACGGCCTGGGCGCGGCGCTCGGTCAGAGAACGTGCGAAGTCCTCCGGCAGACCTGGGGCGACGTAACCTGCGATGAGATACTTGGGTTTGCTGACACTCCATTCGGCGGCGAGGGCGGAGAGCGTCTTGCGGTGTCCTCCTGTGATGGCGTAGCCTTCATCCGCAAAGACGAGGGCCGGACATGCCGGCTTCAGGGCACCCAGCAGGGGACTCTGGAATCCATCACGGGTGCCGAGGGCAAACACGACGGAGGGCTCCTGCCCGGAGGAAAGGCCCGTCAGCTTGGACATCACGCTGCATGAGGGGGCGGCGAGCAGAAGCAGCGCAGAAGAGAGGCGTGTCAGAGTCTTCATGGCATCAGTGGGCTCATTTCATCCAGCGTGGCTCGGTGATCTGGCCATGCTTTTGCAGGATGGCGCGGCGCTGGCCTGAAACCAGGTGATGCACATACAAGGTGCCGTGCTGGGCATAACAGAGCGTCAGTCCATTCGGACTCCAGGAGGGGTGCGCGGCACCGCCGGTCTGAATGACACGCGCGAGACCATTGGGCCAGCCTTTCACGACCACGGCCAGAGCACCGCTGATGCGGGTGGTGAAGGCGACGCTTTTCCCGTCAGGGGAAAACTCGGGGTCAGTGCAGAAGCGGTATCCGGTGCGCCAGCGCACCAGCTTCGCTTCAGACTCATTCGTCTCAGGCACTTCGGCGATGTAGAGCTTCGGCCCGTCGCCACGATCATCGGAGAAGATCACCTGCTTGCCATCGGGATGCCAGGCTGGGCTGCTGGGTGCCCCAGTCGTGTCGCTGATGCACGCGGCTGTGTTTGAATTCAGGTCGGTGACGAAAATTTCGGGATTGCCGAGGAAACTCATGACCAGCGCGAGCCGCTGCCCATCAGGTGCAAAGGATGCTCCAAAGCTCGTGCCAGGAGTGTCCGTCACGGTGCGCTCCCATCCCTGGCCGAGATCGAGCCATTGGACGATGGGGAAGCCGTTGCGGTAACTTGTGTAGGCCACGGCAGATCCATCCGCGCTCAGCGATGGCGAGACGGCACCATGGCTGTGATGCGTGACTTGCAGCACTTCACGCCCCTCAGGATCACAGAGATAAACTTGCTTGCTGCCAGACTTGTCACTGACGAAAACGATCCGGCTCGTGGCGAGTCCGGGCTTGCCCGTGATGGCCAGGATGATGTCATCAGCGAGCGCCTTCGCATTCTCATCCAATCCAGGAGCGGCGTAGGTGCGCGCCATGAGTTCCTTCCCAGACGCATCCGCCAGACGGCCGTTCACACGTCCCCCGATGGAACTGCCAGTGACTGTGAAATCAGGTTTTTCACTCGTCAGCATGAAGTCACGGGATGACGTGAGTTCATCCACGAGCGATTGCCGCGCACTGCCGCCAGTGCCCCCGCTGAAATCGCTGACATGGATGCGCTTGGGTGTGGTCAGAGGCGCTTTTGCCCCGGAATCAGATTTCCAAAACGGCAGCCATCTGGGCAGCGTAAGAGCCTCGGCTGCGTGCACATGCAGCACAAGGAGCCAAAGGAGGGAGATAATGCGTGCGACGTTCATCTACTCAATCAGAAGATTCACTCGCAGAGGGTAGCTCTCTTTTGGGAAACTTGAAGGAAGACTCTTGGCAATCTTTGGAATACGATCGAGCGCCGAACGGACAGACGCATCGAGCGCTTTAGAACCCGATGGCGTTTGCAGGACTACCTCTTTCACCAAGCCATCCCTCAGAATGACCAAATTCACGGTCACCCGGCGCTGCGAGTGCGGCACCGTGTCCAGCGGCGGCGGCTCCCACTCACGCAGAAGCGCCTGCTGAAGCGCGTTCTCAACCTCATCGAGTCCAGAACCGGCGCGGGGCTGACCCACCTGGGTCGCCTCATTGAGTTTGGCGATGTCCAGCAAGTTAAGCGTCGGCTTTGCCAGCAGAGCCGCCTTGCTTTCGTGGATGAAAGAAAGCGTAATGTACTTGTTTGCGGCGCGTCCCTGCCCTGCTGGTGGAGCAGGCGATGCAGTTTCTGGAGTGGCTGGGTCGCCTTGAGACGAGGGTGCAGCGGGCTTTTGTGTTGTCAGCAAAGAGTTGCCGAGGCCCGCAAGCGTGTCCGCAGGAAGTAATGACAAAGCTCCCTGGCTCGGCTGGCCTAGGATATGGGTCGGCGAGGATGACACCGAGTTCAACGTGTGAGCCGAAGTCATTCCCGCCAGACTCTCTGTCATCGAGGTTGGAAGCGACGGCCGGGGCCCAGGCGCGGGAGATAAAGCCCCTGCCACGGCAGGCTCCGACTTTACCCCTGCGGACTTCGGCGGGCTTAGATAATCCTCTGGTGAGTGCCATGCATAAGTCGAAGCTGTTGGTGCTGATTTCGCTCTCAGCGGCAGAAACGGGTACACAATCCAAACACACATGACCAGAAGCACATGCACGAGCCCGATCCCCACCACCGCTGGAATAAACGGTTCGAGAGGTGGGCGGCGGGTGGGTGAGGCGGACATGCAGTTGCTACGGTTGTGTCATCGGCTCAGTCGTCACCGCTGTGTGGCGAACATTGGAGGAGCGGAGAGCCTCCATGATTTGTAGCAAAGCTGGAGTTTTAAGTTCGGGCGGGACGCGCACCAGAACCCCCAGGTTCGGCTCGTCTGCCAGACGCGCCTTGAGTTCGCCGATAAGTTCCGTGTCCAGCACACCTTTGCCGGCAAGAGTCAGTTTCAGGTCCGCAGCCACCACGAGTTCCAGAGTCCTTTTTGGACTTTGCCTGACGGCGGATGGCGTGTCGCCATGGCGCTCTCCACGCAACACCGGCACGAGCACAAGCACCGCCAGCAGGAGCATCAGCATCAGATCCAACAGCGAAGTGATCTGCACCTCGGCGAGGAGGCCTGGCAGTTGACGGCTGAAGACTCTCTTCATAAGCGGGCAGGACTGCGCGGAGAGGCACTGGGCATGGGCATCGCAGGAGCACCCAGCGTGCCTAAACTCGGAAGCCCCTCCTCCAGCTTCCGATGGTCCACAAACTGCCGGTCAAACAGACCGCTGAGTTCCGAAGCAAAATTGTCCATCCTGACGATATGACCGCGGATGCGGTTTACGATGCCATTGTAACCCGCCACACTGGGCACCACCACCAACAGTGCCGCAATCGTCGTCATCAGCGCCGAACTGATACCTGGTGCCAGCGCAGCCTTCGCATCCAGATCCAGTGCAGCGAACACATCCAGCAAGCCCACCACCGTTCCCAGGATACCCAGCAACGGAGCCAGCGTGATCACCGTGGCCACCAGGTTCAATCTCAGCTCCAGTTTCAGCGCCGCACTGCTCACCGAGCGCTCCAAAGCATTGTGTACCGAGCCCATCTGACTCGGCGTGATGCGTCCCGCCCCCTGAAGCCGGGCCGAAAAACTCCTCCCCGGCTCCTCCTCTCCCACCAGATGAAACGCCAGCTCACGGCAGGCCGCATTGTAGAGAAAAAACAGCGGTGAGAACTCCACCTGCTCCTTTGTCAGATAGATGGCCAGCGGGTGCGGACTATCATGAAACCCGCTCAGAAAGCGCCGGTTGGCCCGCTCCGTGCGCCTCAGCAGGTGCCATTTGATCAGCAAAGCCGACCAACTGAGCGTGGAAAGAATGGCCAGCAAAATCAGGATACCCCACGCGAAAGGCGTGATGTGATCCAGGCCAAATTGCAGGCCGCTAACGACGGAGAGCGAGGATAAAAACATCACAGAGAAAAGTCTGGTAGTTAATCAACCTGAAGCGTCTGGCGTCAACCTAGGAATCGCTGATTCTAGCCCGCAGCCTGCTTGAGCTTGCCGTGTGGAAGACATGGAGTTGCTGCGAGAGTGGCTGATATAAGCGATAAGTGCAGATTCGAGATGCCGCTGTCCTTGGCCGCAACGGACTGTTCGTGCTCCATGGTGCTGAAGGATCCTCCTCCCCGTTCGGTTTTCCGACGGCATTTCATGGCTTCTATCTTGGAACATGATTGCGCCCAACGAAAGTCACTCCTGGTGAAATGAGGTTTCCAAAGATGCCTTTAAAGGAAAAAGGGCAAAAGAAAAGCTTGGGCTACCTGATGAAAACTGATAAATCAGCGGACTTGTTTGGCATTTGAAAATGTTTTCAATGATTTACCCGCTCGCCCAGTCCTCCAATTACTCCCGCATTAAGCGTAAGTTATTTATTGTCTTTGTTTTAGTTTCACCTGCACTCCTAACTCTGGGTGCAGATTCTGAAACCGTAAGCATCGCCGAGAGGGAGATTCAAAGCCGGATCCATAAATTGGGGGAATCGGAGAGGAAGCTTGAGATAGCAGACAAGTTGCTTCGAAAAAATCAATCCGCCGAATCTCTTGTTCTTTATCAGGAAGCTTACAATGAAATTCCTGATCTACCGGTTACAAAGAGCCTGCGGGCAGTCGCTCAGGAGGGATACCTGCGGGCAGGTATTATCCGGGCGAGAGAACTGGCGAATTCTGGGGATTATCCAGCAGCGACCAAGATTCTCGACGCATTGGATGAAAGTACCGTGTCGAAAGGTGACCCAGAAACCCAAGCGCTTCGGAAAAAAATAGCTGACCCAGATCGCTTTCCGCCTGCCTTGACACCAAAACATATCAAGAATGTTGGTGAAGTGCAGAGACTTCTCATTTTGGCGGCATCACAGCATGAAACTGGCATGTATGACCTCGCGCTTGGGACTTATGAGGAAGTAATTCACATCGATCCCGCCAACACCGCAGCCCGGCGTGGTATGGAGCAGATCGAAGCGGAGCGTGCGCGTTATTTGGAAACAGCCAAGGATCACCAACGCTCTCGCATGCTCAACAGAGTCAATGAATTGTGGGAAACCAAACCCGGCCTTAACCTGAATGAACTGAAAGCATTGGCTGAAAACTCCATTGGAAATACTGATGGTATGTCAGCGAAAACAGGCCGGGACAGTCTGGTGGCAAAATTGCGGGAGCTGAAAATTCAACGTATAGACTTTACCGGCGCTACATTGGAGGAAGTGATCGAGTATCTCAGAGTACGCTCCAGAGATGTGGATCCAGATCACAAAGGTTTGGATTTCGTCATCAGTCTGCCTTCAGACACTCCAAGACGTTCGATTTCCCTCAACTTGATTGATGTTCCAGTCGAGGAAGTGCTGCGTTATGCCACAGAGGTGGCAGGCGTAACCTACCGGATTGAGGAGTTTGCAATCCGCATCATATCTCTGACAGACACAAACACTTCTCTGATTTCAAA
Organism: Prosthecobacter sp.; assembly: GCF_044378005.1. Classification (GTDB taxonomy): domain Bacteria; phylum Verrucomicrobiota; class Verrucomicrobiia; order Verrucomicrobiales; family Verrucomicrobiaceae; genus Prosthecobacter. The sequence continues at coordinate 5,836 of NZ_JBILYB010000014.1, forward strand.
AACCTACCGGGTGCCTCCAGATTTCATCACCACGGCAGCAGTTGACCCGGCTTCAACACCATCCGACCCATTTGGCAAGCCTGATGCTGCCGCGACCACTACGGGATTGATCCGCCGCATGGGGGTCAAAGAGTTTTTAGAATCACGAGGGGTCACATTCCCAGAGGGTAGTGGTGCCAGTTACAATCCCGTCACCAGCATGCTCATGGTTCGCAACACTGCCGCGAACTTGGCGTCCGTAGATTCTGTGGTCGATCAGGCTCTCAGCACCTCCCCAAGGATGGCAGTTATCGAAGTCAAAATAATGGAGATCAACAACACGAAACTCGACGAGATGGGTTTCGATTGGTTACTCGGAGGGTTCGGCGGAAAAATCTCTACCGGTGGTGGTACTCCTGGCAACCAGCAGTCATCAACTTTTGCCAACGATGAGTTCCCAAGCTTCAACGGACTCAACAACAATGAACTCGGACCCGTAACCGCAGGACTGAGAAGCTCACCAGACCTCAACTCCACTCTTACCATAGAAGACGTGCTTTATGGCGCTGTGAGTAATACTTCGTCCCGTTCTCCGGGCATCTTCTCACTGGCAGGAGTCTTAACTGAGCCTCAGTTTAATGTGGTATGGCGGGGATTGGATCAAAAAACGGGTGTGGACCTCATCTCCAAGCCTTCTGTCGTGACCAAAGGTGGACAAAAGGCATCTATTGAGATCATTCGAGAATTCATTTACCCGACCGAATTTGATCCACCGCAAATCCCCACGAATGTAGGTAGCACGAACAACAATGCGGTTGTCGTAGGGCCAACCAGCCTTCCACCAATTCCAGTCACCCCCACGACTCCAACTGCCTTCGAGACACGCCGTATAGGAATGGTCTTGGATGTGGAGCCTGTGATCTCAGAAGATGCACGCTCTGTCGATCTCACGATCACACCTGAATTCACGGAATTTGTGGGATTCGTCAATTACGGCAGCCCCATCAATAGTGTTCAGCAAACGACCAATCCAGACGGTTCAATTACTGCCACAGATATTGCCTTAACCCCGAACACTATCCTTCAGCCCATCTTCTCCACCAAAAAGATCAACACGGCAGTGAAGGTCTATGACGGTGCCACTGTCGTTCTCGGTGGACTCATCACCGACAATACCATCATGATTGATGACCGTGTGCCGCTAATCGGCAATCTGCCTGTCGTGGGTAAGCTATTTCAGAGTAAAGTGAAGCAGCGCCGGATGAAGAACATGATCATGTTCGTGAGCGTCAAAGTGATCGATCCCGCCGGAAATCGCGTTAACCGGCCATGATTTCCTTGGAGATATAAGGTGCCGTCGTCGCATGGGTGGATGAACTCACGAAATTAAACTCGAAACAAGGAAGCGGATTTTTAGTCACCCACTCCAACCCGTCGGCTACGCCATTGGATTAACCAGAGTCCCAATGCCACTGATCTCGATGGCGACTTCGTCACCTGACTTGAGAGTGAATTCATCGCCGGGGACTATGCCAGTGCCGGTCATGAGAAAGGCACCTGTGGGGAAAGTGTTGTCGCGGTAAAGGAATTCCGCGAGTTCCTCCGGAGTGCGTTTGAGCTGGGCGAGTGTGGTTTCACCAGCGAAAACGACGGCCCCTGCGCGTGTAATGGCAACAGTGATCTTCGTCTCGCTTGAAATCGCCTCTTTCGTGATAAGCAGGCAGGGACCGAGTGCGGCGCAGAGTTTGAAGCACTTGGCCTGCGGCAGATAGAGTGGATTCTCGCCTTCGATGTCGCGGCAGGAGAGGTCGTTGCCGGCGGTGTAGCCGATGATTTCGCCATGTGGATTGATGACGAGGGTGAGCTCGGGCTCCGGCACCATCCATTTCGAGTCGCTTCGCAGATGCATGGGCTGGCCGGGATGGGCCACACGCTGCGGGGTGGCTTTAAAGAAGATCTCGGGGCGCTCGGCGGCATAGACGCGGTCGTAAAAGCTGCCGCCACCAGCTTCTTTGCTCTCCTCCATGCGGGCGGTGCGACTGCGGAAGTAGGTGACGCCTGCGGCCCAGACTTCCTGCGTGCCGATGGGGGCGAGGATGCTGCCTGGAGTGGGGGCATGGACCACGGTCAACTCATTGGCCACCTGGCTCAAGTAACCGTGCAGGTCTTCATGAGCGATGAGCGCATCCCAGTCGGTGTCAGGCAGGCGGAACCAGGAGTCGGTGTGCAGGAAAAAGCCGTGATTGGTGCGGTAGAGGTGCATGTGGGCGGCGAGGGTAGCGGCAGCCTGCGGCGTGTCAAACTCACGGCTTGGAAAGCGAGCACTCAGCCAGGATGGCAGGAGCCCCGCGTCCATAAATTAAGAAAAAAGATCTATTCCCCTAGTCTTCACGATGTTAGAAGAAGGAATGGACAACCAATCCCTCCCCCGCCGTCTTTGCATCCATGCCGTGTGGATGTTGCTGATGATCCTGACCGGGGGCCATGGTGCCTTGGCACAAGAGCCGAGTACGACGGGCACCTACCATGGGCTCGTCACCCGCACGATCGATCCTCCGCTTTGGAGCAATGCCCATTTGGGCGCGCGATTCGAGCTCACCGTCGCCGCCAATGGCAGCTACAATGGCACGGTCATCACCACCGGCACTCCGCTCAGTTTCAGCGGGTTCATCACAAGCACGGGCATTGGAACGGGAACGAGTTCGACGACGATCCCTCGCGGTGCATTGCCAGCACTGACTCTGGATTTGGATTTCTCCAACGATGCCGTCGGCGGCACGATCACCCATCCAGATGGAGAAATGGCCTCCGTCTCGGCTTGGCGTCGTGTCTGGGATAACACCGCGCGTCCAGCCACGGACTACCTGGGACGCTACAATTTCTATCTACCCACCAGCCTCGGAGAAGCAGGCCACGGCATCGGCACCTTCACCGTCGCAGCGAACGGAGATCTCACGGTCAGCGGGAAGCTGCCCGATGGCACGGCTTTTAAGACCGTCACTTTCCTCGGTCCAGACGGGCAGGTGCTGATTTATCAAACCCTGCCCTATGGCAAAATGGGCAGCCTTATCGGCATGCTGCGGCTGACGCCTGCAGCTGAAGCCATCCTGCCAACTCTGAGCGTGGGAGAGGTGGGGATGAGTTGGTTCAAACCGCAGCAGACGGCCGCTTCAGAAAGGTTTTTCAAAGATGGCTTCATCACCGACTGTTCTGTGATCGGAGGCATCTACGTAGCACCGGCCTCGGGTGACATCGCTGCTGGCCTGCTGGACGTGAATGTGAACGGCGCGATTCTTTTCGAGGGGCTGGCTGCCTATTCGGAAACACCCGCAAACTCCTACTTCACGCTCACTTCAGCGAACAAGCTGACGATGGCTGTGGCCGCCTTCAACCCGGCCAAGACAACCCTTACGGTGAAGCCTGCCACGGGTGAAATCAGCGGCGGGTTCACGCTGGTGGACAATGATTACAATCAGCAAACGGGCACGGACAAGGATGGCAACCCTGTTTACAAGAAGCTCACCCGGAAAGTGAAGTTCGAGGGGATCATCGTGGATGACGGCATCACCGCGACAACCTCTGGCTTCTATATCACCCCGACGAACCCGGACCCCTCCACCGTACCACCGACCACGTTGACCACCTCACCGCTGACCGGCGGCACGGTGAGCCTTGCGCAAAACCCAGAGGCACCGCCGCCGCTCTACATCGGCTTTGATACCGCTTCACTCTACGTCACTGAAGGGGAGCCAGCCATACTGTCCATCTTCACCACTGAGCCCCTTACTGAGACACGCACATTCACCATCTCTGTGGCGCCAGGCACGGCCACAGCGGCGGACCTCAGCGCCACTTCGATCAAGATAAGCATCCCCGCAGGCTCCGATCACGCCATTGTACAAGTTCCCGTGAAGGATGATGGGCTCGATGAAGAAGATGAGATCTTTTATCTTCGGGTGGATGATGGTGCTGGCTTTGATTTAAGTGATTCCGCTGTTTGCGAAGTGACCCTAACCGATGATGATTACCCCGTCGAAATCACCGGAGATCCGCAATCACAAATGCTCGCTCTGGGGGGCGTGGGCGGCTTCCGAGTCGAAGCGCAAGGCAGCGACCTGCAATTCCAGTGGCAACGCAACAGCACCGATATTTCAGGAGCCACGAGCAATCCGCTGGCATTCACGAATGTGCAGCTTAGCCAGGCCGGCCTATATCGGGTCAAGGTGTCCAACGCCATTGCCGCCCCATTCTCTGGCGCTGCCGAACTGGCCGTGGTGGACACGGGCGTAAGACTCGTCTCGCTGGCGCCAGGAAATCAGGCCGTGCTCACGGCGAATGTCGCCGGACCGCCAGGATCGCTGACCTATCAGTGGATGCTCTCGGGCAGCACCGTGGAAAACGACACCGGGGGAACATCCCGCATCACGGGTGCGACGACGCCGACACTGACGATCCGCAACCTTTCGGCTGCGGACATCGGAGACTACGTCTGCGTCGTCCAACAAACCTCTTCATTCCTGGAGTTGAGTTCGGGTGAATTCCGCCTGCGTCTGCCGAGTGTGAAGCCAAGTCTGGCGGATGTGGAACTTCCCGAAGGGCAGATCCTGCGGCCTTACTTTTTTGAGACGCTGTTTGATACCGATTTCGAGGCGGCTCCAGGTAGTTTCAGCGCGACGGGTCTGCCCGCAGGACTGAGCATCGACCCCAATACGGGCATCATCAGCGGCATCCCGACGACTGCGGTCACGAACGTGACCGTCACCATCACGGCAACGAACCTTCTCGGCAGCACGAGCGTGCAAAGCCTGCTGACCGTACTTCCCTTCCCTGCCGCAGCCCTGGGGACTTTCCACGGTTTGGTGGATCGAGTGACCTTGATGGATCCGATGTTTGAATCCACTCCCTGGCCGCGCGCGGAGATGGGAGCACGCATCGAGCTTCAGACAACGGCCACGGGTGGCTTCAGTGGCAAGCTGCTCAATGGCAGCACACTGCCCTTCAGTGGCCAACTCAACTTTGATGACACAGGCATCCTCAGCGGCAAGACCACCGTCGCCCAAACAGCGAGCGGACTGCCACCGCTGCATTTGCAGGTGGTTTTTGATCTCGATACGCAAACCTTCAGCGGCACGCTCGGTGATCAGGATGCCACTCTCGAACCCGATCCTTTTGACCCGAACCCAACCATCGGAACCTTTGCCTCTGTCTGGGGCTGGCGCAATGCCTGGAGCCAGGCCACGCCCGCCACCGCCTACCTCGGACGTTACAACTTCACCCTGGCCAGCGATGGTTCTGGTGATCCCTATTTCACGCCTGAAGGGACAGGATTCGGCACCTTCGTTTCGATTGCCTCGGGAACTTTCAATGTCACCGGGATGATGCCCGATGGCACGACATTCATCTGCAATACCTTCCTCGGTCCAGATGGGCAGGTTTTGCTCTACCAGCCATTGTTTAAAAACCCCGGCAGCCTGCATGGCGCCATCCAGGTGAATCTTCAGGTCGATGATGGTAGCAGCGGCAACCCGCCTGGACTGGATCCAATTCCGCCCACCGTCACCCTCATCCAATCAACCTTCGAGACAAGCCCCGAAGGTCTGCGCTGCTCCTGGAACAAGCCCTCTCAGACAGATGCCAAGGACAAGCTCTACCGCGTGGGTTTCCCCACCGTGTATTTCATGGTGGATGGTGGCCTGTACCCCCCCCCCGAAGCCGGTGCCATCGTGATGGATCTCCCAGACGTGGCCCTGAACGCGGAACTGCAGTTTTACTCCAGCACGGCCAGCACCGAGTTTCCAAGTCAGGATCTGACCATCCCTTCGACGGGCAAGCCGACCGTCCCGACCGACGTGAACAACCCAATGAAACTCACCTTCACGCTGAACGCCGCCACCGGGGAGTTCAATGGCGCTTTCACCAAGCTGGATGAGGATCCCAACCGCCCACCACTTTATAACGATGTGACCGGCAGGCTCATCCGCCCGCAGGGCTACTTCTCACGCAGCGCCCGGTACTATGGCATCATCGTCAACAACTCCATTCTTGCCGGTGGCCCCGGGATGTCCATGGGCAGCGGCCTGTTCACCATTCCTCAATTGCCCACCACGGATACTGATCCGCCCGTGACAACAGCCAACGCCCAAACGATTTCCGGGCGTCTGATGTTTGCACGCAATCCTGAGTCAGAAGAACCCCTGACCATCGGCTTCACCAGCGGAGGCTTCTTCAGCTTCTCTGAGTCCGAAGCTGGCATGGTCATGCCCATTACCGTGAACATGAGCCAGCCGCAGAGCAGCCGGCGCACCATCCCTCTGAGCATCCAGCACCGCACGACATCAGCAGCCGACTTTACGATCTCTGCCACTTCCGTTGTCTTTGAACCGGGAGCAACCGAAGCCTATGTCAATCTCGTGATCACGCAGGACAATCTGGACGAAGTGGATGAGGTCTTTTATCTCAAGCTCGCCGACGGTCCTGGCTACAATCTCTTCAGCAGCCGGCAGGCGATTGCGATCATGGATGATGACACCGCAGTGCAGATCAACCGTGATCCCTCCCACCAATTGGTGAGCACCAACAATCCTTTCAGCCTGGATGTCGAAGTCGAAGGTTCCGATCCATTCAGCTTCCAGTGGCGTCGCGATGGCGTGGACATCCCGGGAGCCATCCAGCAGATGTTGAGCGTTGATATCGCCAAACTCAGCGATGGTGGGCGGTATGATGTGGTCGTCACCAACCGTGTCGGCAGCGTCATTTCGGCGAAAGCGAATGTCGCAGTCATGGACAGCAACGAGCGCTTCTTCCCATTGGCGGCAGGCAGCAATGCCAGCCTGAGTCTGAACATCAACGCACCGGCTGGCTCCGTCACCTACCAATGGATTCGTGCACTGACTGGGACGCCGATCTCTGATGACGCCCACATCACGGGCAGCACGACGAAGACCCTGGTGATCAACAACACCACGATTGATGATGAAGGAGACTATGTCTGCGTCGTCACTCAGCCAAGCTCGGACATTTTCATGCCTGGCCTTGAGCTGCCCAGCCCGCTGCAACATCTGATCATCGTCAGCGAAAAGCCCGCATTGATCGCCTTGCCTGCCCTCACGGGAGCCGTGGCGTTGCCTTTCGGCTATCAAGTCGAGTTCCAGCCAGAATCCTACCGTCGGCCTGCCAGCTTCAGTGCCACCAATCTGCCTGCTGGTCTGAGCATTGATGTGGTGACCGGCCTCATTTCCGGATCTCCCTCGGCGGCAGTTACCAACCGTGCCATCACCGTCACAGCCACCAACGCTGGCGGTTCCGACAGCGTGAACACGACGATCACCATTGATCCCCTGCCCGCCAGCATCATCGGGACATTCCATGGCTATGTGGACAGAAACCTTGGACAGCAGATCTCTGATATCCCGCCAGAATTCCTGCCCCCATGGTCAGATGCCGAACTTGGCGGCCTGATGGAGATCACCACCCTGCCCACGGGCGGTTTCTCCGGCAAGCTGACCTATGGCGGCACCGCCCACGGATTCACCGGCAAGCTCATCCAACAGGAAGGTGCAGGCATCATGGCAGATGCGCTCATCCAGCGAACCGGCAAGCCGCCGCTCTTACTTACCTTCTCCCTCGATCCACTCAATCCCGACATGATCATGGGCCAGGTCGATGTTTCGGCCATGCTCCTCGCCCCAGCACCGATGCAGGCTTGGAAGCAGGTCTGGTCAGTCGGAACACCGGCCACCGCCTATGCAGGCAACTACACCTTTGCCCTGGGGACCGATTCCGGTTTTTCTGACTTCAGCCCTGGTGGCGCAGGTTTCGCCACCTGCACCGTGCCTCTGAATGGTGCTCCGTTCGAGATCAAAGGCCGCCTGCCAGACGGCACAGCCTTTGTCTGCAGCAGCCTCCTCGGACCGCGTGGTGAATTCATCGTCTATCAGGGCCTGTATGCCCGACTTGGCAGTGTCCTGGCCGTTCAGCGTCTAGGTGCTGAGCCGGATGCGCCTGCTGGAGATCCTGTGTTTGTCGAAGCCTATGCGCTATCCACACTCTTCAAGCCCGCACAAACCTCCGCCAGCGAAACCATCTACCGCAACGGCATCGGTCCAGTGGGCCTGATGTTCGAAGGAGGCAGAGCCGTCGTGACTGCGCCCACCAATATTGTCATGGGGCTGACCGACGGAGACGACAACGCGATGATCAGCTTCATGAACGCCAATGTGGAAGGTAGCGAAACGCCCCCCAACACGGTCTTCCGAATCCGCGCAGGCGGAACCACCAACATGAAATCGGGGGTCGAGAATCCCGCGAAAGTCACCGTGACCGTCAAACCTGCCACTTCGGAGTTCAGCGGATCTTTTCTTCTCAGCGACACGAATCCGCTCAATCCATCAAGCAGCCTGCCACGCTCATCGAGCTTTCTGGGCATGTTCATCCAACGGTCGGATGGCAGTCAGATTGGCCGTGGTTACTTCACCCTGAAGCAACTTCCTGATCCGGGAGCCATTCCGCCTACCACAGTGAGCACGGCTCCCAGCTTCACGGGTCTTGTCGAGATCATGGCCGGTCCTGGAGTTCCGTAAGGCAACCGGCGGCCTGTGAATCCGGTTCATTCGAGCCGGGGTTGGCTTGCGCCTTTGGATCACATCAAAAGCGCTCAACGTGTTCTCAACGAGGCCAGCACCCGATGACTGAGAAGGCACCCATCCATCCAATGCTTTGGTGCAGCCACGCTGTGGAGCTTCACACCACTATTTCAGCGACCCACCGGCACCGCTTTTTGAGTTTCGGTGGGCACCTGTGCATCATCCGCAACAGGTGCTGTCTCGATAGGTGAACCACGTTGCGCTTTCGGAGCCGAAGGGACGGAGTACCAGTTGAGTTGCGGCACTGCAGAAAGGTTCACCCAGCTTTGCGAACCGAGTTTGGCCCACTCCAGCTCGGCGATGGCCCAGACTTGGGCACCCCAGGGGATCTTGTCACGAAGCTCGCGCCCGAGGTCGGATTCGCGATCCACAAACACGACGCTGGAGAAGGGGTTCGGGGGGGCTGGGCTGATGCGGAATGCATCCTTGTTATTGGAGGCGTTGGGAACCTTGTCTTCAAAGTAATGAATGCGCGTCATGCCGACGTGGAAACGAGCGGCACCCTCTTGATACCCCTGAAGGAATTTCTCCAGCAGACGATCCTTAAACTCGACGAAACACAGCCAGTCCACTTTGGAATTACCGCCACTCATCTCGAGCATGACGGGAACAGGAAACTCCCACACTTTGCTCTCCATGCCGAAGACAGCATGAGCTCCACCGCCAATCTGGGGCTTGGGATCATAGCGCACAAGAGCCAGGGCATCGACCAAGATGGGGCCATCAGGATTGTTGCTATAATAGCGTTCCATGATCGGGCGCATGAGATCAGCAGCTAATGTGTATTTGAGTCGCTCCTGCAGGTTGCCGGCCTGAAGAAATTTTTTCAGCGCCTCGGCCGCAGGCTTCGCCTCTTCTGTCACGTCATCCAGACGGATCGATGTTGCAGCGGTGCTCCCACCAGCGGCATGAGGTGAAGCGTCTACCATTTTACCGTCTGGTTTCGGCGGCACTTCCACCAGCGGACTGGTTGTGGGAGGATTTGGCGCAGGGATGGGTGTCAGTGGCCCAGGAGCCTGGGGAGAAGGCTTCCGCACCTCTACCACGTCTCCAGAGCCAGTCGGCATGGGCATCTCTGCCGGACGAAGCGGAACCGAATCACCCGGAACAGGGTTTTCAGGCAAGGGTGCAGAAGGCGGACTTTGGACGACTTGCTTGGAGTCTGAAGCTGGCACGGCTTTCGACGGCTCGACCTCTTTCTTTTCAACAACCACTGGGGGTTCTTTCAATTCGGTGATCACCTCAGGCACAGGCACCACTTCGGGGGAGGCCTCAGTGAACTTCGCCACCAACTGCATGACGGGTTCACGGAAAAGCCAGCCCGCAGCCACCAGGAAGCCGCTAAGGAAAAGAAGCGCGAGGCCGATCATGAAAATATTCGTGGCGCGCTTCGGCTTGCGCATCGGGCGGGAGGGGGTGGAAGCCCCACCAAGTGAACTTGAAGGCATCACAAAGCCAGTTGTCGCAGGGGATGGTGAAGCCTGGGCAGTTGCCATTGGGTTGTGGGGAGCAGAGGGGAGCCCTCGGGCCATCAAGGAACCACCCAATTGAGCTGCTTCCCCCCCCAACATCGGCAGCGTGGGTGCGCCCGGAATGAGCGAACTGTGGCCACTGGCCCCTGCACCCTGGCGGGGAACGAGGGGTGACATTTCTCCCATCGGCGCAGGTGCGGTCGGAAAACCACCAGCCCACATCGGTTGCGCTGGCTGTGCGGGGGCACTCAGTCCAACGCTAATTGGTCCAGAAAACGGAATCTGCCCATTCCCTCGACGCTGGGGGAGGAAACTCTCCGCCTGCATGGGCATTGAGGCAGGAGCCTGCGGCATCATGACCTGTGGCTGAGTAGGAATGGCCGACTCAAGGATTGTCTGTCCGAGACCGGGCGTCTGCCAAGCAGGCGCCTGCGGCTGGCTGCTGGGCATTCCCGAAGGCTGCATCATGGAAGCCATGGGCATCTGACCTGAAAAATCAGGGGAGCGTGGCAATGATGGCTGCTGCGGCGCTGGCTGAGCCGCTCCAGGGACAAAAGCTGGCGGCGCAAAGAATGCGGAGGCTGCCGGGGCAGGAGCAGAGGGTGAGGTGATGGTATTCCCACAGACCGGGCATGGCCCACTGATCCCCGCCATGTGGGCGGGCACGGTGAGTACATGCTGGCATGCACCACACGAAAATTGGATGATCTCTGGGTTCATTGGACTGGGGGAAAGAAAACCTAAGTAATGTTGAATTTCGCTCACTGGGCGGGTTTCGACAAGTAAACCTTTCGCTGTAATTTATAATTTTCATAATTGAAAGCGCCTTTATCCCCCTCAATCGCGGGCTTTGAGCACCCCGACCATGTCCAATTTACGCAGCATCCGGGCCACGAGTGCAAAACAAGCAACCGCGGCCCCAATGACGACAAGAACAGCGGTGGCGTAGGTCGCATCACTGATCACCAACGGCAGTCGAACCGTGTCCGTGCGCACCTTGGTGATAATCCAAGTCACCAGTCCCCGGCCAAAGAGCAACCCCACCGGCAGTGCGATGAGTAGCAGCAGAGTCAGTTCGCCCAGCAACACCCCGGCCACCTCCCGCTGGGTAAAGCCCACGACTCGGAGTGTCGCCAAATCACGCCCGCGTTCGCTCAGAGCGATGCGCGCACTGTTATAGACCACGCCGAACGCCACGATGACTGCCAGCGTGAGGTAAAGCCGCCGCAGGATGCCGATGCTTTCCCCCGTCGTGGTTCGGAAGGCTCGAAGTTGGTCCTTTTTCACAATGGTGGCAGCGAGCCGGGGAGTGCTTTTGATCTTCTTCATGAAGGCATCCCACTTCGTGTCATCCACCGTGAGGTACGCACCGCTCACTGTCGCCCCCTCTTTCATTGCACGGCGCAGTGCATCGATTTCCATGAAGGCGGACACGCCTGCGAAGTCTTCGATGAGTCCACGCACTGGCAACTGAAGATGCGGGCGCTGCCCCTCCAGCACCGCCACCTGCACCGACTCCCCTACCCTGATCCCGAGTTTCTCTGCCAGAGCCTGGGACATGACGAGCCCCTCATCCGGCAGTTCGATCCGCCGCCCCTTCCCATCCAGCAGGCGGTTCAGGATGCTTCCCTTCGGCAGACCCGTGATCGAAAGCCGCCGCTCTCTTTGCGCATGATGAAAGCGTGCCTGCACCACGCGGATCGGCTCCGCAAACAACACCCCCGGCAGATGCTCCAGATCATGAAGAGACTCCGCTGATCCCGGCTCCACGAGAAAAGCGATCACGTCCTGCCGCTGTGAATCATTCCACTGATAGGTCAGCAAGTAGTCGATGCTGTCCTCCATACTTCCCGGCAGCACCATGAGGCCCGTGGCCAAAGAAAGACCTGCGACAGTGAAGGCAGACTGCCAGGGACGCCGCTCGATGTTTCTTAACGCCATGCGCATCACTGGAGACATCCAGCCCGTGAGGCCCGCACGCTCCAGCAAACTCGGCTTGAAGCTCGTCGGCGGCTCAGGTCGCATCGCCTCGGCAGGCGGCAGCTTCACCGCCATCCAGACCACGCTTAGCACGCCGATCAGAGATGCCACCGTGCTCACCACCAGTGCCAGCGCCAACGCCGAGTAATCCATCTTGAACTCCAGTGTCGGGAAACGGAAGAACAGCCGGTATAAATTTAGCAGCCCGCTGCCCATGAAGCGCCCCGCCAGCCCGCCGAGGATCGAACCGAGCACCACGATCACAAAAGCAAAGCCCAGGTAATGCCGCCCCACCTGCCAGGACGAGTAACCCAATGCCTTCATCTGCGCGATCTGCTCCCGCTGGAGCCGAACCAATCGTGCGAGCACAGCATTCACCATGAAGGCCGCCACACTGAGAAACACGATGGGATAGGCCACCGATAAGGCATGCAGCACCTCCAGCTCATCTTCCAGACGTTGCGCGCTGCCGTGATCTTTGCGCGTGTAGCCGCCAGTGGCACCGTAAGTCGCCAGCAGCCGATCCATCTCATCAATCACCGTTCCAGCCTCCGCTCCGGGAGATAGATCGATGCAGAAATCATTGAAGGCACCGTCCATGTTGTAGGCCGCCGCCAGCGCGCGGTAGTTCATCCAAAAGACCCCGAAGCGCTTGTTGTCCGGCAGAGTCTCCCCGGCACGCGCTTCAAAGACAAACTCAGGCGAAAGCCCGATGCCCGTGATCATCAATTGATCTCGCCGACCATTGATGATGGCCTGCACCGAGTCGCCGAGCATGAGATGATTTGCCTCCGCGAAAGCCTCGCTCACCACCGTCTCGCGCCGAGCATCCTGCCGTGGCATCCGCCCGCGTCGCAGGAAGACCTGATTCAGCAAAGGCGCGCTGCCATCCTCCGGCAAAGACACCAGATGCCCCGTGCATGGCTCCAGCACACCTGGCAGATCCAGCACCGCATCCCTCACCACGCGCATTTCCAGCGCCGCCACTCCAGGGATCTCCACCAGCCTTTCCCTCAGCGACAAAGGTGCCCGCTTCAGCGAGCCAAACACATCCGCCATCCGATGACTTTGATAATAGGCATCCCGCGTGCCTTCCAGCGTCAGGATCAGACTGCGCGTCATGATCATCATCGCCAGACCACAAGCCATGACAAGCGCCACCGCCATCACCTGCCCCTTCATGCGCCCGACATCGCGCAGGAGTTTTAGATCAAGGGGCGTGAGCATGGGGAAGACAAACTCAGGCTAAGCCAAAGCAGGGCCTAAGTCTCAAAATACGTGTAGCCGCGAAGTCCCGCCTCATAGGCACCCATGATCTCTTTGCGTTCGGAGGGCGTGATGCGCTTCGAGGTGACGGCGCTTTCGGCGAGGTTGCGGAAGCGGGTGGCGAGATCCTTGGGATCGTATTCCACATAGCTGAGCACTTCGGAGACGCTGTCGCCTTCCTGCTCACGGCGGTACTTGAGCTTGCCGTTCTCGATGGAGACGCTGACGACGTTCGTGTCGCCGAGGAGATTGTGCAGGTCGCCGAGGGTCTCCTGATAAGCGCCGACGAGGAAGATGCCGAGCATGTAGTCCTCACCGGACTCGAAGTCAGGATCGTGCAAAGGCAGACTGCCGCAGATCTCACCGCTGTGGGCAAATTTGTCGATCTTGCCATCGCTGTCGCAGGTAATGTCGGAGAGCACCGCATTACGCGTGGGCTTCTCTTTGAGATGATGAATGGGCATCACCGGGAAGATCTGGTCGATGGCCCAAAGGTCAGGTAGGCTCTGGAAGACGCTGAAGTTCCCGTAGTAGTAGTCCGTCATCACCGACTCCATGCGCTCCATCTGGGAGCCGTCATGCCCCACGGATTCGAGCTTGCTGGAGATCCAGGTCATGATGTCCCAGTACATCTCCTCGCCGATGGAGCGCTCTCGCAGGCTGATCTTGCCGTAGTTAAATTCGCTGCGCAGCTTGTCGCGGTAATACACGGCATCGTTGTAAATCTCCTGCACGCGTTCGCGGGAGAGCTTGCTGAGATCCTTGCTGCGTTCGTCGCGTAGTTCCGCGAGGTGGCGCACCATGGGGGGCGCGTCTTTGGCGAGTTCCACCTGACGGTTCATTGGCTCAAAGCGGTTCACATCGAGGATGTTGATCACCAGCACCGAGTAGTAGGCCACGATGGCGCGGCCCGACTCCGTGATGATGTCTGGATGAGGCACGCCGGCTTCGGCAGTGACTTCGCTGATGGCCTCGATCACGTCGGCGCAGTATTCCTTCGTGCCGTAGTTGCTGGAGGCGGAGGTCGCGCCTTTAAAGCCATCGTAACTGATGGCCAGGCCGCCGCCGAGATCCAGGATGCCCATGCGAGCGCCTTCTTGAACGAGGCCGCAATACACGCGGGTGGCTTCTGTGACAGCCTGACGGATCGCACGGATGTTCGGGATCTGGCTGCCCTGGTGATAATGCAACATGCGCAGGCAATCGAGCATCCCTTCATCACGCAGAGTGTCCACCACATGCATGAGCTGGGAGATGTTCAGACCAAAGACGCTGGCATCACCGCCGGAGCCGGACCAGTGGCCTGCGCTTTCCGCGCTGAGACGGAAGCGCACGCCCAGAGTGGGCCGCACGCCCATCTTCTTGCTGCGATCAAGGATCAGCTTCAGCTCGCTCGGCATCTCCAGCACCATGATGACCTGCAAGCCCATCTTCTGTGCATTGAGTGCCAGATCGATGAACTCCTCATCCTTGTAGCCATTGCACACGATGTAGGCCTCCGGGTCGTGCATGTAGGCCAGCGCGGCGATGAGCTCGGGCTTGCTGCCCGCTTCGAGACCGTAGTGATACTTGCGGCCATAGCTCGTGATCTCGTCGATCACCTCCTGCTGCTGGTTCACCTTGATCGGATAGACGCCGCGATAGGCACCCTGATACTTCGCCTCACGGATGGAGCTGGCAAAGCCCTCGTTCAGTTCATCGATACGCCAGCGCAGCAGATCGCCGAAACGAATGAGCACGGGAAGCTGCGTGCCACGATCACGCAGACCTTTGACGATCTGGGCCAGAGACACAGGCTTGGTCTTCTTGCCATCTTTGAGATTCACCACCACCTCGCCTTTGGCAGAGATATCGAAGTAGCCATGACCCCACTCACGAATGCCGTAAAGTTCGGCGCTGTCTTCGATGGTCCAGGTAGGTGATTTGGGGCGGCGTTCCATGAGTAAGTTTGAAGAGAAAGGAGGGGCCGCGATTATGGGGGCATTCCCCCGGATGAAAAGTGAAGATTACCCCTTATCTCACCCCTCCCGCCGCCGCATTTGGACCCTTCCGCGATTCCACGATTGACGCCGCGCCGCTGTGCCGTTCATGCTTCCCCACCTCTCATGACCTCGCGCCGCTCCTTTCTTTCCTCTGCCACCGCCGCCTCCGTCTCGCTCACCGCGCTGCCTTTGCTCGCGGCAGATGGCAAAAAATATCGCACCGCCCTCATCGGCAGCGGCTGGTGGGGGATGAACATCCTGCGCGAGGCCATCGCCTCCGGCCGCATCACCGTCGTGGCGCTCTGTGATGTGGATGCGAACGTGCTCGATAACGGCGTCGCCGACATCGAATCCGAGACCGGAACAGCACCGAAGGGCTACAAAGACTACCGCCAGCTCCTCACCGAAGCGAAACCCGAGATCGTCATCATCGGCACACCCGATCACTGGCATGCCCTGCAAAGCATCGCCGCCTGTGAAGCGGGCGCGCATGTCTATGTCGAGAAGCCCACCGGCCACACCATCGCCGAGAGTCGCGCCATGGTTCAGGCCGCGAAGAAGGCGGGCGTCACCGTGCAGGTCGGCCTGCACCGCCGCATCGGCCCGCATCATGTCGCCGCCATGGACTTCCTGAAGTCGGGCAAAGTCGGCAAGGTCGGCATGGTGCGTCTCTTTGCCCACAGCCGCGGCGGCCCCGAACAGCCAAAACCAAACAGCAAGGTGCCCGACTCCCTCGATTGGGACCTGTGGTGCGGCCCAGCCCCCATGCGCCCCTTCAACTCGAAGCTGCATCCCGGCGGCTGGCGTGGCTTCCTCGACTACGCGAACGGCACCATGGGTGACTGGGGTGTTCATTGGCTCGATCAAGTGCTCTGGTGGAGCGGCCAAAAAGGCCCCAAACGCGTCTTCTGCACCGGAGGTCGTCCCGTCTTCGGCGAGCCTGTCTTGAACGACAAAGAGCAGACCACCGACGCGCCGGATCATCAGGTCGCCACCTTTGAGTTCGAAGGCTTCACCGCCATCTGGGAACACCGCAAATTCGCCGGGAACGCCGCCGAGAAGCACCAGGTCGGCGCTTACTTCTACGGCGACAAAGGCACCCTGCACATCGGCTGGAAGGACGGCTGGACCTTTTACCCCGCCGACGGCAAAGCCGAGATCACTCACGGCGACAACCAACTCCAGGAGCCCGAAGGCGACGGCCATAACATCGGCGCACTCTGGGCCGACTTCATTGATGCCATCGACAAGAAACGCACCCCCGTCGCCGACATCGAGAGCGCCCACCGCTCCAGTTGTCTGCCCCTGCTCGGCATGATCTCCTGGCGCACTGGCCGCAGCATCCAGTGGGATGCCGAGAAAGAAGAAATCATCGGCGATCCCGAAGCCTCCAAAC
Source organism: Prosthecobacter sp. (assembly GCF_044378005.1). Lineage (GTDB taxonomy): Bacteria > Verrucomicrobiota > Verrucomicrobiia > Verrucomicrobiales > Verrucomicrobiaceae > Prosthecobacter. The sequence goes on from NZ_JBILYB010000014.1 coordinate 22,553, forward strand.
TCCTCCGCCGCGAGTATCGCGCGCCGTGGAAGTATCCAGCCTGATTCCCACCCATGAGATCGCTCATGCACGCCCAGATAACCGGGCTAAATTCACTTTGACGATCCCCCCCTCGCCTCCCACACTCGCGGCGTCACGACAGGGGCGTCCCACCGCAGGGACTGAGACGGATTTGTTCCGAACCCTCCGAACCTGATGCGGGTCATGCCGCCGAAGGGAGTTCGCTCGGAGGTTTCTCAGTTTCAGCGCACAGCGCCCCAACCAACAGAGAACCGAGAACCCTGAACCGAGAACTTTCCCCGCCATGATCGCCGATCCTAAAACCTCCTTCGAAGGCCACTCCTCCGAGCAGCTCCCCGCCTCCACCCGCATTTACGTCGAGGGGCAGATCCACAAAGACATCCGCGTCCCCATGCGCGAGATCACGCTTTCTCCGACGAAAGCCTTCAATGGCCGCATCGAGATGAATGAACCCGTCCGCGTCTATGACTGCTCCGGCCCCTGGGGCGATCCCACCTTCCACGGCAAATCCGAAGAAGGCCTCCCTGCCCTGCGGGAAAAATGGATCGCCGCCCGCAACGACGTCATCGCCTACGATGGCCGCGAAGTGAAGCCTCAGGACAACGGCTACCTCAGCGGCAAACACGCCGAATTCGCCAGCACCGCCGAGCGCAACCGCCTCGTCGAATTCCCTGGTCTTAATGGCGAACGCCGCCGCCCGCTCAAGGCCACCGGCCATCCCGTCACCCAGCTTTGGTATGCCAAACAAGGCATCATCACCCCCGAGATGGAGTTCATCGCCATCCGCGAAAACATGTATCGCGCCAAGATCGCCGACCAGACGAACGACATCGTCCGCAACGACCTCGACAAGCAGCACGTCGGCTCCTCCCAGGTCCAGACCGACTACACCCCCGGCATCTTCAAGCGCTTCCCCCAGCGCATCCCGAACGAAATCACTCCCGAGTTCGTCCGCAGCGAAGTCGCCGCAGGCCGCGCCATCATCCCCGCGAACATCAATCACCCCGAGCTCGAGCCGATGATCATCGGCCGGAACTTCCTCGTCAAAATCAACGCCAACATCGGCAACAGCGCCGTCGCCTCCAGCATCGAGGAAGAAGTCGAAAAAATGCGCTGGGCCACCAAGTGGGGCGCGGACACCGTCATGGACCTCTCCACTGGCAAGAACATCCACGCCACCCGTGAATGGATCCTGCGCAATTCGCCCGTGCCCATCGGCACCGTGCCCATCTATCAGGCGCTCGAAAAAGTGAACGGCAAAGCCGAAGACCTCACCTGGGAACTCTTCCGCGACACCCTCATCGAGCAGGCCGAGCAAGGCGTCGATTACTTCACCATCCACGCCGGCGTCCTCCTCCTCTTCGTTCCCATGACCGCCTCCCGCATGACCGGCATCGTCAGCCGCGGCGGCAGCATCATGGCCAAGTGGTGCCTCGCCCATCACAAAGAAAACTTCCTCTACACCCACTGGGACGACATCTGCGACATCATGGCCGCCTACGACGTCAGCTTCAGCATCGGCGACGGCCTCCGCCCCGGCTCCATCGCCGACGCCAATGACAAAGCGCAATTTGGCGAACTCGAAGTGCAGGGCGAACTCACCAAGCGTGCCTGGGCCAAAGGCGTCCAGGTCATGAACGAAGGCCCCGGCCACGTCCCCATGCATATGATTGAGGAGAACATGGCCAAGCAGCTCGAATGGTGCCACGAGGCCCCCTTCTACACCCTCGGGCCTCTCACCACCGACATCGCCCCCGGCTACGACCACATCACCAGCGGCATCGGAGCCGCCATGATCGGCTGGTATGGCTGCGCCATGCTCTGCTACGTCACGCCGAAGGAACACCTCGGCCTCCCCAACAAAGAAGACGTCAAAGCCGGCGTCATCACCTACAAACTCGCCGCCCACGCCGCCGACCTCGCCAAAGGCCACCCCGGCGCCCAATACCGCGACAACGCCCTCTCCAAAGCCCGCTTCGAGTTCCGCTGGGAAGACCAGTTCAATCTCTCCCTCGACCCCGTCACCGCCCGCGAATACCACGACGAAACCCTCCCCCAAGACGGAGCCAAGTCCGCCCACTTCTGCTCCATGTGCGGCCCCCACTTCTGCTCCATGAAGATCACCGAAGACGTCCGCAAATACGCCGCCGAACAAGCCATCTCCGAGGAAGTGGCGCTTCAGCGTGGGATGGAAGAGAAGTCGAAGGAGTTCGTGGAAGCAGGTGCGGAGGTTTATTCCAAAGCGTAAATCACCAGATCTGTCGATCCCCACAGCATCATATCACATTCAATACACACTCATGAGCTTGGAAGTGCCTGCCAACTGCATAGACCTCAAATTACCGGCAGCTAATAGTGGTAAATATCGCTTCAAAGTCAGAGACGCGAAGTTGCAGTTTGGGAGTAGTTTTAGCGCTAGAACAACGGAGTTTCATGGCGGGTCTATTTGGAATGGCAAATCGGCTACGACGCGATTGTGACTGACGTTAAAGACGGAAAGAAAACGACTGCGCTAACAGATCACTCTTTTGTCGGAGCAAATGGCAAAACCAAGCATCTTTACGAACTCTCCGAATTGTTAGTTCATGCCACAAAGCTTAAGCTTGTATCACGAGAGCAATTGGAGGAATTGCTTGATTCAGCCGGCTCCGTTTTGGAATTCCTGGATAGCAGAGAGATTCAAGTGTCAAAACCTACGGATACTCGGATTGCCGAATTTGACTTCCATGAAACAAACATCGCTTTGCCAACCTTCTACATGTTGGACACGCCGGATCAAACGCAGATCGAGGTCACGATTCAGAAACAGCAATATGCGTCCGGAACTCAACCGATGGTCTATTTTTGCATTCCTGTCTCTTCGTTTAAAAACTGGGGTGATCTAAAAGGGCGGCAGTCCAAACCAGGCGATGAATTCATTTATCAGATCGATAAAACAAATGTCTCGAATCTTTTGTCGCTGATGAAAATCTTTTCGCTATGCTCGAAGAGCCATCAACACGATGTGAAGGAGATTCTGAAGGTGGCATTGGAAATCTGTAAGGATTACGATTGAATGCGTAGATGATGCTAAAATGGACAGGTACACTTCCAGCCACTTAACAGAGGATCAAAGGTTAAAACTCGGTGGCTTTTACACCATCAGAGAGTTAGTGCGAAATGTTGGTGTGTACATAATGCCATTTATTGAAGCGAAAAGAGGCGTGATAATAGTCGATAGCGCTGCCGGAAGAGGAGCATTCGAGGACCTCATCGATGGAAACGACTATCGCTTCGCTGATTGTGACGAATATGCATGTCAGTTCCTCACTGGATCACTTCAGCTACAAAAAGTGTTTCACTGCAATGCCTTGCTTCATGTTTGCAGGGAAATGTTCAATATTCCGGCTGACGCTTTTGTGATTCAAGTGGGCAACCCGCCTTACAACGACACGACCTCCGAATTTAGAAAAGGAGGCAAAGGTGAAAACAGATGTGACGTGGACCTATTTGATCGAGATCTTGGAATATCCTTTCTAAAGTCCTATGACAAACTGAAAGCGGATGTTGTGTGGGCTCCCATGGTCCAGAAGAGGTGCTGCACCTTGCAGCCCCCTTTTTTGGCCGCCTTCCGAAAAGCATCCGCGCGGTGCGGGGATTCGTGGATGTTCTGAAGTCCCTGCGGGGTGAAGTTGATGAGTGCGACGTAGGTGTTCATGGCTTGAAGCGTGGATGGGCCACGAAGAAAACGTCCAGGCAGCCCCCGGCACTCCCCACCCTTGGCGCATGAGTGACCCGTTCTTGTCGCTCCAGAGAACGGGATCAGGGTGTTCTGAAACCCGAGTCAAACACCGCAAGAGGCAGGATAGGATGCTCCTACCAAAGCTATGCCATTCGCGGTTTGTCTCTCACCCAATGAGCGCTTGCAGCCGCAGCGAAACAGAAGCCCGCCAAGATTGCGGAGCCGCCGGTGCGGAGCTAGTCTCCGTATCCATTCGCTGCCTCACTCGACACGCCCATGACCACTCCCCGCATCCTCGCCTTCGGCGGCAGCCTACGCCGCGATTCATTCAACCAAAAACTCGCCGCCGCCGCTGCGGCAGGAGCACGGGAGGCGGGGGCGGAGGTCACCTTGATCGCCCTGCGCGATTTCCCCCTGCCGGTCTTTGACCAGGATCTGGAGGACGCGGATGGCATGCCAGCAGCGGCCAAGGCTTTGAAACAACTTTTCCGCGACCATGATGGACTGCTCATCGCCGCACCGGAATACAACAGCAGCCTCACCGCCGCCTTGAAGAACGCCTTCGACTGGGTCTCCCGCGCCGAAACCGACGACGAACCGCCGCTGGTGGCATTCGCCGGCAAAACCGCCGCCCTCTGCGCGGCCTCCCCCGGAGCCCTGGGCGGCCTGCGCGGTCTGGTGCATGTCCGCGCCATCCTGGGCAACATCGGTGTCACCGTCCTGCTGGATCAAGTCGCCATCAGCATGGCGCACGAAGCGTTTGCGGCGGACGGCACGCTGTCCGACGAAAAGCAGGCTGCCCGCGTGCAAAAACTCGGTGCCCAACTCGCCCGCCACCTGACCAAGATGCTGGCCTGAGACGCGGCCCCTCGGTCGGCTTGATCAGGCCGTCGCCAAATCGACCTAGTCAGGCCGATCCGACGGGAGGCATTGAACGGGACAATAGACAGTGCCCCCAACTCAACTTGTGATGGTAATCGCTGCTGGTGAAGTTTACTGAGTTGGCGCTCGCCCCCCATGAACCCTACCCTCTGCATTCTCGGCGGCTGTAATGGCGCTGGAAAGACGACGCTCGCTCGCGAGTTGTTGCCGCGATTGGGCTTGATGCGCTTTCTGAATGCCGATGAGATGGCCCGCGGGCTCTCGCCGCTTGATCCCTCGCTGAGCGCGTTCCGGGCAGGACGGTTGCTGCTGGAGGAAGCGCGTTCGCTCATCGCGGCGAAGGCCAGCTTTGCCATCGAGTCCACGCTCAGCGGCAAAGTTCAAGTCGCGCTGATCCGCGAAGCCAAAGCGCGCGGCTACCGCATCCTGCTGCACTACATCGTCATCGGCTCCGCCACGCAGGCAATCGCCCGTGTGGCCCTGCGGGTGCGCGTGGGTGGTCATCATGTGCCTGCGGAGGATGTGCGCCGCCGATTTGACCGCAGCCGCAGTCATTTCCTAGAGGATTACCTGCCCCTTGCCGATGAGTGGGGCCTGTGGGACAATCAAGTGCCGCCAGCGGTGAAGATCGCCAGCAGCGAGACACACACGCTCGACCAACTCCACACCATGCTCGCCTCCAACAACCTTCAAGAAACGCCTCCGCGTGAAATGTCGGAGATGTCGAAGATCGTGCTCGAAGCCAGCCGCGTGGCCACCGAGAAGATGCTCGACTACTACAAGCGCATGGGCATCAAGGTGACGCCGGAGATGACCCTGGCCCCCGAGAAGCCGAAGCGGGTCCGCCGCAAGGCGGTGTGATTTACCGAGGTGTGTTTCCGACTCGCGTCGTCACCGCTACAAGTCACAGGTTGAAGAAGCTGGAGCTAACACCTAAACTCCACCATGATCAGCGCAGAAGAACTGGTGGGCGAGGAGTGGGCCGAGTGGTATCGGCTGACTCCGGCTCAACGCTGGACAGAGACCTCGCGTCTCTGGCAGACTTACCTTGCACTTGGAGGCTCCCTTGATCCCGAACCCGATACGCAAAGTCCTTTCTTCGATGCGCGAGCACCAGGTCCAGTGCCTGCTCATGGGCGGCCAGGCCTGCGTGTTATACGGCGCAGCGGAGTTTAGCCGCGATACCGACTTGGCGATCCTCGCCAGTGAGGAAAACGCCGAACGGCTCACGAAGGCCATGCAAGCCCTCGAAGCTGAGGTCATCGCCGTGCCGCCGTTTCTGCTCCAGCATCTCGAAGCCGGTCATGCCGTGCATTTTCGCTGCCGTCATCCCGAAGCCGCAGAGATGCGGGTGGATGTGATGTCCCGCATGAGAGGCGTGACGGACTTTCACACGCTCTGGGAACGCCGCACCACGCTGGTGATGGATGATGGCACTCTGTGCGATCTCCTTTCCTTGGGCGATCTCGTGCAGGCCAAGAAAACCCAGAGCGACAAGGACTGGCCAATGATCCGCCGCCTCTTGGAAGCCAACTACTTTGCCAATCAAGCAGCACCAACGCCCGAGCAACTCACCTTCTGGTTCCAAGAACTCCGCACGCCCGAACTGCTGCGTGATCTCGCCCAAGCGCATCCTCTCCTCGCTCGCGACGCAGTCACATCCCGTGTACTGATCTATCACGCTATCTCTGATGATGTCCCCGCACTATCCGTGTCGCTGGAAGACGAGGAGCGTCAAGAGCGCCTCGAAGACAAGGCTTACTGGCAACCGCTGAAGCAAGAGTTGGAGCGTCTGCGTCGGCAGTAAGGCCTTCGCTAACGCCACATAACACTCGGAAACTTCTTAGCCACCGCTTGGCGATGCTTCGGCCATTCGCGAGCCACGAAACCCGGCCACTCACTGGTAATGGCCAGACGTTTGCCATCGGGCGTGCAAAGCTGGAGTTGCACTGGAAGCCTTCCTTCGCAGAGCGTTGGATGCGCTGTGAGAGCGAAGCATTCCTGGAGCTTCACTTGGGCTTCGGGGGTGTCGTTGATGTAGCTGAGCTTGATCGTGCCGCCGCTGTGCCAGGGGATGCTGAGTGGCGCTAACTCATCCAGCCAACTGACTTGGCCTTTGTCCAGATGCTGATGGAAGGCGGGGAGGAGTGGCGCGGCTTGGGCTTCTTTGACCATCGTGAGGCCGGTGAAGGCTCGAGCGAGGCTGGTGGTGAGGGCGGCTTCGTCGAAGGGGGCGAACTCGAGTTCGGGCAGGGTGGCGTGGACGAGGTTCACGCGGGCGATGAATTGCTTCAGCCGATGATCCATCAGCGGCAGATCGAAGGCTCCGGCGCGGTGGGCTTCGGCGAGGCAGCGTCCGCTGGCGACGGGATCGAGGTCGCGCTGCTGGGCTTTTTGCTCGATGACGAGATCGCGATAACGCACGAGCTTCATGGCGGCGACCCGCTTGTTTTGGGCATCGAAGAGGTGCTCGATGGTGGTGCTCAGATGCTGCGGAAACATCTCGGCGATCCACGCGGGCTGCACGGCGGTGGCGAGGCTGAGCAGGGTCTGGCGCGACGGTGTTTCGCGCAGATTGGCGGCGACGAAGTAGGCGGCGGCGGTCACCACGCTTTCGCGCGCGAGCTGGCCGCTGCGTTGATCGGTGAGGTCGCACTCGGGCTTGCCGGGAGTGCGGCGTTTGGCGAGTTGATCGACGAAGCCGGCCATGAGGCAGCGCAGCAGGGCTTCGTCTTTTTTTGCCGGACTGGCGGGAGCGGCATCGCGGTCGTAGAGGCGCTGCTGGTGGGCGGCGTGCAGGATCTGCTGGCAGGTCTGCTCCACCTGACGAGCGACTTGGGTATTGATGCCGTAGCCACGACAGCGATCAAAGCTGAAGCCGTTCGCTTTGGCGAAGTCGTAGGCTCGCATCAGCGTGATGAAATCGGAGTCCGCGCTTTCCTCGAACATCTCGCGTGCGGCTTTGGTTTGCGCATCATCGCGATCCAGTCGCGCGAGCAAGTCGCGACCACTCACCAAAGCGGCGCACAAGGCAGCATCGGGCACGCAGCCGCGTTGGCTGGCCTCGATCAACATGCGTGAGTAGCGCGGATGCATGGGCAGGCGCAGCATTTGGCGACCGATGGGCGTGAGGTCGGCATCGAGCAAAGCCCCGAGCATGGTGAGCAGGCGCTCGGCTCGGACGACGGCCTGCGGATCGGGTTTGTCCAGCCAGTCAAACGTGGCGGCTTCATGGATGCCGAGCGAGTGCAGCAGCAGCACGACCTCCGCGAGGTCGCTTCGCTGAATCTCCGGCGTGTTGCGCTCGTCGCGGTCCTTGTGGCCGATCAAGGTCCACAAGCGATGACAAGTGCCCGGTGCGGTGCGTCCTGCGCGGCCTTTGCGCTGATCCGCACTGGCGCGGCTGATCGGCTCCAGCAACAGCGTGCCGATGCCGCGCTCCGCATCGTAACGAGCCACGCGGGCGACACCGCTGTCCACGACATGGCGGATGCCGTCGATGGTGATGCTGGTCTCCGCGACGTTGGTGGCGACGATTACTTTGCGCAGCGAGTTCGGCGCAAAGGCGCGGTCCTGCTCCTGCGGCTCCAGTTCGCCATGCAACGGGATGCACGCCACGCGCTCCCGCGTTCTCAGGCCGCGCAAGGCATCCAGCGTGCCATTGATCTCGCCACGCCCCGGCATGAAAACGAGGATGTCGCCGGGGTCTTCGTCTTGAAGGATGCGCTCCACCGCATCCGCCGCCTGCACCGTGATCGGGCGCTGATCCGGCATCGAGAGATAGCCGACCTCCACCGGATAGCTTTGCCCTTCGGACACAAGGATCGGGCACTGATCCAAATACGCCGCCACCGGCTCCGCATCGAGCGTGGCCGACATCACCACCATCGCCAAATCCGGCCGCTGCGTCTGCTGCAAGTGCTTCACCAACGCCAGCGCCACATCGCTGAGCAGGTTCCGCTCATGGAACTCATCAAACACCACGGCACCGATCTTCGACAGCGAGCGATCATCCTGAAGCCAGCGCAGCAAAATGCCCTCGGTGACAAAACAAATGCGAGTGCCCACGCTCGTGTGGTCATCAAAGCGAATCTGATAGCCGACTTCCGCACCCAGCTTCCCCTCCCGCTCCCAAGCCACCCGCGTCGCCACCGTGCGAGCCGCCACGCGTCGAGGTTGCAACACCACGATCATCTTCTTCCCCGCGATCCCCGCATCCAGCAGCATCTGCGGCACCTGCGTCGTCTTCCCCGATCCCGTCGGAGCGACGAGCACCAGACGATTCCCATCACCCAACGTGCGCAGGATGTCAGCGTGGATTTTCCAGATGGGCAGGGACGTGGAGGCAGGCATGAAGGGGGGCTGCATGAGCTACTTCAAACCCCCAGCATGCGTAGCGTGGACGCGGCGAAGGCTTGGTGGAGTTCTTGGATCACGGCGGGGGGCTGACCGCGCAGGGCGGGAGGGAGACGTTTGCTGCCGGAAAGGAAGTAGCGCAGGGAGCTGAGGAAGATCTCAGGCTGGTCTTCAAGCTCGGCGTCGAGCGTGGCGGGGAAGACGGCATCGAGCAGCTCCACGCCGTCCTCGGTGAGCACAGCGAGCTCTTGTGCCCAGCGCATCACGGTCTCCACCGGCGCTGGCTTGGGGTAGCGCCGTTTCACCAGCGTGAGAAGGTCCGCACGGGTGGCGGCATTCATGAGCAGGGCGAGGAAGAAGCGGTGCTCCGGTGCGGCGATGGTGCTGCGCATATTTTTGATGAGATCACAACGCACGCCTTCTTCGAGGGTGTCCTGCACACCAGTGGCGAGCTGGCCGTGGCGCTGGCGGAAGACCTTCAAGGCCGCGTGCCACTCGCCGCGATTCCGCAGCCGGGCCATGCTGTGCTGGAGGATGTAAAAGCCGCGCTCGAAATCCAGTGTTCCCAGCATTTCATTCACGATCCCAGAATAGGTTGGGTCATCGCCCTGCTCCAGCACGTCGAGTAATTGCTTCCGGCGCATGGTGAGCGTGTCCGCATGCATGGGGTCGATGGCAATGTGAGGCGGCAGGAAGTTGAACTGCGGACTGGTGCCGGGGTCATTGTGAGTACGCACGACGACGGTGACGGACGGGCTGTCGAGGTGGAAGAGGGAGTGAATGCAACTTTGCCCCGAGACGATGGGGACGGTGCGGCCGGTTTCGAGCAGCTCTATCTGTTTCATGCGCACGTCTCCCAGGCGCAGATGCGGAGTGACGGACCGGGCATTTTCAAAGGTGTAGTGAGCGTGGATGCTCGATCCGTGCATGACATGAAACGCGCCGGAGAACTCGTGCTGATGGATGTCCGTGGTGCCGTCGAGCCAGAAGAGCAGTTGGATGTAAAAGCGCGGATGCTCGTAGGCGATGAGTTCCGGCTGCCCAAAGCCGGACATGGACTGGAGCGGCTGCTCGTCATTGAGCAGATACTCCCGCATCAGTTCCGGCAGCGCGACGTGCTTGCTCGGCGGGCGAGATTCGAGAGCTTTGCGGGCGATAGAGGGGAATTTCTCCAAGGAAAAGTTCACCTTATTCCACTGCGCGAGCACCTGGCGGCCCAAATCATTGAAGAATGCGTTCATCAACCTTCCCTTGGACCCACCTGAAGGGAGCAACAAGGATGATCTAGTGAGCTCGGCCACTCGGTGGTGGTAGCGAGGCGCGTTGCCTTGAGGTGCTGAGTGCGACAACGAGGCGGTCTTCGCAGGGGCTGAGGATCGCGAGGGGCGCGGCTTGGGCTTCGTTTACCAGGAAGATGCCTGTGCCTTTCATCTCACTCCGCCGCAGCCGGGCGGAAGCGTTCAGCAATGCGATCCACGCCGCCGTGTTTGCCGTCCACGGGCACGAAGCTCTTCGTCGCCGCATTCCATCCGGTCTGCATTGGATACGGATAAATCGTCATCTCCCACGAGGGCTTGCCATTCTCGGCATGACGGCCTTGCAAGGCGAAGGGTGCTGTGCCGGTCTCGCGCCAGGAGCGGACGGCATCGAGGAGGTTGGGCGGTTGATTGATGCCGGGGCCGCCGCCGTGGGCGAGGCCGGGGACGACGTAGAAGCGGAAGAAGGACTGTGCTTGGTCGAGTCCGCCGAGACGCTCGATCACGCGCTCGTAGTAATCGATGGAGGCGTGGTAGGGCACGACGGAATCGGCGGTGCCGAGGGTCATGATGAGCTTGCCGCCGCGCTTGGCGAAGGCGCTGAGGTCGGGGTTCTCGGCGTTGAGATAGGGCGCGAGCTTGGCGGTGTAGGTGTCGATGTCCGCGCCGAAATTGATGTCCTCCAGCTTCTTGTCTTTGCCGAAGACCCAGTGGAAAAGATAGAGGTGCCCGTGCGAGGCTTCGATGGAACTGCCGAGCGGGATGCCGTTGAAGATGCGCTCGCCAGTGACCGCATGGCGGGGTCCGTCGAAGAGTTTTGTCAAAGCCGCTGCGTGCTCGTCGGTGAGCGTCGAGTCCTTCTTCCGTGCCAGCGTGATGACGGCTTCAATGTCCTGGGCGGTGCAGCGCGGGTCAGAGACGAACTTGCCTGCGGCGATGGGTATCTCGCGCGAGGTCATGTATTCATTCGCAGCAGCGATGACGCTGGCGTCCTGCGACTTCGTGAAGGGGCACTTCTTCAAGATCTGCTCGTTCCACAAGAAGTAGGCATGCAGCGGCGTGCGGCAGTGCGCGGCCACGGCAGCGGCGATGCCATCATAGTCTTCGGGATAACGCTGCGCCTCCTGCAAAGCCTGCTGGCCGCCGGTCGAGCCGCCGCTGAAATACGAAAGCTCTGGGGCCTTGCCATAATGCGCCCGCACGATCTGCTTGCCCACGACGGTCATTAGATGTGTCGCGCGATAGCCGAAGTCCTTCCATACTTCGGGATTGCCGATGCCCGAGTCAGGATTCGGTGCCGTCCCCATGTCCGTCGTCGCCACGGCATAACCCGCCGCACTCTGTGACGCTAGGCCAGCGGGATTGATCTTCCCAGCCGCACCGCCATTACCGAGGCCGAGAAAGCGCGCGTTCCACTTGTCGGCATCGGGCAACCAGACTTCGACGTTGATGTTCGAGCCCTTCGCCGGATTGAGCACCAACTTCACAATGGTCCGTGTGGTTGTGGAATCACGCTCCACGGTTGTGATTGTCGCGTGTTTGATCTTCAGCGAGCGCAGGGCTGCGAGCTTGGCATCGGCGACTAGAGGTGTCTCTGCCAAGACTGAGAAACAACTGAGCAATGTCGCGAAGCCAAGGAAGGTGATGTTTCTGTTCATAAGATGAGTTTATTCGGGCGTGTCATGAGTCGTCGATCAAAACTATCGATTTGTCCTTCGAAGGCTGCCTTGACGGAAGCTCTCCATCCATGATCTCATGGACAAAATAGCATCGCTCTTTCTAAAGCATCGAAATGAAAAAGAAGCTCTCACCCATCCAACGCGAAGAACTGCTCGGCACCTTGAAGGTCCGCTTTGAGCGCAACATGAAGTGCCATCAGGGGCTTGAATGGTCGAAATTGCACGCAAAGCTGGAGGCCAATCCTGACAAACTGTTGTCGCTCCATGAGATGGAAGCCACCGGCGGTGAACCTGATGTGGTGGGCTATGACAAGAAGACGGGCGAATATCTCTTCTTCGATTGCTCACCTGAAACGCCGAAGGGCCGCGTGAGTGTTTGCTACGACCGCGAAGGCCTGGAATCGCGCAAGGAACACAAACCGAAGACCACCGCGATGGACATGGCAGCAACCATGGGCATTGATCTACTGACGGAAGAGCAATATCAAGAGCTGCAGAAGTTGGGCGAGTTTGACCAAAAGACATCGAGTTGGGTGAAAACGCCTGCAAATTTTCGCAAACTCGGTGGCGCTCTTTATGGAGAACGTCGCTATGGCCGCATCTTCGTCGGGCACAACGGTGCACAGTCGTATTATGCCGTCAGAGGGTTTCGTGGTTCGCTGAAGGTCTGATTTTTGCATGTCTGGGCACAGCATTCACTTTCTCCGCTTCTCTTCCCCACACTGCTTGCTTAGTCATCCGCAGTGCTTTCACCAGAGCAAAAAGGAGACCTCGACAGGATCATCGTTGCGCCAGAGGATGTTCTAGCCCACATCCAGAACGCTCATCATGAAGTCGATCCCCTTTTTCCTAGCCTCCGTGCTGTTACTCCTCACCAACTGCGAAACGTCACCGAAGAAAAAAGATCGTGTGCCGCCCTCGCCAGTCCCCTTGTCAGCATCAGAGCCGTTGCAGGCGTCCCAAGCGCCAACGGCGACAGTGGATGCTTCAGGCGTAGTGACGACGCCCAGCGGCCTGCGTTACCGCGTGCTGTCCTCCGGCCCGGCGGATGGGAGATCGCCCAGCACTTTCGACACCGTCCTGGTTCACTACCGTGGCACGCTTACCGATGGCACGGTCTTCGATAGTTCGTATGACCGCGGTGCGCCTGCGAGCTTTGGGGTCGGACAGGTCATTGCCGGTTGGACTGAGGCTCTGAAGCTCATGAAACCCGGCGACAAGTGGATGCTGCACATTCCCTCAAACCTGGCCTATGGCAGCCGTGCCGTAGGCGGCAAGATTCCCCCGAACAGCGACCTGATCTTCCAGGTCGAGCTTCTGCAAGTCGTAGGTGGTCTCTGAGACGGAAAACGGGGGGCAAATCATTAACCCCTCCTGGCTGGAGTGTCATTACTCCTCATCCCGCACATTGCTCAGACTGGCGATGCACTCACGCACGATGCGCAGACAATCCTCCGGACTCGCAGGCATAGGCAGGGTCAATGGGTGCCCCTGAACTCGCAACTGGCGGACGTCTCCCTCACGTCGGACGTGGGTGACTTCAATGCCGTGGGAGGCGAAGAAGCGGGTGACTTCCTGATTGCTGGCGTAGCGGCTCATGGGTGGGGGTTACTCCGCCTGACGAAGATAGGCGACGATGTCCGCCACATCCTGCGCGGTCATGCCGAGCATGGTGGCGCTCATCATGAGGGATCGATCCATCTTCTTGCGGCTGGAGATCTTTTCCTTTGCCACAAATTGAGTCTGTCCGCCCATGCTACGCACGATGAGGATGTCTCCCTCACTGAGGACCATGCCGTCGATCTTCGTTCCGTCTTTGCACGTGATGGACATGCCATCGAAACCGTGGGCGATGTCTTTGCTGGGCTCGATCAATGCCTGCGCAATGATTTCGCTCGGCTGGCTGATGCCCCAGCCTTGAAGATTCGGACCAAACTCGACGCCCTGACCATTGAACTGATGGCACATGACGCAGCGGACGACGAGTGACTGGCCGTGCTGCACGTCTCCTTTGAGCTTGAGCACTTCATCGACCTTGATCGTGCTGGGAATGGCGGGCGGCGTCTCGATGGTGACGAGTTTGGTGGCATCAGGATCAAAGATGCCCTGCTTCTTCAATTCACCTGCGATGCCATAAGCGGACCAGTCATTGGTGCTGCGATTGATCAGCCACCACATGGCATCGCCATGAATCGGTGAAGTCTTGTCTTTGGCAGCGACGAGCATGGCCTGTGCAGCGCTGGCGTCATTCGTGAAGGCCAGGGTATCGAGCGCCAGTTTGCGCTCGGCAGGAGTGAGTTGCTTGCTGGTGGTGCGCATTTGCAGATCTGTCACGGCTTCGACGGGATGAAGTCTCCAAGTCAGATTCGCGAACTTCTCTGACCAGGAGAGAGGATCTCCATCCAAGATCTTCTTCAGCACCGTCCACACAGGGGCTTCTTTGCCAGAGCAGCCGAGGCCCCAGGCTTCGAGGTAGGAGCGGTCCTTGCCATCGTAGCGCTTCGCCAGTTCGACAAGGATGTTTTGGCTCTGTGCCACAGGAACATCACGAAGCGCCACGGCGACTTCACGACGCACGGCAGGCGAGCCATCGTGAGCCATGGTGTTGAGCAGGTCGATAACATCAGGATTCGCTACGCGAAGAGCACGAAGGGCGACGAGGCGCTGCGTGGCATCTTCCGATTCGAGCCAAACGCGCACACGCTGAGTTCCTGCTTCACCAAGCTGCGCCAGGAGCCAGATGGCCCGCGCGGCGACGTAGGGGTTCTCATCATTCGACAAAGCGGACACAGCCTTGGCTGACTCGCCTGCCTTTTCCTTCAGGCGGGTGAAGGCGACGTGGCGGATGTTCGTGGCCGGTGATTTGAGCGCGGCGATCTGGCCTTCGACGCTGTCGAAATCGTGCTTCGGCGAGGTGGACTTGGAACCTTTGGCGATGATACGGTAAATGGTGCCGCTGCAAGTTTCATCGGTGTCCTGATGGCCGCCAGTGCGTTTATCAAACCAGTCGGCGACGTAGATCGCACCATCGGTGCCGACGCAGACATCACTGGGGCGGAAGAGCGTCTTGCGCTCATCGGACATGTTGTTGCTACCGCCAACGAAATCGCTGCCTTTGAAGACGCCGCTGGTGTTTGTGGTGCAGAAGTCGATGCGCTCCAGCTTCATGCCAGCGCCATCGGGCTTTGGCAAATAGCCAAAGACGACATTACGCCCCGTTTCACAGCTCAGGAGAAGGCCGTTCCATTTTTCGCCGAGCGCGCCGTTTTCATAAAAGGCCATGCCGGTGGGTGCGCCGCCGCCATAAACATCGCCCGCAGGAATGCTGCCGGGATCATCCTGACGCCACTCCGCCGTGGGAATGGTCTGGCCTGGGCGCTTGTCCGCACGCCACTGGCGCTTGCCATCAGTGGAGAAGAAGCCAAAGGAACCGCCTTCGATGAGATGACTCACACGGCATGCCGGTGGATCGTCGTTGTCGTTCAAATACATGTCACCGAAGGAGTTCTTCACGCCTTCGTAGCTGTTGCGGTAGCCGTGACCAAGAATGCGTGCCCCGTGGCCGCTTGGATCAATGCTGGCTGTGAAGCCTCCGGTATAAACATGGCCGTCGTCGCTTTTTTCGCCGGTGTAGGGATTGTTCAGATAAGCGCCACCGATGCGGAAGGTGTTACCGCTTTTGTCGCTGAACATGGCACCGCAGTTGCCATTGCTGAAATACCAGCGGCCATCGGGTCCGGCATAGACACTGTGCAGGCTGTGATCGTGCTGCTGCTGCTCGAAGCCGCTGAGGAAAACTTCACGCGTATCAACGGCGGGGTCGAACTTCAGATCGCGGTTCACATCCACATACTTGATGATGTTTGGCGCGTTGGAGACGAGCACCACATTGTCAAACACTGCGACTCCGAGCGGGCATTCGAGTTCTTTTTCACGCACAAAGACGTGGCTACTGTCCGCCTTGCCATCGCCGTCCTTGTCCTCCAAAACGCGGATGCAATCCCCTTCCCGGCTGCGTCCGCTGTGACGGCGGTAGTTGATCCCTTCCGCCACCCAGATGCGTCCAGCGGCATCCACATCCATGTTCGCTGGATTAAAAAGCATCGGCGAGGTGGCCCAGACACTGATCTCCAGCCCTTCGGGCACTTTGAACATGCTCGTGTCGAGATGCTCGGGCGTCACCTTTGCCGCATCAAAGGCAGGCGTCTTCGGATCAGGGGTGAAGGCCGGCTTGCCGACGACATAGTTGCTGGGTTTCTTGGGTTTGTCCGGCTTCGCGGCGAAGACGGTGAACGAGAGACCAGCGAGGGCAAGCAAGGCGAGGGTTGGGCGCAGCATGAGGGGCGGATGATGGAGGGCCGCACAGAACGGGCAAGACGATTGTGGTCTTGCTGAAATGCGAACTCAAAGAAAGCCCACCAATCACGCCCCCAGCAGCCGCGTAAACGGATGGCCTTCGTTTTGGTCGATGCGTTCAGGCAGGCCTTTGTGATTGTAAGTAAGCTTGGTGTGGTCCAGACCCATCAAGTACATGATCGTGGCGTGCAGGTCGTGGACATGGAGACGATCTTCAATGGCATACAAACCGAGATCATCGGTGGCACCGTAGGTCTGCCCGCCTTTCACACCGCCACCGGCCATCCACATGGTGAAGCCGGTAGGATTGTGATCGCGGCCATCGCCTTGTTCGCTCATCGGCGTGCGGCCGAATTCGCCGCCCCAGATGACGAGGGTCTCGTCCAACATGCCGCGAGCTTTCAAGTCGGCGAGAAGTCCGGCGATGGGTTTATCGACGGCGTTACAGAGCTTCGAGTGATTCACTTCGATGCCTTTGTGGCTGTCCCATTTGCTGCCAGCACCGCTGTAGAGCTGCACGAAGCGCACACCGTTTTCGATCAAGCGACGCGCGAGCAGGCAGTTGCGGCCATAGACAGCCGTTGCCTCGTTGTCCATGCCGTAGAGCTTCTTCGTGGCTTCAGTTTCCTTGCTGAGATCCACCGCCTCGGGCGCTTCGGCCTGCATTTGATAAGCGAGTTCGTAGCCCTTGATACGGGCGTCGAGTTCCGTGTTGCTGGCACGCTTGGCACCGTATTCTCGATTCAGCGCGCCGAGCAGATCCAGCTTGTCGCGCTGACGTTTGCGATCCACGCCCTTCGGGTTGTCGAGATACTTGATCGGCGTGCCGTCGCTGTTGAAATCCACGCCCTGATACACGGCAGGCATGAAGCCATTGCCCCAGTTGCGCACGCCATTCACCACCGTGGCCTCGCTGTCTTTGATGACGACAAAGCCGGGCAAGTTATGATTCTCGGTGCCGAGTCCATACTGTGCCCAGGCTCCCAACGATGGCCGGCCACCGAAGACAGAGCCGGTATTCATCGAACACACACCGCCCGCGTGATTGATGCCGCTGGAAGCGCAGGAATGGATCACCGCGAGGTCATCGGCATGCTGCGCGACGTTGTTGAACCAATCGGAGATCCACAGCCCGCCCTGGCCGTGTTGCTTCCAGGTGCGTTTGCATTCGAGCAGCGGCGACTTCGATTCACCCATCGCCGTGATCGGTGGCTTGAAGCTGGCGGGCAGTGACTGACCGGCGAGCTTGTTCAGCAACGGCTTGTAATCAAAGGTGTCGAGATGGCTCGGGCCGCCTTCCATGAAGAGGAAGATGACGCTCTTGGCCTTCGCGGCGCGCTGAGGCACTCGCACGGGAGCCGCCTGGGCTTGGTCGCCCATCAGCGCCGCCAATGCCACGGCGCCAAAGCCTCCACCTGCGGTTTGCAGGAACTCACGACGCGTGTTGGGAATGTCGAATCGGTTGCAACTCATAGTCTTAATGAAGGTAAAAGAACTCGTTCGTGTTGAGAAGGATCTGGCAGAGGTCGTTCATCGCTTGTCGATAAGGATCGTCCGCTTCGACGGTCTTCGTGTCGGAGCCATTCCAGGCGAACTGCGAGGTCAGCGGATCAGCGCTGCGCCAGGTGACGAGACCCGCGCTCCATTTTTCAGGATCAGCGTTAAGCGCCTTGTCCGCGAGAGCGCCGCTGACGACGCGCAACGCTTCGATGTGGCCGTCCCATTGATGCGTCGGCGCACGATTGTTTAATCCACCGATCACAAGCTGCGAAGCACCCACGCTGAGCTTGGAGCGGATGTCCATCGGCACCACGGCGGACTGCACGGCGGCTCCAGGCGTGTCGAGATCGCGCACGCTGAAGGTGACGCTGTGCCCAACGCAGGAAACACGCGCGGCAATGTGGTAACGGCGGCCCAGCTCGATGTGGATATTCGACGGCACGACCTGGTAGCCGATGTTCGCGTTTTCATCTTCACCGACGACTTGCACGATGACGTTGCGCGGCTTGTAGCGCGACTTCTCACCGGTCACGCCGAGGCTCCAACCAAAGGCTTCGAGACTGTCTTTACCGCCATTCCAACGCGAAGCGATGGTCCTAACGGAGGCGTTCACATCAATGCTGTTGAGGCTGGCGATGGCCTCCACGGTAAACTCATCGCCTTCCTTCTCACCGCTTTGAACGATGAGGCGCTCATGTGGCGAGTTCTCTTTGAATCCGCCGAGTTCCTCGGTCGCTTCAGCGCTCTTCTCCGCCGGTGGTGTGGAGGTGCCCGCTCGTTTTTTCAGGAAGCCTTCCGCCGTTTCGCGCTCGCTCTTCGATGGCGGTCTGCCGAGTACCGCAAGCCAGGCATCATCAATATTTTCAACACGATCCGCCAGTTTGCGGGAGCGGGCGAGCAGCCAGTCGCCGTTGAGAAGTTGCAGCGCCTGCGTGGGCGTCGTCGTGCTTTGACGCTCGGCGACGCTGGAGAATCCGGCAGGCGCATCGAGTGCGCGCAGCAGCTCGTTCTGGTTGTTGCGCTTCTTCATCGTGAAGACGGAGCGCCGCGTGCCATTGCCATCTTCAGCAGGGCCGCCGGACTTCGGATCGAGTTCTCCGCTGGCGGCGAGCAAGGCATCGCGCACTTGCTCAGCATCAAGTCGGCGCGGATTGAAACGCCACAGATAGCGATTCGATGGATCTGTCTTCAATGCGGTCTCGGATGGCTCACGTCGCGCCGTCTGGCGATACGTCGCTGACAACATGATCTCGCGATGCAACGGCTTCAATTTCCAACCATTGGCCACGAAGCGACTCGTGAGAAAATCGAGCAGCTCAGGATGTGTCGGTGGCTCGCCCAGCTTGCCGAAGTCGCTCGCAGTAGCGACGATGCCGCGCCCGAAATGATACTGCCAGACGCGGTTCACGATGACGCGCGTGGAGAGCTGGTTGTCGGGCCGTGTGATCCAATTCGCCAAAGCCGTGCGGCGTCCGGTGGAGTTGCCTTTCGGTGTGATCTTCGGCTCCTTTGGATCTAGGAGAGAAAGGAACCCCGGCTCGATCTGCTGCTCGCCTTTGCGCGTCTTGATCGCCACCGCAGGCGCTTTCGGGCCTGCATCCGTCGCCACGAAGGCATCCAGCAGCGGTTTCGGCTTCAGTTCGTCGAACTTTTTTAGCTCTTCTTCCAGCGCCTTGTATTCCGCCTTGGCCTCGTCGGTCTTGAGACTCTTCATCGGGTCAAAGGTTTTGCGTTCCTGCTGCATCTGCCGTTCGACCAGACCCGCGAGCTGCTTTTCCAAAGCCTCGCGCTCGGTGGCTGGCTTGCGCACCATCGCCTGCAAGTCTTCTGTGAAGCGTGTCAAAGCGCGCTCCACTTTCGGTTCGAGCAGCGGCTTGGTCAGCGCGTCCATCTTCGCGCGGATCTCGGCAGTAGCGGCTTCCCATTTCGCCTGCTGCGCATCATGCGCTTTCTTTTCCGCAGGCGTGGCCAGCTTCAAATCATCGCGCCATTGCACCGGAGCCAGGAAGGCCCGCAGGCGGTAGTAGTCCTTTTGCAAGATGGGATCGAACTTGTGATTGTGGCAGTGCGCACAGCCCATGCTCAAGCCGAGGAACAGCTCGCCCGTGGTGTCCGTCATGTCGGTGAGAATGATGTCCCACTGGCCGCGAGCATCGCGCTGATTCCATTCATACACCGGATGCCGCAGGAAGGCGGTGGCGATGAGCACGTTCGGATCGTTCGGCGCGATTTCATCGCCCGCGAGCTGCTCGCGCACGAACTGATCATAGGGCTTGTCGTCGTTGAGCGACTTGATGACGTAATCGCGATACGGCCACACCGACGGACGATACGCGTCCGCATTGTAGCCATCGCTCTCCGCATAGCGCGCGAGATCCAGCCAATGCTGCGCCCAGCGCTCGCCGTAGCGCGGACTGGCGAGCAACTCATCCACCAGCTTTTCATAGGCCTGCGGACTCTTGTCATTCACAAAGGCATCCACCTGCTCACTCGTCGGTGGCAGGCCATGCAGATCAAAATACGCGCGCCGCACCAGCTCATGGCGATCCGCTTCCTCGGCGGGATCAAGTTTCATCTCGGCCTGCTTCGCCGCGACGAAGCGGTCGATGTCATTGCGCACCCACTTGCTCTCCACCTTCGGCGGCGAGACCTTCGCCACTGGCTTGAAGAACCAGTAGTTCCGCTGCTCCTCCGTGAATCCGCCTTCAGTCACCACCACCTTCTTCGCCGAATCCTCAGGCCAAGGCGCGCCGAGCTTGATCCACTTCTCCAGGATCGCGATCTCCGCGTCCGGCATCTTGCCGCCATTGTTCTTCGGCGGCATCTGGAAGTCCTCGTCCTGATAGCGGATGGCTTCCATGAGCGGTGATTTTCCCGGCTGGCCAGGAATCAAAGCCGGACCGGTGTCTCCGCCCGTTTTCAGATAGCCGATGTGATCCACGCGCAGGCCGCCCTTCTGCTTCGTGTTGCTGTGGCACTCAAAACAGCGCTTCACCAAGATCGGCCGCACGTCTTTCTCAAAAAATGTCATCGCCGCGCGCTGCGCGTCATCAGCGGCAAAGGCATTGCCGGCGGCGAGGCCAGTGAGCAAGACAAGGGTATGGGAGAGTCGAAACTGATTCATTTCACCAGTATAAGGCCTCAGCGCCCCGACTTTGGACGCTAAAATTGGCAAAACTGCTGCCAAAGCAGTGTCGCTACTTCGGCACTGCCTTGACCATCGCCTCTGCGATGGCCGCCATGCCCGCATCGCCGGGATGATTCGCCACGCCAGCGTGTTTGAAGGGCCGCTCGGAGCGAGCGTAGTTTTTCTCGTCTTTGCTGAGGGCACTGATGTCCACATAGACGCCATTCACGGCGGTGCAGGCTCCGCGCAGCGCCTCGTCCTTCGCTGCATTCGCCCAGAAGCAACTGCGCACAAGGATCATGGGCTTACGGTCGCCTTTGAGCGTCGTGAGCAGCTTAGTGACGCTCTCCTGGAGTTTCGCTTTGTCTTCCGGCGTCTTCAATCCGGGCACGTTTTCGCCGATGGCGATGATGATGAGGTCCGCCTTGAACTCGATGGCCTCCTTGAGCTTCATGGCGATGTCGTAGCCCGCATACGCCCGCTCAAAGTCGGCGATGTTCTTCACCAGCACTTCGGGCGCGGCGCCTTGTTTCTCGGTGAGGGCTTTCGTAACGAGATGAACATAATCTTTCGTCTCCGCGCTGGCCGCCATGCCCCAGTTGCCCGACCAGTCGATGTCGGCCTTCGGACCATGCTTGGTGATGCTGTTGCCGAGGAAGAGGACTTTCTTGTAGTTGGTCTGCGCGAAGGATTGAGTGACGAAGCAGGCGAGGAGGAGGAAGATGAGGCGTGTCATGATGGAGTGTGGTGAATGTTTACGGAACGGACGGGCTCATCACCCAATCCCAGCGAGCGGAGGCTTGCTTGAGCTGCGGTTCAAGATCGGCGGTGGTGAGAAAACGCTGTTCGATGAGCTTTTGCACGGCGGCTTTGATTTGGTCGAGGTAGGCGTCTTTGGAGGCGTAGCGTTCTGCAAGAGACGGACGCGGATCGTTGGCGTCTTGGGTCTTCACAAAGGGCACCCAGGCACCGCGTAAGAGGTAAAATTCATGCGGTGAGCCGAACGCTGCGGGACGGAACACCCAGCCGGTGGCGGTGCCGAGTGGCACGCCGACATCGGGCATGCGGATGCCGCCCAGGTCGTTGCCATCAGCATCGACTTGCGGCACGAGCAGCGGTAGCTCGGCACCTTCGCCAACGCCGCCGGGGAGTTGTGGATTGCGCACGCGACCTCCAGCTTTCACGGCATTCGGGGAAGCCATGCCGGGCACTTTGGGCCAGCGCACTTCGGCCACGGGCACGAGTGTGCCATCGCTGAGCTTTGGATGCACACTCGGCGGCGGCGCGAGGCCTTCCGTGACCCAGCGATGCATGGCGAGGCGCAAAGCGAGGATGGCGGGAGAGGTGTTGACGGGATTCGCCAGCGGTGAGCCTTTGACTTGCGAGGTCGGTGGAAAAGGCGCGGCACCATGCGAGGTGCTGGCGAAGAAGTATGAGCGCACGTTTTCCGGCAGCGCGATGTCTTGTTTTCCATCTGGCGTGGTGTGCGTGAGCGCTCCGACACGGCCCGCGCCCCAGTATTCGGCGGCCATGTTGGTGTAAAAGATCTTCGGCGCATGTCTCACGCGAGGGTTGGCGAGGATGCCTTCGCTTTGACCGCTCACCGCATCAGCCTGCGCCGTGTCGGCAAAGGGATATGAGGCTGTGTAGTAGCCGGAGACACTGCGCGGCGTGGACCAGCGTTGATTCAGCACGAGGCGACCCGCTCCTGCGACGTGCGACAGGATGCCATCGAGTGACATGCGGTCTTGCTCGTCGGTGTTGAAGCCGAGATAGACGAAGTCACGCAGGAAGCGGCCGCATTGCGACGCACCAAACGCATACGCGTGCTTCACTTTCGCAGGCGAGGCGGGATCATGCTTCAACCACGCGACCGCATCGCGAATGGCCGCGTAGCCGAGTCCGGCGATGGGCGGTGCTTCCGCGAGATAAAACACCTCGTAGGTCTTTCCGGGCTCAAAACCTCCTTTGAGTCGAATGCGGCCGTTTTGAAGGCTCCAGAGCTTTCGTGGCACTTCCTGGCCAGCGGGGAAGGCAGCGCGATATCGCACGATGAGGCGGCTATTTTCGCCGTCGATGTCCACCGGCGGATAATCGGTCAAATCGATGAGAGATTGCTCATCAGCGCGTTTGTCCGGCGTGATGACAGCGCTCACGACGCCGCGAATCGGGCTACCGTCCTTGTTTCTCGCCCGAGGCACTTCCAGGCGCAGTTTGTCCGTCGACACATCGAACTCCCAGCCGACATTCAGCATCGTGAATCCCTGCGCCATCATCGAGGCTGGCAGGCTCGATTTGCCACCGCGATTTGGAATCTCCACCCACGCAGCGCCATTGCTGCGCGAGTCGTCTTTCGGTTTCCACAGCCTCAAATCGGCCACAAAACTGACTTTGCCCGACGCATTCACCGGAGCCAGATCGACATCCGCGATGACTGCATTGCCCGGCAACTTCGGATCGGTTTCGAAATGCAGTTTGCCAGTGATCTGCTCGTAGCCCGCGTTGCCGACATCGGATCGCTCCAGCACCTCTACCCGCACGACTTCGGCGAGGGCAGACGATAGCGCAGCGAGAAACAAACTGAGAAACAGGAGACGGGAGGACCAAGACATCTCGCTAATACGTCAATGAAGGCGTGGCTTGGCAATGATGATGTTCATCAACTCATCAATCTGTTGATCATCACGTCAGGCGATGCAGCGGCTACGTGAGCCCAACGTGCTTCAACGCCTCGACCGGCGGACCGTCGAAGGTCGCGCTCGGTACGTTACCGACATAGCCGATGGCCTTCATGCCTTCCGGCGTGGTGTAGTAGCCACCGGCGGTGAGATCGCGGAAGCGTTTGAAGAACGAGACCGCCTTCTTGTCCTTTGGCTTGCCGGTGGCAAGATCATCACAGATCGCCGTTTGTTGTTCGAGCGTGAGATCAGCAAAGGTCTTCTGAAAGCGGCGCATCGCTTCCTCGTCGATCCATTTTAGTCCATCGTGAATGATGCGCCGATCACCGGCCTGCGCTGGATACGGCGAGCTGATCCATTCATCGATGAAGTCGGGCACGCCGACAGCGGAGGCGCTGGGTGAAGCCTCGTCAGATGGGATGATCACGTCGCACAAAGCACGCGCGGTGCGCCGCTGCGGTTCGGTGAGCGTGAGTGGCCAGACATCGCCGGGTTTGTAGATCGTGACCATGCTCGGATCAAGGCCGTAGCCTTTCGCCTTGATGGGAGCATCGGCACCAAAGGCATTTGGATCACGCACGGCCAGGGTCGCCGTGGCGCTGAGCATCCACTGCATCGCCTTGCGGCGGTCCATGCGCGGGAGATTGTCGGGCAGGCTCATCTCAGAGGTTTCCTTTCTTCATTTCATCCATGAGGTGATCGGCCATACGCCAAGCGAGCGCCATGATGGTGAGCGTGGGGTTCTTGTCAGCCGTGCTGGCAAAGGGTGCGCCATCGGCGAGGAAGACGTTTTTCACGTCCCAGGTCTGGCTCCACGCATTCGTCACCGAAGACGCAGCATCCGCGCCCATGATCGCGCCGCCGACTTCATGAATCACCGTGCCGCCCTGCTTGATCGCCTTCGCGGGATCGGTCTCGGGCTTCGATACCTTGCCACCCATCGCTTCGAGGATCTCGCGGATATGCTGCTGCTGATGTTTAACGAGGTTAAGTTCCGCGTCGGTCCACTTCCAATGAAAGCGCAGCACGGGGATGCCCCACTGATCCTTCGCCTCGGGATCGAGTTCGGTGAAGCAGCCGTCGTTTGGCAGCATCGTTCCCTGCGCACCAAAGCCGAGCTGGCAGCCATAGAACCGACGCGCTTCCTCTTTGAGCTTTTTGCCAAACAACACGCTTGGGCTGCCCGCTCGACTGTCGATGCCATTCACCACTCCGAGCGACGGCATCTGTCGTCCGCTCGTGAACTCCAGATGATAGCCGCCAGGGAAACCCAGCTCACCTTTGCGATTCTGATCGTGCAGCGTCCACGGCACATACGCATGAGGACCTCCCGCGCCATCCTCGTTGTGAATCGGCATTCCCTCGAATGCTGGGATGTGGGCACTGACACTGCTCTGCACCGAGTCGGTGATGTATTTGCCCACCTTGCCGCTCGAATTCGCGATGCCTTGTGGGAAAAGATTCGACTTCGAGTTCAACAACAAGCGCACCGACTCCATTGCACCCGCCGCCAGCACGACCACGCGTCCTTTCGCATGACCTTCACGTCCCGTTGTCTTGTCGATGAAGGCGATGCCCGTAGCCTTGCCTTGCTTGTCGATCGTCACCTCGCGCGCCATCGCGTTCGGCAAGATGTCGAGATTCCCCGTAGCCAGTGCGGGCCTCAGATGCACGGTTTGCGAATCGTAGTTCGCACGGATCGAGCAGCCGCGATGACAGTCCGTCGCCCAGAAGCACGGTGACCGCGTGCGCATGTGATCCGCGAGGATGCTTTGCGCCTTAGCGTTGCCCGGATGCAACCTCTTCGGCAGTGTCTCCGCATCCTGCGGACGTGTCAGCACCGCGCGATGAATCGACGTGATGTGCGCCCCGACCTTCTTGCCATGCTTCTGCGCATAAAGCTCACCGACGCGCAGCTTCGGTGCTGGCTGCAACACACCCGGCGATGAATCAGGTGAGTTCTCCAGTCCTTCGTTCGTGCCGAAGACACCGATCAACATCTCCACCTTGTCATAGTAAGGCGCGATGTCTTCATAACCAATCGGCCAGTCAAAGCCCGCGCCAAACCGCGTGCGCGGCTTGAAATCATAAGGCCCGTTGCGCAACGAGATGCGGCCCCAGTGATTCGTGCGCCCGCCCATCATGCGCTGTCGCCACCAGCGGAACTGGTTCTCCGGCTCCGGGTTCGCATTCGTGTAAGGCTCGCCTGGAATCTCCCAGCCGCTGTTGATCGAGCAATCGTGAAACCCGTACTGCTTGTCCGGCGTCTTCTCACCACGCAAGGGTGCATGACTCGGCAGTTGCAGCATCGCCACCTCCGTCTGCACATCAAACGAGCGCCCTGCCTCCAGTACGAGCACCTTCACGCCTTCCATCGTCAACGTGTAAGCCGTCTGCCCGCCGCCCGCGCCGGAGCCGACGATGACGACATCGTAGGAAGATTGAAGTTGATCGGCGGTGATGACGGGCATGAGGGCAGTTTGCTGGTTGAATCAATGGTTGCAAGCAATGACGTTTTCCTGTTCTTCAATGGACATGAATTCTGCGGATGCAAAAACAAGGCGGACAACCTCAAGATGGGGATTCCTCCCAATCGCGGGAGCAATCGTTTTGTTTTGCTCGCTTCCATTCATTCACTGCCTGCTCACGTTCGGTCTTCTGTTCCCAGAGAACCAAGCAATCGGGAGTACCTTCTTTGTGGACGTTCTTCTTTTCGGGGGTGCCGGTCTTGTAGCGGCTGTTATCGTGGTGCCAGTCGCAATTCTATGTGTTCGCCGCAATTGGGATCGCCTGTTCGTCAAAATTGCCGTGTTCATCGCCCTGGCTGCCATTAGCACTTCAGTATTCAAGCGTTGGCAGTCCCCTCCCTCTGCGGCGCGCTACTTCGAATTGGAGTTTGGTGCCACTCTGCCACCAAGCGCAAAAGAGATTCGGGTTCATCATGTTCCGTTCGATGGGGTAACAGTTTACTTCTTTTCTTGCACAGCCTCAGATTGCACGGCCTTGGTTCAGCAACTTGGGATGATGGAGAATCCGCTGGCTCCAGACTACCCACGAGAGAATTTGTCGTTCTTCACAGTTCCACTCAAAGGAATGCCAGACTGTAGCCTGTGGAAGAACTCGCACCTATTTGAACGCCGCGAGGGTAGGATCGGGCGAATAGACAGCCTTCTGTGTGATGCTTCAGGAACGCAGGTCTTCTTATACAAAGATCCGCTCGCATCAAAAACTGATGTGGAGATGAATGGCGACTATACCCGGTGATTGTCCATCACACCTCTTCCAGCATCTTGGCCGCATCGCCAAAAGCTTTCGGGCGCACGTCCATCTTGTCCATCATCGACATGAACAAGCGGCAGAGCTGGCGCTCGGGTTTGTCTTTGTAGTCGAGTGCGCGGCCGGTTTTGAGCCGCCCTCCCGCACCACCGAGGACGATGACCGGAAGCTGGTCGTTGTCGTGCTTCGCACCGGCCATCATGCTGGAGCAGTGCATGATCATCGTGTTGTCGAGCAGCGTGCGCGGGCCCTCCTGGATGGAGTCGAGCTTTCGCGCAAGATACGCGAGCTGCTCCATGAAGAATTGGTTCACCTTGAGGAAGTCCTCGCCGTCGCTGTGCGACAGCAGGTGATGGATCATGTAGTCGATGCCGTGTCCGGCCTGCTGCACGCTGGGCAGATTCGGGAAGCGCAAGGCGCTGTGGTCGTTGTTGAGCTTTAGCGTGGTGATGCGTGTCGTGTCGGTCTGGAAACCGATGACGAGCAGGTCCATCATGAGCCGCATGTGCTCGCCAATGTCCTGGGGAATGCCGTCGGCTGGACGTTTCATGTTCGGCTTGTCGAGCGTGGGCCGCCAGCCTTGCAGCTCGCCACGTTTGCCGGCGTTTTCGATGCGCTTCTCCACCTCGCGCACGCTGTCGAGATATTCGTCGAGCTTGTGTTGATCGCTGGCGCTGATGCCGCGGCGTAAATCCTGCGCATCGGCCAAAACGGCATCCAGCACGCTCATGTCGGCAGGTGAGGCGTCGTCTTTGAAAAGACGATCAAAGGCCAGCGCGGGGTAAAGCTCCAGCGGCGTCGGCGTGGTCGGTGAACTCCACGAAATGTGCGAGCTGTAGAGCATCGAGTAGTTCTTGTGCACCGACGGATTCGACTTCTCGCACGCCAGCACGAGGCTCGGCACCTTCGTGCTGCGACCATACGTTTGTGCCAGCATCTGATCAAAGCTCGTGCCTGACCGGATCTCACCACCGCTCGCGATGGGAGCACCCGAGAGCATGTTTCCTGTCTGCGAGGAGTGAATGTTCCCCTTCCGCGCTTCCTCGTGATAGAGGCCGCGAACGAAGAGCATCTTTTCACGAAACTCCGTCAGCGGCGTCAGCACTTTGCCAAGTTCCATCGCCTTCCCCTCGCCTTTTGCCCACCATTCCTTCGAGTGAAAGCCATTGCCTGAAAACGTCACGCACAGCCGCAGCGGCGCTTCGCTAGCTGGTCGGTTCTTCTTCGGCTCATCGCCCCAAACATTGACGGATTCCATCCACGGCAGCGCCATGCTGACGCCTGTACCGCGCAGGAAAGCCCGACGAGAGTAGCGATGGGTGCTCATGGAGAAAGCAGCTTGGCTATGCGATCAATTCAGGAATCGCACGTCCGTTCTCGACGATATGGACTGGCCGACCGTTGAGGTCGTTGAGCGTGACCTTGCCGTAGTCGATGCCGAGGTGATGGTATATCGTCGCGAGAAAGTCACTGGCGTTGCAAGGGCGCTCGACCACGTCTTCACCGCGTTTATCGCTCGCACCAATGACGCCGCCGGTCTGGATGCCGCCGCCTGCCCAAATGTTGGTGAAGGCGCGCGGCCAGTGATCGCGGCCCGGTTGCAGCGTCCCCGTGGGGCCGCTGGCATCGCCCGCGCCGGTGCTGCGGTCGAAACTGATCTTCGGCGTGCGGCCAAACTCGCCCGTGACGACGACGAGCACCTTTTTGTCGAGTCCGCGCGCGTAGATGTCCTCAATGAGCGCGGAAACGCAGCGGTCGTAAGTCGGCATGCGGAAGCGCAGCGCTTCGAACTGATGCTGGTTCACGGCGTGGTCATCCCAGTTGTTCACGCGACCGCAGAGCGGACCGCTGAGACTGCTGGTAACGATCTCCACGCCGGATTCGACAAGACGACGAGCGAGGAGCAACTGCTGGCCCCAGCGATTGCGGCCATAGCGGTCGCGAACTGCTGGATCTTCCTTGCTGAGGTCAAAGGCATCGCGCGTCTGCGGATTCGTGAGCAAAGTAGCGGCTTGGGATTCAAACTCATCGAGCGCGCCGAGTTCGCCCTCGCGATCAAAGGCACGCTCCATCTTGTCGAGACTCTTACGGAGAACGATGCGGTCGCTGAGACGGCGGTTTTCCGACTCGTCGGCCAGACCGATGTTCGGCACCTGGAAGTTCGGGCGATTGGGGTCATCACTCACCGCGAAGGGCGCGTAGGCATCGCCGAGATAGGCGGGGCTGGAGTATTCACCCGACGCCGCTGGCACGCCGATATAATTCGGAAGCGGATTGGTGCGCCCGCCTTCTTTCGCACGCAGGTAGTGCGCGACGGACATCCAATCTGGGAGACGTGGCTTGGGCTTATCACGTGTGTCTTTGTCACCGGAGAACATCTGCATCGTGCCTGCTGGATGGCCACCTGCGGTTTGATTCATGGAGCGCAGCACCGTGAACTTGTCCGCGATCTTCGCGTTCATCGGCAGCAGTTCGGTGAAATGCGTGCCCGGCACCTTGGTGCTGATCGTCTTGAACGGCCCGCGATACTCGCTGCTCGCGTCCGGCTTCGGATCGTAGGTGTCGATGTGCGATTGCCCGCCCGGCAACCAGACCATGATGATCGACTTCCGTTCGCTCTTCGGCAGTGCCGCGTTCGCCGCGCGCAGTTTGAGCAGGCTCGGCCAGCTCAGCGTCGCCATGCCGGTCAAACCAAATTGCATAAAGCTGCGACGCGAGAGCGGACCGGCGCAACGAACGAGTGATGGGGGCTGAATGATGGGGGACATGTGTGAAAACCTACGGGCTGAGATGCGCTGCTTTATCCCTGAGAACGATTACTTCGCGCCAAACGCCACGAGTTCCTTCCCTGCGGCATCCCAAACACGCAGCAGGCTGTCTTCGCCTCCGGCGATGATGGCGCTGCCATTGGGGACACTGACGGCGGCTTGCATGTAGTCGGGGAGATTGGCGATGGCGCGGACTTCGGTGCCGTCGTCGGTGACGATGCGGACGCGGTTGTCTCCAGCACTCGTGACGATCTGATTCGTGGCCCCGATGAATTGGAGTGACGTGACTTCCTTGGTCCAGCCTTCGATCTTCTTCTTTCGCTCGCCGATGATCATGTCCCAGGTCGAAACGACACCGTCCGCGCCAGCGGTGGCGAGCACGCGGCCATCGCTGCGAAAGGCGATGCCCATAACATGATGGGTGTGACCTTCGAAGAGGTTCACCTGCTTGCCGGAGGCGATGTCGGTGACACGCGCGATCTTGTCGGCAGCACCTGTGGCGAGTCGTTTGCCATCGGGCGAGAAATCGAGGCAGAGCACGGTGTCGATGTGCTTTTCCTTCCATGTCTGCGTGGCCTTGCCGGTCGCGACATCGAAGATGATGACATCGCCGGTGCGGGAAAGTTCGCCGCCGCCAGTGGCGAGCGTTTTGCCATCGGGACTGAAGCGCACGGCGTTCACGCGGTCGGCGAAGAGGCCCTTCGGGTCGATCTTGCGCTCCAATGTCCAGCGCGGTGTGCTGCCGACGGTTTGAGTGACGGCTTTCGTGGCCACAAACGTGCCATCTGGAGCGGCGGTGATCGTGGTGGTCGCAGCGACGTTGCCGCCGCTTTCTTCGATCGGCGTTCCCGTGGCTGCGGCCCAGACGCGCAAGGCACCATCTTCAAACACGGACGCCACACGCTGCGCATCGGCGGAAAAAGACACGGCGACGGGCTTCGTGGTCGTTTTGGTCAAAGCCAGCTTCAAGGCAGCGAGATCTGCCGTTGCCTTGTCCTGCGTGGTTTTGGCAGCGGCGATGGCCGCATTGGCTGCGGCAACGGCCTTGGCGTTCGCGGCTTTCGAGTCGGTGATGCGCTTCACATCATCCTCGGCATCCTTCACATTGCTCTCGGCGGCAGAAACAGCGGCGAGGGCGGACACTTCGGTCATCTTCGCGGTGATCAGCTTGTCCTGCGCGGTTTTGAGTTCCTTCTCAATGGTCGTGTCCTTGGCAGCGGTAAATTTGGCCGCAAGGTCATCCACAGCCTTCTGCGCGGTGGTTTTGGCCTCGGTGGTGGGTGGCACGAGCTTTTGCTTTTCAGGCAGCACCTTGCTCATCGTCACGATGGCCTCCTTGGCTTTGCCCAGCAGCACGTCGAGCGCCTTGTCCTGGGCTTCGATGCGCGTGATCTCGCTCTTTTGGAAAGCCGCCTCCAGTGTCTGTGCCGCGATGATCCAGTCCAACTCCGCCGTCTTCTTTGTCGCCGCCACACTGCCCCGAAGCTCGATAACTTGTTTCGCCGTCACCGCATCCCAAACGCGCACGGAACCATCGGCGCAACCGATGACGACCTGCTTGCCATCGGCAGACAGGGCACTGCTCAGCACGACCACTTTGCCTGCGGTGGTGATCTTTTTGATCAAGTCGGCACTCGCTGGAGGCGAGACAGTCTTGGCAGCACTTGCCGCCGGTTTGCCAGCTTCCAGCTTCCAAATCTTCACCTCACGGAAACTGCCGCTTGCCAGCTTCGTGCCGTCGGGGCTGAAGGAAAGCGACTGCACCAGCGCTCGATGCGCCGCGCCATTCTTTTCCGCCGGATCGCTGATCTGTGCCACGAACTGCCGCGTCGCCAGATCATAGAGGTAAATCTGGTTGGAGCGCCCGCAGGCCGCGTAACGACCATCTTTCGTCATCGCCACGCTGTAGATTGGATCAACGCTGGCCGAGAAGGCCTTCAGCACCACGGCGCGCTCCTGCTGCACGGATGCTTTCGCGCCCTGATCAATCCATTGTTTCAAAATCGCGATCTCCGCTGGAGTCAGGTTCACCGCACCCGATTTGTTGTTCGGGGGTGGCATCTCCATATCTTGCGTGTGCAGGGACGCCGCCACGACGAGGCTCTCCGCGCTTTTCCCAGGTATGATCGACGGCCCAGCTTCGCCGCCTTTGATCATCAGTTCCGGCGTCTCCATGTTCAGATCGGCCTTCGTCGTGGTCTTGTTGTGACACGAGATGCAGTTCGTCTTCAGGAACGGATAGACGTCCTTATAATAATCCAGATCGGCAGCCAGGGCGACGGTCGAGGAGCAAAGAAGAGCGAGGAGGGCGTGCTGTTTCATCACTTACTGGCGGTGGTGGGTGCTGCGGGTTTCACGCTCACGCGGATCGGCTGTGAGATGAGGATCTCGACGGTATCCGTCGGATTGGCAGTCGTCGTCACGCTCTTCATTCGCGTGGTGGCTGCGGTCATGGCGGCTTCCGCCTGCTTTTGCTTTTCGGCGGCTTTCTTTGCTGCTTCAGCATCAGTGGCGGCGAGCTTTTTGGCCTCGGCGGCAGCAGCGGCGAGCAGTTGCTCGGCCTTCTTTTGTTCGGCTTCCGCCAGCGGAACGGCGGCGGGGTTGTAGCGGTATTTGCAGATGCCTAGGCTTTGCAAAGCGAAGGTGTAATCGCCCGGAGCGATCTTCAACTCGGCGAGATTGAGCACGAGTTCATGGGTGGCAGCCTTGAGCGGGATGTCGAACTCCTTGATGGCGCTGAAGCCTTCGCCGTAGGCCTTCACTTTGATCGATGTGCCATTGAACTCGTTGCGCCAGGTGAGCTTGAGCGGGATCTTCAGCGTCTCGCCCGCCTTGGCTTCGAAGACCTTGTTTTCGGCCAGCGCGATGGTCAGCGGGGCTTGCTCGGAATCGGTGACGGAGACGGGAATATCCGCCATGAGGCGCGGCGCCGGGATCTCACCCTTCGCGTCCTTCACGGGCCATTCCATGCTCGCCACGCGCACGGGGCGCACGACCTCTTTTCCACCGATAACGGCCTTGCCGATGATCTTCGCGAGCGAGAAGCCACGCGGGGCTTTTTCATCCGCCGTGAGGATGAGGTGGCCGTAAGGCTTGCCCTTGCCGATCTTTAAACCGGCGGCGCTGACGCCCGGTGGCAGGTTTTCCATGGTGATGTCGATCTCGCCATCAAAGCCATCACGGCGTTGCACCGCGACTTCAAACGCACGCGAATCGCCCAGACGGAGGGACATCGGCTTGGAAAGCGAGGCGCGGTCGCCATTGCGTAGCGTCATGTGGACGGCCCATGCGGCGAGCGCGAAGTCGGGCATGGCCTGACGAACGATGAGTCGGTAGATATTGTTCGCGTCAGTGCGGGTGCCGCCGAAGAGGTCGCGCACTTGCAGGCGGTAGGTACCGTCTTCCTTGATCTCAAACTTGCCCATCACATCCGGAGAACCGGCGTCGTAAGGCGGGCCGTCGTAGGAGTAGCCATTGCTGGTGGTCTTCATCGGCGGTGCGATATCATAGAGTTCGGCCACATCGGTGAATTTGCCGTCCTTCACCTGCTGCACGAGCACGAAGGGATCGGTGTTCAGTCCAAGACGTTCGCTGGCGACCTCCACCCACCAGGTCTCACCTTTTTTGGCGGTGAACTCGAAGGTATCGACATCTGCAGCGGGGTAGAACGCACCCGCGATGTCGCAGGGCAGCGCGATCTTCTGCGCGTCCTTGTTGTTCGGCTCGGTTTCTTTGGCTGGAGCCGAAGCGGCCAGACCTTCTGGCGGCCAGGACATCGAGCTGACTGTCGCCGTCTGCGGTTGTGGCTGCGCGGGGCTGTTTTGCAAAGCGAGGCGATAGAAGTGCCGCTCGCCGCCCTGATAGGTGAGATCGCTCACCTTGATGATGTAAGCGCCATCGGCAGGTGGTGTGAAGTCGATGATGCCGCCCGTGCGGTTCACTTTGAGATCCGCGCCTTTGCCATCCGCGAGGATGACCACCGGCGTGAGCCGCGAGTCGATGCCTACCGCCGCACAGTCGATGGCGACGGCCTGGCCCTTAACGCCTTGGAAGGAATAAAAATCCACCGCCCGCTTGGTCATCGTCGCATTGCAAATCGTGCCCACGGGCAGCGCCATCGCTGTCTCCACCGTGTTGTTCGCTTTGGTGCGCACGACTTCAGGCAGCTTGTTCACGGAAAACGCCCGCACCGACGACACACCCAGCCGCGACAGCACCCGCGCATCATAGACTCCCACCGGCGCATCCGGCGCGATGCTGACTGCGAACTTGTTCGCTGCTCCAGCGACCGGCTTCGCGGTGATTTTCGGGGTGGAGAAGGTCAGTTCGGTCACATCCTCGATGTTCTCGCCCGTGATCGTGACTTCGACATTCGTGCCCGCCTGTCCGCCCATCGGCATCACGGTAAGCAGGCGAGGCAGCGGCAGCGTGACCTGCTGGGCAAGAGCGGCGGCGCTAAAAACGAAGAAGAGACAAAGGAAGCGGGAGATCATGACCGCAAACCTACGCTGATCACAGGCGATTCTGTTCACAACATTGCCTGCATCATGCGAGCCTGAGGTTCGCTCCCTGATAGCCGCTGGCATTATCTCATGCCGACGGGTTGGATTGCCCGAGATCCTCTCGTCCAGGCTGTCTTACTTTTTCAAACCCGAACATTTCCTCGACAGAAAGGCGCGTTCCGTCGTTTGTTTCAGACCCCACCCATGAAGTCCCTGCTCCGCGTTGCCTCGCTCTGTCTCCTCGCTCTCACCTTTGCCCACGCTGACTGGCCCCAGGCCACCAGCGACCTCAAAGCCGACCCCAAGGCCAACTTTGGCCAACTGGAAAATGGCGTGCGTTACGTCATCGTGCCGAATGACGAGCCTCCGGGCCGTGCCAGCATTCGTCTTTACATGGATGTCGGCTCCTTGATGGAAGAGGACGATCAGCAGGGCATGGCGCACTACCTGGAGCACATGGCCTTCAATGGCAGCCGTCACTTCCCCGGCGGGGAGATGGTGGAGTATTTCCAGCGCCTCGGGATGGGCTTTGGTGCGGACACGAACGCTCACACCTCCTTTAAAGAGACGGTGTACATGCTGGAACTGCCGAAGGTGGAGACAAAGCTTCTCAACGAAGGCATGCAGCTCTTCCGCGATTACCTCGACGGCATGGCCCTCGGGGAAAAGGAGATCGACAAGGAACGCGGCATCATCCTCAGCGAAAAGCTCAGCCGCGACAGCATCGAGTATCGCACCCAGATCGCGGGCTATGAGTTTGCCATGCCCGAGTCGCTGCTGCCAAAGCGCCTGCCCATCGGCACGGAGAAGACGATCAAGACCATGCAGCGCGCGCGCTTCGTGGACTTTTATAACAAGTGGTACTCGCCGAAGCGCACGACCGTGGTGGCGGTAGGTGACTTCAAGGATCTGGCGCTGGTGAAGGCGGAGATCGAAAAGAACTTCGGCGATGCCAAGGCACGCGCGGAAGACGTCAAAGACCCGAGCTTTGGCAAGATCACCACCGGACGCGGCATCATCGCCAAGCTGCACACGGAGTTGGAAGCGAAGGCCGTGGACCTCTCCATCGAGATCCCCCGCCCTGCCAAGAACAAGCCCGACACGGCCGCCAACCGCCGCGACAAAATGGTGCGCGACCTCGCCGATGCGATGCTGAACCAGCGCTTCTCCAAACTGGCTAAAGAAGAGAACACCCCCATCCTCGGTGCCGAGTCCTACAGCTACGAATACCTGGAGTTCGTCGAGGTCACCGGAGCCATGGCGCAGTGCCCGCCGGAGCAGTGGCAGAAGGCCGTCGCTTTGCTGGAAACCGAAGTTCGCCGCGCTGTGCAGCATGGCTTCACCGACGCCGAGTTTGAAGAAGCCAAGGCCAGCCTGCTGAAAGCCGTGGAGCTACGCGCCGCCCAGGCCGACACGCGCAAGTCACGCGATCTCGCCAGCGGTCTCGTGAGTATCGTGGCAGCGAAGAAGGTCTTCACCCATCCGAGCGATGACCTCATCCGCGTGAAGGCGGCCCTCGCCGACCTCAAGAAAGAAGAGTGTCACGCTGCCTTCGTCGAAACCTGGAAGGGCGATGACCTCCAGATCTTTGTCGGTGGCAAGCTCAAGCTCGAAGGCGATGCCGAAAAGCAGATCATCGCCACCTACAAGGAGAGCGCAGCGAAGCCCGTCGAAGCTCCGAAGAAGGAAGAAACCGCCGCCTTTGCCTACGCGAAGCTCGGTGAACAAGGCAAGATCACCAGCCAGACCGAAGTGAAGGAACTGGAGATCACCCAGGCCACGCTCTCCAACAACGTGCGTGCCAACATCAAGTCCACACCTTTTGAAAAAGGCACCGTGCGCGTGACCATCAACTTCGGCGGTGGCAAGCTCGTGGCTCCGAAAGACAAGCCCGGACTCATTCCCTTCGCCCAGAGCACCTTCATCATGGGCGGCCTGAAGGCTCACAGCGCCGATGACCTGCGCCGCATCTTCGCTAGCAAGACGGTGGGCATGGACTTCAACGTGGCCGACGAAGCCTTCACCCTCAGTGGCCGCACCACACCGGAAGATCTGGAAGCGCAGCTCCAGCTCCTGACCGCCTACCTCACCGCTCCCGGCTACCGCGAGGAGTCCGAACGCCAGTTCCGCCAGAACCTGGAGCCGATGTACATCGAGCTCGCCCACACGGCGGAAGGCATCATGAATGACAAGGTCGTCAGCCACCTGCACAGCGGCGACTTCCGCTTCGGTTTCCCCGCGAAGGCAGAGATGGAAAAGCGCAACCTCGCCGAACTGGAAGCTTGGATGAAGACCGCTCTCGCGGAAGACTACCTCGAAGTCTCCATCGTCGGCGATATCGAGCCCAAGGCAGCCCTGGAAGCCATCGCCAAGACGGTCGGCACCTTGCCAAAGCGCGCTGCCGAGAAGCCGAAGTATGTCGAGGAGCGTAAGATCACCTTCCCTGCCCCGAGCACCACGGATCTGAAGTTTGAAACCGAGATCCCAAAAGCCGTCGCCGCCCTGTATTGGCCCACGGGCGACATGCTGGACATCCAGCGCACTCGCCGTCTAACTTTGCTGGGCTCCATCCTCGATGACCGCCTCCGCATCAAGGTGCGCGAGGAACTCGGCGAGACCTACAGCCCTGCCTGCTACCACGTCGCGAACGACACCTTCACCGGCTACGGCTACATGACCGCCATGATCGAGTGCAAGCCTGAGCAGGCCACGCCGATCAGCGAACTCGTCATCAAGATCGCCGACGATCTCTCCACCGGCGAGATCACCGACGATGAGTTCGAGCGCGCCAAGAAACCCATCCTCACGCAGCTCGAACAGATGCGCCGCGACAACCGCTACTGGGCGCAAAACGTCGTCCGCAACTGCCAGGAGCACCCCGAGCGCATCGAGTGGAGCAAGAGTCTCGTCAGCGACTTCTCCGCCGTGACGAAAGCGGACATGAGCAAGCTCGCCAAAGAGTACCTCGGCAAAGCCCGCGCCGTCGGCGTGAAGGTGCTGCCTGAAGCGAAGAAGTAAGCGTCTCCCGACATCTCCAACCACGAAGAAGGCGGCTGTTTCCAGCCGCCTTCTCAATTTAAAGATTGGTGTAAAAGCGTGGGCTTACTTGCCAACGACGCCGTTGAAGCCGGCCTTGTTCATCGCGGCGACGAGTTCGGCCTCGGTGAACTCACCTTTGACGGTGAAGCTGGTGGCTTTGGAAGCGATGGTGTTCTCGGTGATGCCGGCGACGGTTTTCACCGCGTCGGTCATCGCCGTGGCGCACTTGCCGCAGCAGAGATGCACGCCGGTGACAGTAGCTTCCGTGAGCTTCTTGGCTGGGGCGCTGCTCGTGGAGGAGGAGGTCTTCTCTTCGGAGTCGCTGGTGCCGAAGTAACCAGCGGCCATGATGGCTTCGACGGCTTTCTTGGCATTGGCCTTGGACTTGGCGGTGACAGTGACGGTCTTGCCTTCGGCGGTGACGGTCACATCTTTGATGCCAGCAGCAGCTTTGGTGATGCCGTTGGTGCAGCCTTTGCAGCAGTTGTGTACGCCACTGAGGGTAACGGTGGTTTCAGCGCTGGCAAGACCGGCGGTGAAGAGGAGGGAAGCGAGGAGAAGGGTGAATTTCATGGGCACATGAAGACGTGCGAAAATTGGCACTTCTTCACACGATCTTGATTTTCCACCCACCCTGCTGCTACTGACGCCCATGCCCCAACCGCCCCGGAAGTTTAACGCCCACCCCTTTGCCTATCATCAGGAGCTGGAAGTGCGCATCGAGAACCTGACCAACGAAGGCAAGGGCGTGGCCCGTGTGGACGGCTGGGTGGTCTTTGTGCCGTTTGCCCTGCCGGGAGAACTGGTGACGTGCCGCATCTTCCGCAATCACAAAAACTACAGCGACTCGGATCTCGTGGGTGTGATCGAGCCCTCGCCGGACCGAGTGGAGCCTGTGTGCGATATCTTCGGCACATGCGGCGGCTGCCAGTATCAGCACCTGGCGTATGAAAAGCAGGTGGAGTGGAAGCGCCGTCAGGTCGAGGAACTGCTGCATTACATGGCGAAGATCGACCACCCTGTGCTGCCCGTGATCACCTCGCCTCAGCGCTATGGCTATCGATCCAAGATCACGCCGCACTTCCACCGCCCCAAGGAAGGCGAACTGGCCGAGATCGGCTTTCTGCGAGTCGGCACACGCAATGCCATGGTGGATGTGAAGCAGTGCCCCATCGCCATGCCGCCGCTGAATGAAGCGCTGATCAAAGCTCGTGAAGCCGCCCGCGCCGGGAGCTTCAAGAATGGTGCAACGATCCTGCTGCGTGCGGCAGAAAACGGAGTGCTGACGCGGCCAGACGCCATCGCCGTGGAGCAGGTGGGGCCGATGAAGTTCGAGTTTCAAGCCGGAGACTTCTTCCAAAACAACCCCTTCATTCTGCCCGAGTTCGTCGGCTATGCCATACGTGAGGCCAAGGCCAGCGGGGCGAAATATCTCGTGGATGCCTACTGCGGCAGTGGGCTCTTTGGCATCAGCGCAGCGCCTGAGTTTCAGGAAGTGCTCGGCGTGGAGATCTCTGAAACCGCCGTGCAAAAAGCGGCGCACAATGCCGAGATCAACGGCCTGACGAACTGCCACTTCATCGCCGCCGATGCCACCGCCATCTTCGCCCAGGTCCCGCACGCTGGCAGTGACACCGTGGTGATCATCGACCCACCACGCGCCGGATGCAGCGTAGAGTTCCTCCAGCAGCTCTTCGCCTTCGGGCCAAAGCTCGTCGTCTATGTCTCCTGCAACCCCGCCACGCAGATGCGCGACCTCGTGCAGTTCACTGAAGCCGGCTACCAGCTCGGCAGCGTCCAGCCTTTCGATCTCTTCCCGCAAACGAAGCACCTCGAATGCGTGATGACACTCTCGAAAGCGTAATTGCCCACGCGCCTTTCTCCATTCGACACCGCGTCATCTCTTGCTCTTAATTCTCCCGCTTTCTCAATCATGTCCACACCCTCCATTTTCGAGCTTTTTTCTCTCCAAGGCCAGACTGCCGTCGTCATCGGTGGTACGGGCGAACTCTGCGGTGCCATCGCTGAAGGCTTCGCCTCCGCAGGTGCCGAGGTCGTGCTCGTCGGTCGTGATCCGGCGAAGGCCGAGAAGCGTTTGGAGTCCATCCATGCCGCAGGTGGTGAGGGCTACTTTGTTAGTGCCGATGCTGGGCGCAAAGGCGATCTCCAACTGCTGCTCGATCAAGTGCTGGAACGCTCCGGTGGCATCCATATCCTCGTCAATGGCGCGGGTGTGAACTCACCCACCCCCTTCCTCGACATCTCTGAAGAAGAGTATGACCGGATCATGAACATCAACACCAAGGGCGTGTTCCTGGCCTGTCAGGTCTTCGGCAAATACTTCGTCGAGCATAAGGTGCCCGCCTCCATCATCAATCTCGGCTCCATGTCCGGCCTCATCCCGCTGAGCCGTGTCTTCACCTACAGCATGTCCAAAGGTGCGGTGCATAATCTCAGCAAGAACCTCGCCCGTGAATGGGCACCGCTGGGCATCCGCGTGAACACTCTCGTCCCCGGCTTCTTCCCCGCCGAGCAAAACAAGAAAGTGCTCGTCCCCGAGCGCGTCGCCAAGATCATGGGCCACACGCCGATGAACCGCTTCGGCGAATCCCGCGAACTCGTCGGCGCAGCACTCCTGCTCGCCTCCAATGGCGCGTCCTCCTTCATCACCGGCCATGAGATGGTCGTCGATGGCGGTTACGCCTCGATGACCATTTAATCCATGCCCACCATGCCCGACTGGACGCCTCCCAACACTGTGAACCTCGTCGATCTCGGGTTCATGGACTCCCGCAGCAAGCTCATCGACCTCGCCGCCTTCCTGGACCGCGTCCAGCGCGCCGGACAGGAGTCTGACTTCCGCGTCCAGGCCCTCAAAAACGCCATCCAACTCCTCTCCCTGGATGAGCCCAAACGTGCCCAGGAAGTCCTCCTCAGCTTCAGCGACCCCAGCACTGCCCCCATCGAGAAAGCCACCATGCAGGGTGCCATCGGCGCGTTCCGTGGATAGCCTTTTGCGGTCGTTTCCAAAGGGAAGCTGCCGATGGGTTGATACCATCTCTACCCCTCAAGTTTCAAAGTCGTTCCAGCCAAGTGGGCAAGCAGTAGCACATGGATTACGCCGGCGTTTTCCTTAACTCAGCGGTGTTGGGCTCTAGCATGGCCTTCTGCGCGGCTGGTTGCCCATGAAGCCGCCGTGATCCGGGGCTGGTCAGCGGAGGAAAAAGTGATTGAAAGCAGGGGCTTGGGAACTACTATCGCGCCCCTCAACCCCCCGACTTCATCAAGACAATGGCTGACGCAGCAAACAAATACTCCCAGAACGTGGCAGGTGCCTATTACGTGGACGATCAATGCATCGACTGCGATCTATGCCGTGAAACCGCTCCCGCCAACTTCAAACGCGACGACGACGGAGGCCACTCCTACCTCTACAAGCAGCCCGAGAGCGATGAGGAAACCAAACTCTGTGAAGAAGCCCTCGTCGGCTGCCCGGTGGAAGCCATCGGTCGTGATGGCGATGAGTAGCCTCCACCTTTAAACAGATCCTTCTTTCGAGGCGCGGTTCTACTCAGGATCGCGTCTCTTTATTTTTTCTGCGGCAGGATCAACCAGCGTCCGGCAGCTATTTGGGTGAGGTTCAGACATCGATCTGACTGCGCGTTTTCAGGGTAGCTCACCCATAGAGTGTAGCCTTTGACCAAGGAGTCTTCGGGACGGATGCCGATATCCTCGGCCAGCCATCTCCCCATGACGCTGTCATGTTCGCAATAGGCATTCACGAAGCTCTCTCCATCTGGCGCACTGAGTTTAAGAGAAAGGTGCTTTTTCGAGTCACTGAACTCGAAGTTGTAATAGTCATCCAGTTTCACCAGGGCTCGGATGAGCACCGGTTTTGCCGGGCGGGATCGGATCAGTTCAGCGAAGCTTTTTTCCCCATAGCCGACAAAGCTCTCCCAATCGATCACCAAGCGGTCGCCACTGGCTCGCCGCAGAGCGATTTCGAGTTTGCCATCCGTTCTGGCACCACGGTAGGTCAGGAGCACAATTTCTGTGCCATCGATGCGGAAACGGCCCTGATCCATGAGAGCCCCCATGACAGGGTCAACCCCATGCTGCTGCTCATAATAATCCTCCATGAGACGGCGCACGCGCTCCGGCTCGAAAACATACTTCAGTCTGTCCTGCCAGTTCGGAGTCTCGTTGTATTTGCGAATGACCTCAGAAGCCTCGGAGAGGACACTGCCAGCATTGACCATCGGCAGCACTTCA
Source organism: Prosthecobacter sp. (assembly GCF_044378005.1). GTDB lineage: Bacteria > Verrucomicrobiota > Verrucomicrobiia > Verrucomicrobiales > Verrucomicrobiaceae > Prosthecobacter. Next base: position 63,986 of record NZ_JBILYB010000014.1, read on the forward strand.
ATGACTGAGCGTTCCGGCACCACCTGGGCTCCTGGATCGAACTTCATCGGCGCAGCATCACCGAGTAACATGGAGGCTTTCTCCGGCATGATCGTGCCCGGAGCGCCAACAACCACCTTGTTGGGTTGTTGCTGGGGCTTGAGCAGTCTTGCATTTTCAGCCTTGGCCGCCAGTTCCATCACCGCCTGCCTCTGGCCCACTGTTTTGAAATGATGCCGCCAGCCCACGATCAGCCCCATCATCAGCACGAACACCAAAGTCCATGATGCTCCCATGAAAGCACGATGAGAACCGGGAGACGCAAGTGGCATGGGTGGGAGAGATGAAGGAATACTCCGTGAAGCGCATGCAGTTCAAGCACTTACTCCGACATCGTGGAAGGAGAAAAATGGTCGGGCCGGCGAGATTCGAACTCACGACCTCTTGCACCCCAT
>NZ_JBILYB010000337.1:0-21994 GCF_044378005.1 Prosthecobacter sp.
TACTATGTGGCGGATGTGGAGGGTCAGAGCTTCCGACTGAGTGACAGCATCAATGGAACGCTGATCAATTTCGCCACGATTGGATCTGGAGCCCATGTGATCGAGACTCAGGGGGCTGAGAAACGCGTGGGGCCATCCTCCCTTGTTTTCGAGGTGGAGCCTGACTTTGCCACTGCTGCGGAAGGAAATGGCAAGGTCAGCGTGGCCATAGTCAATGTCGGTGGCAGTGGCCCCATCACCTCCACCCTGACCGGGCAGGGAACCACCATGGATCCCTATATTTACACCATCCGCACCACGAACACGAACAACTCCAATGAGCAGATCGTCACCTTTGTCTCTGCGGATGTGGTCGGCCTCGTGAAAATCACGGATGTGCTCAGCATCACCATGCCCAATCTCGCAAGTGGAACGATCTTCACGCTGTTCACGACGATGCCCGACACCGGCAATTTCGGTGCACCGACATTCCTGCAGCACGGCAGCTTTGACAATGGTAACACGGCGCTGGGCTGGGCTCGCAACGCGGGCATCCCAGGCAGCCCGACAACCACAGCAGACGGGTTTGTGATGCCAAACACCGCCTATTCCAGTTCCTGGAGTGACAACAGCAACACGGATGTGGCCGGCAACCTGACGCTGGCCATCCTGCGAGATACTTATTCCCTGCGGTTCGCCGACCAGATTCCCTCGTCGGTGTCACTCAACAATTCGGGTGGCATTTATGCCATCAGAACTGGCGGCATCCTCGTTTCGCCGACTGTCGGAGCCAATGACTCGACCCTGGGAGGCAACGGGCGCCTGACGACGGAAAACCAGGGGAATCTGCAAAATCTCATGCTGCATCAGCACAATGAGCTCGGAGATCTGGTCATCAACAATCGCATCACGGACAGGCTGGCAGTCACCCGCACAGGGCGTCTGACCGGGATAAGCCGCCGTCACCTCACCATGCCAGCGGGGATCACCTCGACACAACTGGCCGTGAATTGGTCTCTGCCAATCGCTTCAGGAATCAATACCGGTATTTCTGCCAACGCTAGGATCGAGGCCTTCCAGTTTGGCAGACTGATCCTCCTCAACAACGATCATGACGGAGTGCTGCGCACGCAGAACTACATTTTTGCGAGCCCTGGCATCGTCGCCTTGGATGTCCTTGACCCCATCGATTCTGCTCACCCTGCACGCAGCCAGATCTCCGGCCTGAGCTCGACCTCTGATCTGACTGTGGGGATGGAGGTCACGGGGACGGGCATCGCGGCGGGGACGCACATTGCGGAAATCATCAATGACAACACCGTGCGGCTGGATCAAAACTCGGACGGCTTCTATCGCGCGGCGACTTACACCTTCACTTTTGATACGACGGTCATAAGCAGGCTCGGCATCTCGAATGATCCCAATCGTTTCCTCATCACCGGGTTGAGTTCGACGGCGAGTCTCAGTGTCGGGATGGCTGTCACCGGGCCAGGCATTTCGGTCGGAACGACTATCGAAGAGGTTTCCGCTTCTCCTGCCTATGTTCGGCTAAGCAAGATCCATGACGGCACGCACAGGTTTGGGGTCAACTTTACCTTCACGGGTGGTTTACTACCTCCTGGCGGGGTCGTCATGTCGGGCAATCTGCCGCTGACACTGGCTTTCCCTGGAACATCCGCTGATCCAAACCGCCGTATTCTTGATGGTGTCACTTCGGTCGATGGGCTTGTGGCGGGAGTTTCTGTCACGGGGGCGGGCCTGACTGCCGGGACGACGGTCGAGTTCGTCATGAATAATCACACAGTTTACCTGAATCAAAATCATGATGGGGCCTACCGCCGTGGAAGTTATACTTTTACCGGAGGCGGTCTCGGTGTGGGTGGCGTGGTTCGAACCGCGAGTGTGCCTGATGCCTACCGCCGTCGTGTGATGGGGATTGTGGAGCCCGCAGTCGGTGCCGTGCCCAGCTTAGTTTCCACCACAGATCTGTATCTCGGCATGCCGATCTCCGGCCCTGGCATTCCTTTCGGAAGCACCATCACCAGCATCTACAACGAGAGTGATATCGAAGTAAGCACCAATCACTTCTACACGACTGATCTGACGACACTGGTCTTCACTCCCACGATCGGGGTGGAAAAACTCGGGGCTGGCATGGTGGCTCTGACAGGAGCCAGTGACTACACGGGCGTGACGTTCATTGCGGATGGCACCCTGCGTATCGGCCAGCTTACAGATGGTGGTGTGGCGGGCAGCCTTGGCGCATCATCAGGCGCGGGAGGCAACTTGGTCTTCAATGGCGGTGCGCTTCAATTTGTGGGTGAAAACAGCCAGACCAACCGCGGATTCACCGTGGCGGAATTTGCCACCCTGAACATCGGCCATGAGCGCACCACGGCCACATTCTCCGGAGCGATCACTTCGGGGCTGGACCGGCTCCAGAAGGATGGCTCTGGCACACTCCGCTTGAATGGGAATGCCAATCTCGGGGCGATGCGTGTGGATCAAGGGCGTCTGTTATTGGAAACAGTGGACACCAATCCGGCTCCGGGAACCTTCAGCCCTTCCAATTTCTCTCAGAGCAATCTAACCAGTTTGATACTGGGAGGTGGGGTGCTGGAAGTGAGAGGTGCCCGTGAGGGGAACATCAATCAGAACTTTGGCTCCCAGCTCGTCGTCGATGCCGGTGCCACTACGGTGAAAGTGACCAGTGTCGAGGGCTATGACCCGAACAATCTTCTGGCCTTGCCACCCTTCCGCTCGGCAGCGCTTACCTTGATGGGACAGGAAGAGCTCACGGATGTGTTACGTCACGCTGGTGGCTCCGTCCACTTCATGGAAAATCCAGAAGGCGAAGATGCTGGGGCAGCGAATATCCTCCTCCTTCTCCCTCTGGAGGACCGCCAGCGTCTCATGTCCTGGGCCACCTATCAGGACACGACAGAGACCACACGCCCTGGGGTGAACCACTTTGCCACTGTGGACAGCACCAGTGGAGGAGTCATCTCTGCGGATGGGGCGAGCCTTTACGATCTGGGTCCCATCTACACCACGCCGGACGGCTGGGAGACATCACGCAATTTTGCCAAAACGCTCAACGTCTCCGAAGGGGCCTCTGATTTGAATGGTGTGCCCCTTGCCCTGAACGGATCTGTCAGCGTCGATACCTATGCCAACGTGCTGCGCTACTCCACCGCCGCAGACGGCACCGTGACGATCGATGCGGGCCGGACGCTGGAACTGGCGAGTGGTGCCATCCTCGCCGCGCAGAGTGTTTATCAAGGCAACAAGATCATCGACGGTCCGGGAAATCTGACCGGTGGCGTGCGCAATGACGTCAACAGCGACTTCTTTTTGCATAACTACAATGCCGCAGCCCCCTTCACCATCAGCGCGAATATCGTGGACCGCACCATCAAGGCCGCCAATAACGCCAGCACCGTGGGCAAAGGAACTTTGAAGGCGGGTGAGAACCAGATGAAGATCACCAATTCTTCCCTCACAGACTCCTTCTACTCAAACATGCGTGAAGGAATGTCAGTGACCGGACCTGGCATCCAAGCCGGGACCGTGGTGACTGCCGTGGAGTCCAGTTTCAGACGCATCATCCTCAGTCTGCCGGCCCTCAGTGATCAGACCAACCAGATCTACACCTTCGCTGAAACCACGAACTTCATTCAGACAGGCGTGGGCACCACGATTCTGGCTGGCACGAACACTTACACCGGAAAGACCTATGTGCATGGCGGCGTGCTTCGATTGAATTCGCCCAACGCTGTACCAGGTGGCATAGGTGCCACAGGTGGGACAAGCGCCCTTGTTGTCGAAGGCGGCGTGATCGGTCTCGGAGTTGGAGACTTCACACGCACTCTGGGCACTGCGGCTTCGCAGGTGCAGTTCACTGGCAGCGGTGGTTTTGCCGCCTTTGGCGCAGACAGGACTGTCAATCTGGGGGGCGCTGCTGTCCCTGACACCTTGCGTTTTGGGAACAATGGATTCGTCCCCGATGGTTCTTCTTTCATCCTTGGAAGCAGCGATGCCACGCACAAGTTGATTGTTGCCAATCCGCTCGACTTGAGTGCCTTCAGTCAGGCGATCCGGGTGAACAATGGTCCGGCCGCAGTTGAGGCTGAACTGGCGGGCAGCCTTTCCGGTTTGGGGCGCATGATCAAGTTTGGCCTCGGCACCCTCCGCCTGGGGGTTGGCAATGCTCACTCAGGAGGCATCGAGGTCGCCGAAGGGCATCTTATCGCCGCCAATGTGGCAAACGTGTTCGGAACTTCAGCAGGAGCTGTCCGTCTTGGCACGAGCCTCACGAACACCACTTCACGGGCGGCGGTCGATCTCGTGATCGAAGGCGGCACGGTGGCAAACCCACTCCAAATCGGCTCCGTCAATGCACGCGGAGGAGCCTGGGTCAGTGGTGGTGTGGTGGAAAACACCCAGGCATCCAATAATGTGGGTGAAGAGTCGTCCGCTGCCGTGGTGGATACTTACCCCGCAGTCGCCTACTACGATGCCACCAATCAAAATCTGAAGTACGTGCGGGCTCTGGATGCCCGCGGGGTCTCCTGGGGTGCCCCAGTGACGGTGGCCAGCCTGGGCAACACGGGAAGAAATCCTTCGTTGGACATCATCAATGGCAATCCTGCCATCACTTATCATGATGATTCCACCGGTGCCCTCATGTATGTCCGAGCCAATGATGCACAGGGGGTGAGCTGGGCGACGCCTGTTTCTGTTTTGGGGCAGTCAACGCCAGTATTGGCTGTCGCCCTGCAGCCGGATGGAAAAGCCATCGTCGGTGGTTCCTTCACTAAATTTGACGGTGTGAACCGCAACCGACTCATTCGACTGAACACGGACGGCTCCGTGGACACCAGTTTCAATGCCTTCATTATGAATGGAGAGGTGCGCACCATCCTTGTTCTCCCGGATGGCAAGATCCTCGTCGGGGGCACCTTCACGGCCATTCGCGTCAACGTGAGTGCTACCACAGACACCACTCGAAACAGGCTGGCCCGTTTCAATTCGGATGGCAGCCTGGACACCACTCTCGCTTCCAATGTCAACGGAGATGTCCGTGTCCTCGTGCCGCAGACGGATGGCAAGATCATGATGGGTGGCAGCTTCACCACCGTCTCTGGAGTCGGCGTCAGCCGTCTGGCCCGTCTTGACTCGAATGCCGCGCTGGACACCAGTTTCTCATCACCTGACATCCGCAACGGGGAGGTGCGCGCCATCATCCCTGAAAACACCGATGCTGATCCAGAGATGGAGAGTTATGTGATCGGGGGTTCATTCACTGACATACGTGGCTCGACCCGCAACCGCCTTGCTCGTATCAACAGCAATGCATCACTGGATGCCTTCAATCCAAATGCCAACAACGTGGTCTTTGACATGCTGCGGCTGCCTTCAGGCAAGATCTTGGTAGGTGGTGCTTTCACCCTCTTTGTTGACGCCATAGCCCGGACCCGCCTCGCTGTCCTGAATGTAGATGGCACTGTCGATGAAACATTTGGTCAGGAGGTGAATGGTGAAGTGCGGGATCTCCATCTTGAGCCGAGCGGCAACGTGCTGGTGGCTGGTGTTTTCACCCAACTGGGTGACTTCGAACGTCGTGGGCTGGGCCGTGTGCTCGGGGATGGTACGGTAGATGCCACCTATGCGCCTGAACCAGACAATGAAGTGAGAGCCATGGTGACACTGGCGGATGGAAAGCTGCTCGTTGGAGGTATTTTCAACAATGTAGGCGGTGCCACCCAGCAGCTTGTGGGGCGTCTGGAAGTGAACGGAACGGCTGACCTCGGATTCAACCGAAACATTTTGGACGTTGGGCTCTACACCTCCCTGCATTCGGTGAATGGAAATCCCGCGATCGCTTATTATGATTCCATCAATCAGGACGTGTACTTCATCCGCTCCACGGATGCGAATGGTGCCGGCTGGCCGAACCCAGAACTCATCGACTCAAGCGGAAACGTCGGGGTCGGTATTTCGCTTTCGATTGGCAACATCGGCGGAGACATTCTGACCAGGGATAACCGCGGCACCCAGGATGTGGCGGATGATGAGGTCACAATCAGCGGCGTTGCCAACATCGGGACACCTACCATCGTCTATGGAGACGCTACCAACTCGCGTCTCAAAATCGCCGTAGCTGACAATGCCAACGGGGTGGGTTTCAATGGAGTCGGCATCTCCCAGCCGGTGCGCAACTGGTCGCTGCCAGTGACGATCCCTGGGACGGGAGATGTAGGCCGCCACTTCAGCCTGACTGTCGTGGCGGGTTTCCCGACCATCGTCTATCAGAGTAGTGACACTCAGGATCTGAAATTTATCCGTGCTCTGAATGTCGCAGGGGTCAGCCACAATCTGCGAGATCCTGCGGATTCTTCGATCCTGCGAATCCTCGTCTCCGCCCTCACTTTCACACCGACGGGATCTTGGGATGCTCCCATCACACTGGATTCCACAGGTGACGTGGGTTCCTATCCATCGATTGCTTTCATCAATGGTCAGCCGACGACGCCGGAGGATCGCCCTGCCGTGAGTTACTACGACGCCACGAACGGAGATCTCAAACTCGTCACTGCCATTGACCCTGCTGGCAGTACCTGGAATGAGGCCATTTCCGTGCTGACGGTCGAAGATGTCGGTCGCTCGAACGCACTGCTGATCGCAGACAGCCTGCCAGCCATGACTTACTATAACGCGACCACGGGAGATCTCGGATTCATCATCCTCAACAACGCCAGTGGTTACACCCGCATCTCCTCCACCGCAGACATGACATGGAGTGGCAGCGTCGCACTTAATGGCACCACCATCTTCGCCCCTGCGGCAGGAACCACCTCTGAGATCAGCGGCACCATCACGGGATTGGCTGGATTCCGACTCGTGGGCGAGGGTATATTAAGCCTGACAGGAGTGGCCAATAACTTCGCTACATCCCTGGCTTCTCCAGGTGTGACCACGGGGCCGTCTGCCGCCGTAAATGGGGGAGTGATCCTGCGTTCGGGCACTCTGCACCTGGGCAATAGTTTTGCCCTGGGCGGAGCCACTGTGGAGCTTGGAGATGCCGTTCCTCAGGTGATCACCGTGGATCGTGCGACTGCCGGTTCATCCATGCTGAGAAGTGGAGGTCTTTTCAATCCGTTGCATGATGGCCTGACTCTAAGTGACACTGGTCCGGGTGCTTTTGTGGGTGTCTCTGCCACGGTGGACGGAAAGTACCTTGGCCTTGTCAGCACCACGGCCAATCCTGGAATCGACCGCTTTACCGGAGATCTGGCGGATGGCACGGCGGTGAAGTTTTATGGCGCGATCATGCCTGTCGGTATCCAGGGAGATTTCACTTACTATGTGAGATCAAGTGGCAGCGGCAGCTTCCAGGTCTCGCTCACCCTAGGCGGGGCCGCCGTGAACTTTAACAGTGAGGGGTCCACCTTGTTCTTCATCGAGGATAGCAAGCTCAACACACAAATCCTTGTGAAGGATCAGGGGGAGAACCCTGAATGGAATGGTGTTTACCGCCCCACCATCACAACAGACACGGGATCACTCGAAGTCGGCAAGATCAATCTTGTCCGCGTTGCCTCTATGGATAGCGTGAGCGAGATGCCATTCGGCGTGCGGGTGGTCGTTCAGAATGGCTCATCGGGTGGAAAGGCATTCCTCCTCGCCAGCACCGTCTCGGACTTGAATTCCTTTGCTGTGCATTGGGTCGAGGAAACGCCCGGCGGATCTGTCGCCCTCCTGGCGAATGCGCATGGTCTCACCATTGCAAATGCCATTGATGTGAATGCCATCCCCGGCAGCGCCGCGAGTATCCTTGGAGCCGCAGCATCGGTGAACTCAGGCAACGCCACCTTCATCGGCCCTGTCACACTCCAGAATCTGGCATCGTCCGCTGTGGATGCTGAGACACTTCAAGTCACCTCCAGCACCAGCACCGGGCTCGGTGTTGGAATCAACGGTGTCATCTCGGAGGCGGCAGTCCAAGATGTCCTTACTCTTAACAAAACAGGTGTCGGCGTGGTGTCTCTGGGTGGCAATAACACCTTCAAAGGCGGCATCTCCATCAACCAAGGCACGCTGCTCGTCATGAACACCCCTTCCGTGGCGGGTGATTCTGGCACAGGCAGCGGCATGGTGACGGTTAATGCAGGCACCGTTCTCGGTGGCATCGGCTCCATTTCAGGTCCCGTCACTCTAAGCGGGGCCGTCGGCACTCCTGCCATACTGCGTCCAGGTGACCCAACTTCGGCTTCTGCGCCCGTCGAGACGCTGACGATCAACCAGCCGCTCACCGTGGGGCCTGACTCAGTTCTCGAATTTACCCTCGGTGCCACAAACATGACCAAGCTGGCTGGGACCACCATCGATCTCACCACCGCCTCCTCGACCATTCTCGTCCAGCTTGATTCTGGTTACAATCCTACAGCGGGCACCCAGTTTGACATCCTCGACTTCAACTCTGGCGGGCTGAACATTTTTGGCGGAACCGCTAATCTGGTGAATCTGCTTCGGCTTCCGGTAACCAAAGCCTGGGACATCTCCCAGTTCCTCACTTCAGGCGTCATTACCGTGACGGGGGATGCCGTGGCTGCCGAGATCACCGACGATCCTGATGATCTAACCGTGCTGCAGAAGGGGGCCGCCAGCTTCACGGTTGCTTATACCGGCACAGATCCCGTGTCATTCCAATGGATGAAGGATGGTATCGAGATCGAAGGGGCGACTCAGCAGTCACTCAACCTGACCAACGTCAATCAATCTCATGAGGGTGATTACACCGTGCGTGTCACCAATCCGGTGACTTATCCTGTGGGTGACGTCAGTCAGCCTGCCACGCTGACCGTTGACTGGCCGCTCTCCTTCCCCGTGGGTGGTAATCTTTCCGCCACGAAGAAAGGCTCAGTGGGTGATCCGATCTCCTTCAAAGTCATCGTCGATGGAGAGGCTTCCCTTGCCCAGCCAATCACCTTCCAGTGGCAGAAAAATGGAGCAAACATCCCTGGTGCACCGAATTCCGACACCTACACGATCAATCCTGTATCAACGACAGATGCCGGAGTGTATCGAGTGCTCGTCTATGGTCCAGATCTGACCGGCGCGCCCAACCAGAGCACCGTGCCTCTCATCAGCGCTGAATCCACACTCTCCGTGTCGGATGGGCCTGCGGTCGTGCTGGAGTCCCCGATCTCCCAGACCGTGCTCGCTGGCAGCACCATAGTCCTGACTTCCCTGCCTGGAGGCGATAACAATTCCCGTGTCATGCAGTGGCGTCGTAACGGCACAGCCATCCTCGGTGAAACAACCAATACGTTGATCGTCAATGACATCACGGTCGCCCTGGCAGGAGACTACACTACCAAGGTGGACAATATTGTGATCGCCACGGGCAAGTCCAGTTCCGCGACCAGTGATCCGGCGCGTGTCGTCGTCGTGGACAACCCAAACCGCACCGTTGCTGCTCAAATCGGCAAGTCGGTCAAGCTCACCGTCGATGTGGGATCGCCCAAATCCATCACCCCCGTGTTCGAGTGGTTCAAGAACGGCGGGGCACTCCCTCCGAATGGTCGTTTCATCGGTGGCAATACCAAAACCCTGACGATCAATGGACTCGTGGAAGATGATGCCGATGTCTATACCTGCCGCATCACAGGAGCAGCCGGAACCACACCGGTGGTTGGGGGCACCCATTTCCTCCGCGTGTATGAAACCTCGCCAGAACTTGATATGGCTGGGCTCGACCCAGAGGATGTGCCAGTCGGCATGGTTGGCAGTTATTACAGTTGGAAAATCCCCGTCCTCAGTGACGTCGCCTCCACCATCGGTGATCCGACACCCGAGGCATGGAAGTCCACACCAGCTACTTACAGCGCCAAAGGCCTGCCACCTGGGTTGAAAATTGACGCTGCGACGGGCTTCATCACTGGACGCCCCACTGCCGCAAACACGACCAAGAATCCTGCTGGCTATCCGGTCACGATCACCGTGACAAATGCCATCAAAGCCATCGACCCATCCAAAACGACCCAGAACATCATCATCAGCATCCTCCCCTTGCGCAGCGGTATCGCTGGTGTCTTTGCCGGGTCGGTCCAGCGTCACCCCATCATCAACGGTTCCCTTGGCGGGCGTTTCGATATGACGGTCACCACAGCGGGATCCTTCTCGGGCAGCCTCACCATGGGTGGAGATGCTGCTCGTAAGTTCACCGGTGCCTTCATACTGAACCTTGATGCAAACGGCATTCTGATCGGTGCTCCTGCCGCTGCCACCATCTCACTTCCTGGCACGAAAACCGCGCCTCCGGTCACTCTCGACTTTGCGCTCGGAATAGTCGATGCCGCTGTTCCTGGTGACCCGCCCGTCACTCTGCTTCAAGCAGCTACGATCAGCTATCAGACCCACAGCGTAGGGTTTAGCGCCTGGCGGAACAACTTCGGCTCCAAAGTGGTCGCCAATGTCTCCAAACTTCCGACCGCATACCAAGGCCTCTATAATTTCGCCTTCATGCTGCCAGATGGTCCATTGGTCACGAATCCTGATGTCCCCCAAGGTTCAGGCTACGCATCCTTCACCGTTTCTAACACGGGCGCATACTCCCTGGCCGGGCGTACTGCTGATGGTGAGAAACTCACCGGCTCTTATTGGGTCGGGCCTGAAGGCCAGCTTTTCCTCTATCAGGCTCTTTACACCACGGTGCCCAAGGGGTCCTTGCTCGGCACCATGCAGATCGAATTGGGGAATACGGCTGAAGATAATGACATCTCCGGGGCTTTTGACCAAGTCCGACCACCCAACGCCAAGTCCCGCCTTTACAAAGCAGGCTTTGGTCTGGCGGGAACGCCTGTCGTCACCCCGGTAGCACTTACCGCCTTTGGTGGCAGATTCATCGAGCAGCCTGCGGCGACGGGAACTGTCTTTGGTCCTGAGGCCACAGTTCCGACTACAGCCAATCTCGAATTCAGCGAGGATGGTGAATTTGACCCTGCCCCAGCTGAAAATGACGTGAACACCCTCACCAATCCTGATCTCATTGGCCTCACGGTCAATGCTGGCTCCAAGGTTGTCCCGCTCGCGAGTGCTGCGGCCACAAAAATCACTCCCACTCACAAGACGGGCGCGGTTTCCGGTTCTGGCACCCTCGTGGATGGTTCCCTGAAGCGTAAACTCACCTTCCAGGGACTGATGATTCGTGTTCGGACCAGCGGCCTCGGTGTCCTGCCCCGCACAACTGACTACCGTGGGACTGGCTATTTCATCCTTGATCAGAAACCTGTAGGAACTGAGAAGCCCACCACCAGCCCCCAGCTCTCGGGAATTTTCATCTTCCAAGATCAGTGATTCAACGGCCAAGAATCAAAGCTGAGGATCATGTCCACCCACCCTTGTAATAACCAAGTAAATACGGTGCATTGACTTCATGGCTTGAAATTCAGCTTCAAATTCGGTTTAATAGACCAAATTCCAAATTAATCCCCCCACGCCCATGAAAACACTTCGCTCCTTCTTTAGCGACGCCCGACGGCACAAAGGACTCGCTCTCATCATCGTCCTTTCCATGCTTGCCCTGACGACCATCGTCATGCTCGCCTTCCTCAGCGTCGCGGACACCGAGCACAAAGGCACGATGACCTACTCGTCATCCCAGAGCGCGCGTCGTCTGGCTGATACAGCGGTCAATCTCGTCATCTCCCAAATTCGAGCAGGATCGGACCAGGACATCTCCACTACAGGGCGTGAATTCCATGCCACTCAGCCGGGCTCAGTCCGCAAATATACAGACGGCGGAGCTTTTCTTGGAGGCTACAAGCTGTTTTCAGATGCCGAAATGATCTTCACCGGCAGTGGTAACCCCAACGGCAATAACAGTGTCTCTGACGAGTTCAATTTTGTGAAGAACTCGGAGCCGCCCACCAATTGGAACCAAGGCGACAACACCGTAAGATACGTCGATCTCAACGAGCCAGTCATCAAGGGCATCGCCGCAGTGGATGGCACCGTCACCACGACCCAGACCTTTTTCCCCATCCTCGATCCTCGCGCCGCTTATGATATGGATCCTTCTGGCGGCACGCCTTATCCCGCAGAAGGATTCCAGTATTCCACCAAGACCGCTGTGGCTGGCAACAATGTGGGAACTGAAAACGACGCGAAGCAGCAGTCCATCGTCCTGCCAAGTTCATCAGCAGCCGCTGTTGATACACTGCGTCTGGCCATGCCCGTGCAATGGCTTTACATGCTCAAAGACGGCACGGTAGGCACCTTGAATGCCAGCAAAACCTTCCAAAGCTCGGGTGGCAGTCAGGCTACGGCCAGCAATCCCATTATCGCTCGTCTTGCCTTCTGGGCTGATGACGAAAGTTGCAAGATCAATATCAACACCGCCTCGGAGCCGACTTATCAGGGCAAGCCCACCTACTTCCATGAGCGTGACCATCGCTGGTCGGACTACCCTGCGGCTCGTGGGGAGTATCAGCGGTTCTCAGGCCATCCTGCCACGGTGGCGCTCAGCAGCGTCCTTTCTCCAAACCCCACTCAGGATCCCGCCCGAGACCTGGAAACCTACGGCAAAACACCGGGGGGAGCTGCGCTTACCCGTGCGCTCAGTGTCAAAAATAAGATTTATGACCTCGTTCCGCGCCTCAATTCTGGCGGCAGCAATGCAGGCACCAAACTGTTCGCAGCAGATGATTTCAACTCCGGCGGATCGGGTGGGCTAACGACGAATGTGGTCCTTACGGATGCCCTGAATGAGCGTATCTATGCCAGTGTGGACGAGCTGTTCTTTTCCGAAGGCAGCAACGCCAGCGGTCGCCAGATGAATGACACCTCAATCCAGGGGGGCAACATTTTCACCAAGCAGACTTTGGAACGCGCCTCGGGCTTCCTCACAGCCCACAGCCGGGCAAGCGAGATCAGCATGTTGGGCCTCCCGCGCATCGCCATGTGGCCGATCCACACAGAAGCCTCCAAACGCACTGGTTTTGACAACCTCATCAAATTCTGCGCACGACTTGGCCCGGTCGCCTCAGACAATCTCTACATCTTCCAGCGTCAGGATTCCCGCAGCCCCACCACGGACATCAAACTCCCACGAAACAAAGCCTTGCTTGAGATGCTGGACAAGGTCCTCGCCACCGCCCGATTCCCTTCGGATACTGCTTTCGGCGGTGCTGGCAATACCTTCAAGACCAAGATGCGCGGTGCCAATGGCTTCGACAACTATCGTCAGGTCATCGTCCAGATGTTTGACTACATCCGTTCCACCAACCTCCATGACAGCTTTCTCGTGGAGCCACAGCGTAACAATTGGCCGACCTTTGTAGGTAATGTGGACTGGGTGCAGACCTACCAGAAGCGCGACACCGTTCAGTCGCAGTTCAAAACTTACACCGTCGGCATCGCTCGGAATCCATCGTCTTCAAACATTCCGTTCAACGACCGCGCTCTGCCTGGTCACGGTCAGGTGGCACCAGCCATCTGGAACATTGGTGGGCAGAACTATCGCGGGTTTGGACGTTCCGTTTCCATCAGCGAAATCGGTCTGCAATTCATCTGCACTGCCGACGGTCAGCCAGACATGTATAGCTGGCGGAAGATGACACTGGATTCCAAGCAGGAACCTGATCCGCCTGACACGCCTAGAGGAAAACTCACCTACAAACTGGAAACGGAAGATATTACTCAGCAGGGATTGGCGAAATTCGAGTCAGACGCCGAGAATGGTATTGTTTCAGGAGGGAGGACGGCCCTGCGCATCAACAACACAATCGACGGTGTTTTCCAGGTGGAGGACATCCCTGCGCCCTTTGGGCCTTCTTTCACGTACAATGGAAAACCGTATGACTTGAAAATCGAGAATTTGGGGCTAGAGCATTGGGCTGCTGGCGCTGCTGGGAATATGAAAGCGCGCTATTATTCGAACTACCCACCCTTGTCGGATCCATCTAAAGTCGTGGATTTGTATGGAGCTGAAGATGGAGTGCTGACACCTGAAAATCTCGGTAATCATAGGCAATTCCATCCTGGAGCAGACAAAAGAAATTGGAACTACACTCTGGAGGAGGATCGTCCGCTAGGGCCGAGAGAGAAGCAGGTGCAAGCTATGATGCACCTGGAGTTCTTCTGTCCATCCGTCGGTTACACGAGCATTTTCCCTGAGTTTAGCGTTGTTCTGAAGGGTGAGGAACTGCAGGGGATCACCGTCGAGGGGCAGTCGATCTTCAAAAAATCAGGAGACATCGTGCTCAAGAGTTCCCAGCCTCTCTATGAAATCGATGGTTCGCCTCAGGTCGGCGGCTATGCCAGTTTCAGGCGCATCGCACGGGGTCGGCTGCTGGGGCCATTTGACCGCATGCCGGCTGACTTGAACTACAACTCATCGACGACTGGGAACGAGCATGCAGACATCATCAGCATGGATTTGGTTTCCAGCTTCTTTAAGGTGGATAGTGACACGGAGTTGGATTTCTCCACCTCTGGGCGCCCGATCCGCATCGATATCTATGACACGCATGATTGGAAACGGAGCACTCCCACTCAGACGATTTATTTTAGCCTCCCTAAGGGGCGTGCGCCGATGCCAGATCTCGTCGTCCGACCCACCAATTACGAGGAGTGGGTTGACTCCAACGGAACTCAATACAGGCATCCTGCCCTGCAGGCACCTCACTGGTGGGCTTTTCATATGGGAGGCGCGCTGGCCAGGGAGTCTCAGGATGTCAATCTGATGATCCCTGGACGTCTTAACGAGCCGAGGCGTGTCACTCAGGGGAATCTGAACTCCTTCTATACCGGTGGTGTCATCAGGTTGAACCGGGACGGCGACACCGCTCAAGGAACGGCAGGAACTCCCGACCAGGCCGTGCCAGGATCTACAGCTCTCATTTATGGGTTCCAGAAGACCGGCAACTACCAGAATGTGAAGCGGCATGACAATGCACGAGCCACCGATGTGGTTCGCTGGTCCAGAACAGCCTATGACCCAGGTGAAGGATACAATAAGCCACAATATCATTATGGATCAGATGTCGTCAGAAGTCTCCAGCCTGGCCATGGCGATGCCCGGATGATCTATGCAAAAGCTGTGGTCCAAGACACAGACTGGTCCCCGCATCCTTTGTATGACAGTGACACTGCCTTCATGGCCCATAACTTCTCCAACTATGGAGCAGGCTCTGAGGCGGGTTTTGACCGCAGTGGCGACCCTTCTTTGGAGATCCAGGGTATCGAAAACCCCACCAAGAGAACATTGCCCCAATCCGTTCTGGTGAGCGCAGGTCAGACGCCGGATGCCCCCTACTCAGGCGTCAACGACAACCGGGTCAACTCTGTGACCAACAGTCTGTCTCCCGCTTATCTCTGCCAGCGTTATTATGATTTCGATGAGACTGACCCTGGCGGGCGTGTGGGCACCTTTATCAATAAAGCTGATGAGGGGAACTTTGCCGTTGGAGACTACCAGGGTTCGGGTTGGCCCAGAGCGGTGGAGTGGCGTGCCACCTACTTCCGCTCAGATTCGTTTGGCGCTCGCTTTGCCCCCGGAGCCCAAAGCTTCTTCACACCCAACCGCATGGTCAGTTCTCCAGTCATGATGGGATCGCTGCCAAGCCGCGTGCATTATGCCAGCAAGAACGGGCCTGATGCCTCGAATGGAGGCAATGGCGCGTGGACAAATCTGCTTTTCCGACCCTACCTCCAGTTGAATGGTGCTCTGGGCCGTCATCCGGGACAAGCCACGCCGCCAGACCACTACCTGCTGGACTTGTTCTGGATGCCAGTCGTCGAGCCTTACGCCATCAGTGAGCCCCTCTCCACGGCGGGCAAGGTCAACATGAACTACCAGATGCTGCCATTCACCCACATCCGGCGCGCAACGGCTCTCCATGCCGTGATGAAGGGCGAGCTTTTTGCTGCTCTACCGAATGTGGATATGACCCGCGCTAGAAGTGTTCGCCGTGGTTTTGGACCGCAAGGCAGCACCGCACCCGTGTTCCGCAGTGAGACGACAGCGCTTGGTGATCCAGCGGCAAAGTGGCACCGCACCATCGCGATTGACCGTATGAATATTGAGAATGGCACGGCAGACAATCCATGGTGGGTCAATCATCAGAGGGCCAGCCAACGCGTGGTAGGCACTCTGCGTCAGTTTGAGGAGCGCTTTAACTTCGGTGCTTCAGATGTGGACAAAGGTCCCGCCGCCGTCGGTGGCAATTCGTTGAATGATGGAGGGATGGGATCAAACTTCCGTTCCGGTCTCTTCCGCTCGGCCAGTCAGATTTGTGAAATCCACCTGATTCCATCCCGCGTGACGGTCGCAGGGAATCAGCGAGATCAGACTGTCTTCGCTGGCACACCCTTCAGCTCTATTGTCCAAGGTGCTGATAAAGACGCGAATGAAAACATCAAACCCGATGAACTGGATACTTACAGTGATCGTCAGGCCGCGATGCAGAAATTCTGGAACGCCCATGCCGCAACGGGTGATAATACCCGCGAGTCGCCTTACGCGAATCTCTACGCCAAGCTGACCACCCGCTCCAACACCTTCCGAGTGCACGTGAGAGCTCAGACGATCAAAAAGGCGCTGCGCGGCAACCAAGACAATGGTTGGGCGATAGACAACTTCACTCCCGGTGAGGACGAGGTGACCGGGGAGTACCGAGGTTCCTTCCTTTTGGAGCGCTACATCGACCAGCAGGACCTTGTGACAGCAGGCACGGCTGCCGACTTTACCCAGGGTAACCCGATGGATGAAAACGCCCATCCGCCTCTCGACAGTTACTATCGCTTCCGTGTCATCGAATCGAAACGTTTTGCACCTTGATCAGTCATCCCCCCCCTACTGTCATGAAATCATCATCTTTAAGTTGCACTAAACAGCGAATCCCCGCCGCATTCACACTGGTGGAGATCATGGTTTCGCTCGCCGTGCTGACCATTCTGTTGCTCATCAGCGCACAGGTCATCGGTCAGGTGCAGTCCACTTGGTCTGCCTCAAATGCCCGTGTCAGTCAATTTCGAGAGGCCCGTACCGCGTTTGACATCCTGACGCGTAATCTTTCCCAAGCTACGCTGAACACGTACATTGATTACGATAACAATTACATTGCCACCGCAGGTACGTCTGCAGCTTCGGCTGCTGCTCCTGCGACTTATGTCAGGAAATCTGATCTGCAGTTCATTTGTGGTCCGGCTGCAAGTCTCGTCACAGGTGGCGGTGGTTCGGATGCCCTGCCTGGTCATTCCGTCTTCTTTCAGGCTCCACTGGGTGTCACCAACAGTGCAAGCTTGGTGGGGCTGGACAGATTGCTCTGTGCACGGGGTTACTTCGTGCAATACACGTCAGACGAAAGCTGGATACCTGCCTTTATTCCTCCTGGTAACGCCAGCTTTCGCTATCGATTGATGGAGTATTCCCCGCCTGCCGAGAAAAATTTAATTTATCCCGCAGGTGCCACCGGAACGGTTACCAAGTCATGGTTTTCGGGCGCAGGGGTGACTTCAGGCTCGTCATCAAGCACAAACACCATCCCAGTCACACGGCCGGTTGCCGATAACATCGTGGCTCTGATCATCTCTCCGCGCCGTGAGTTGAAGGTTGGAGAAGACCCGGCTACTGCCGAGACGCAGGCTGGCGGCACGACTGAGATCGCAACGAGTTATCAATATGACTCCACTGTGGTGAATCTTTCTACGCCAGCATCTCCGGCAGGCACGCAAAACCTCCTGCCGCCATTGATTCGTGTGGTGTTGGTGGCGATTGATGAGCGATCTGCCAAACAATTGGAACTTTTCAGTGGCAGCGCAGGCAGTCCCCCACTGGGGAATGATGTCAATGAAGCTCTTTCCAAAGCCTTTGAACTCGAGACAGAGCTGGCCGGGTTGGTTTCCAAACTGCAACAGCGCAAACTCAATTACCGAGTGTTTTCAGCGACGGTTCAGTTGAGGGGTGCCAAGTGGAGTATTTGAGAGACCTGACCAAGCCCTGCTTAAACCTTTCCTATACGCCATGATTCTTGAATCGAAAAAAAACGGGATCTCACCCAGTCGTGCTGCTTTCACCCTCGTTGAGCTGCTGACTGTCGTCGGCATCATCGCACTTCTGATCGCACTGGCCACGCCCACACTGGTGGATGTCATTCGTTCCACGCGCCTCAGTTCAGCTGGTGACAGTTTGCTGAACCGTCTCAATTTGACGCAGCAGGAAGCCATTGCCCGGAGCAGAGAGGTGGAGATGCGCTTCTACAAGTATGCCAATGTCACGTCCGAACGCCCGAGTCAGCAGTTGTTCTATGCCTACCAAGTCGTGGAGACTCCCAGCGGTGGCGTTCCTGTAGCCATTTCGGAGCCTTACTACTTTGATTCTGGCGTCGTGCTAGCCTCACAGGAGGAGCTTTCCCCAATGCTGAACACAACCGCCGCACAGACGGAGAACAACGGTCAATATGTCTTCTCTCCTGGCTCCGGTGGAGGTGGCGGTGCCGTGGAATATGCGGCGCTTCGCTATTTCCCCGATGGGAGTTGTCGCCTCCTCAACAGCTCCACGCTCGATGAAGACAACGCCACTGCCACGGCGATGGCCTACACTGTGCCGCCTCTGGCGACCAGCTTCATGACTCTGCTTGAGTCACAGTTCATTGACTCACCCACCATCCCGCCCCCAAACTACTACTGCATCCAGATCGACGCCTACACCGGCAAGGCCCGTATCTATCGTCCGTGATCAAAACGAATTTCTGCGTGACAGGACTCTGAGTGCTGATTAGATGGCCTATGGGCGATCTACCTTCTCTTGCACTCAGTTTCGACGACGTGTTGCTCCTGCCCGGGTTGAGCGAAGTGCTCCCCGGTGATGTGGACATCAGCACGATTTTTGGCGGTTCTATCCGCCTCAATGTTCCGGTCCTTTCCTCAGCGATGGACACGGTAACGGAATCCGAACTCGCCATCTCATTGGCTCGTGAAGGTGGTCTTGGCGTGATTCACCGTAACTGCCCCATCGACTATCAGGCCGAGCAGGTGGCCAGGGTGAAGCGTTCCGAAAACACCGTCATCCAGAACCCTCACAGCGTCCGCCCGGAAACGACCCTCGGCGAGCTGCAATGGCTCATGCAGACCAAGGGCGTCAGCGGCTTCCCTGTTATCGATCCAGAGGGAAAACTCGTCGGCATGGTGACCAGCCGTGATATGTGGTACATCGAAGACGAAGCCACGCCCGTCTCAGCCATCATGACGCCGTTGGAACGCCTCGCGACAGGCACGGCCAACACCTCCTACGAGGAAGCGCTCAAGATCCTCTACACCCATCGCATTGAGAAACTTCCCCTCGTTGATGCCAACGGCAAACTCGCCGGACTCATCACGAAGCAGGACGTCACCAAGCGCCAGACCTTCACCCACGCGGCCAAAGACGCCAATGGCCAGCTCCGTGTCGGCGCCGCCGTCGGAGTCGGCGATGACTGCGCAGATCGCGGTGCTGCGCTTGTTGCCGCTGGAGCGGATGCGTTGTTCATCGACGCGGCCACCGGACACACCACTCGTGTCGCTTCCGTCATTGAAAGGCTCCGTGCTCGAGTCGGCGCAGGCATCCCCATCGTGGCGGGCAATGTCGTCACCGCCGACGGTGCCCTGCACCTCGTCAATGCCGGCGCTTCCGCAGTCAAAGTTGGCGTTGGCCCCGGCTCCATCTGCACCACGCGCATCATTTCGGGCGTCGGCATGGCCCAGTTCACCGCCGTGCAGGAAGTCGCCGAAGTCTGCCGTCCTCGCGGTGTCACCGTCATTGCGGATGGCGGCATTCGCTATTCGGGCGACATCGTCAAAGCTCTCGCCGGTGGTGCTGATTGCGTCATGCTCGGCTCATTGCTTGCCGGCACCGCCGAAAGCCCTGGAAACATGGTCAAATGGCAGGGCCGAACCTTCAAAGAATACCGTGGCATGGGCAGTCTCAAAGCCATGCGTAAAGGGGCAGGGGACCGCTACGGACAAAACAGCTCCGGCAAACTCGTTCCCGAAGGTGTTGAGGCCCGTGTGCCCTTCAAAGGACCGCTATCCGATGTCGTCTTCCAGCTCATGGGCGGCCTCCGCTCCGGCATGGGCTACGTCGGTGCCAACACCCTCACCGAACTCCGCGCCAAAGCCCGCTTCGTCCGCATCACCGCCGGTGGCCTCAAAGAAAGCCACCCGCACGATGTCGTCATCACCGAAGAACCCGTGAACTACGAGCCGCATTGATGGATTCCCCGTTCGTTATTCTGAATTCGTCATTCGTCATTCGTCATTTCCCTCTCATGACCGCCCAAGAAGTCGCCGTCCTCGATTACGGCTCCCAGTATTCCCAGCTCATCGTCCGCCGCGTTCGCGAGCTGGGCTTCGTCTCGCACCTCTATCCGCCAGCGGAGCTGGCCAAGCTCACCAACCCTGGTGCCATCATCCTTTCCGGCGGCCCGCGCAGCACCTCGGAGAAAGACGCACCAGATGTCGATTACGACAAACTCATGTCCTTCGGTGTTCCCGTACTCGGCGTGTGCTACGGCATGCAGCTCCTGAACATCAAGCACGGCGGCACCGTGAAGCCCGGCGTCACCCGCGAGTATGGCCCCGCCAAGCTCGTCGTGACTGACCACAGCGACCTCTTTGACGGCATCTCCCACGAATCCCAGGTCTGGATGAGCCACAGCGACACCTGCGCGAACCTCGCCGACACGACGAAAGTCATCGCCACCAACGAAGACGCCGTTCCCGTCGCTCTGAAGTGGTCCGACCGCTGCTGGGGCATCCAGTTTCACCCTGAGGTCACGCATTCGCATGAAGGCACGGCCATCCTGAAGAACTTCCTCATCAAAAGCGGGGCCAAGCTCGCCAAGTTCGACATCCAGGAGTTCAAAGCGCAGATGATCGAGCGCATCAAAACCGAAGTCGGCAATCGCGAAGTCATCTGCGGCGTCTCCGGCGGTGTGGACAGCACCGTGCTCGCTGTGTTGCTCGCTCGTGCGGGTGTGAAGGTGCGCTGCATCTACATCGACACCGGCCTCATGCGCCTGAACGAAACCGCCGAGGTCAAAGCCCTCTTCGGTGAAGTCGGCGTCCCCATCGAGCAAATCGACGCCAGCGCCATCTTCCTCGGTGCCCTCAAAGGCGTCACCGATCCCGAGCAGAAGCGCCGCATCATCGGCACGCTCTTCGTGGAAGAATTCTGGAAGGTCGCCGACAACGTCGAACTGCTCGCCCAGGGCACGCTTTATCCCGACGTGATCGAAAGCGCCACCAGCGGCAGCATCGCCAGCAAGATCAAGACGCATCACAATCGCGTCGATCGCATCATGGAGCTCAAAGAGCAGGGCAAAGTGCTCGAACCGCTCGCCGAACTCTTCAAAGACGAAGTCCGCGCCCTCGGCGCCAGCCTCGGCATCCCGCACCGCGCCTTGTGGCGTCATCCTTTCCCCGGCCCCGGCCTCGCCGTGCGCATTCCGGGCGAGATCACGCCCGAACGTGTCGCCATCACCCAGCAGGCCGATGCCATCTTCATCGGCGAACTCCGCCGCAGCGGCTGGTATGAGCAAACCTGGCAAGCCTACGCCGCCCTTCTCCCCGTCAAAACCGTGGGCGTTAAAGGCGACGAACGCAGCTACGAGCAGGCCATCAGCCTCCGCGCCGTCATCAGCGAAGACGCCATGACCGCCGAATGGGTCCGGCTGCCCTATGAAGTGCTCAGCAACGCCTCCAACAAGATCCTCAACAGCGTCAAAGGCGTGAACCGAGTCCTCTACGACATCAGCACCAAGCCGCCTGCAAGCATCGAGTGGGAGTGAGTTTGCTGTTCTGGCACTCCCAGAACTTCGATTGCCAATTTGAAGCTAGGAAAACAAACCGCCCCCGATGACGTGGGTCATCGGTTAGCGGTGCGCCGAGTGCCCTCGGTCTAAGCTTGCCTTTTGGTTTCGACAACTATGCCGCTTTCCGCTGACCGTCGATCCGCCGGGTCTTGGCCCAG
>NZ_JBILYB010000108.1:0-21289 GCF_044378005.1 Prosthecobacter sp.
GGGCCAAGCCCAGGCAGATCGACAGTCAGCAGAAAGCGGCATAGTTGTCGAAACCAAAAGGCAAGCTTAGACCGAGGGCACTCGGCGCACCGCTAACGGTCAATCCGCGCAGGAGCGGCCAGCGTTTCGCGACCCAGGTCATCACAAACCAGGCGATGGCCATGAGGATGATGACTGTGGCTGCCATGAAGGCTGCTTTGGAGATGAGAAAGAAGAATCCAACGCTGATCAGGAAGATGCCTGAGGCTTCGAGGAAACTGGGGCGGTGCCTGGCGAACTGCCAAAAGTACATCACGAGCACGAGAAGGTCGATGCACCGCAGCAGGAGGAATTGTGTCCCAGGCGGCCACTCCTGCGCGATGCCAAGCGACACCAGGGTGGCAATCACAGCGAGCACGCTGGGGCGAATGAATGCAAGCCATGGATGCCGCACATACTCTCGGGCATGAGAGTTGTGTTCATCAGCAGCGGGTTCAGCGACAGGCATCGGCATCGCCTTACCTCAACGGCGAAGGCTTGCAAATACTCTAGGCGGTCACGCGAGAGCGACTGCTGCCGAGAAGCCAGAGGAAGAGGGAACTCACGAGAAGGGAGGAAAGGCCGACGTGGAGTATTTGAGCGATGGCGAGGATACCGACGTTGGCGAGCACGACGCCGAGGAGCATCTGGCTGATGATGATCGCCGTGATGGTGATTTCGAGCCAGCCACGATGGGCCAAAGCTCGGCAGCGGCGAAAGAAGGCAATGCCGGAGAACAGGATGAGCCAGGAGAAGCTGCGGTGGATGAGGTAAACCCAGCTGGACTCCAGCTCATGCACCCACTCGGCGCGCGTGTGACCGGCGTGGGTGCGGGCGAGTTCGTCGGTAAGTTCACGCACCTGGGAGCCGAGGACACCTTCGGCGACGATCAAGGCAAACAAGGCCCAGGCAAGCCAGCGGAGTTTGGAATCGGGTTCTGATTTCCAGGCTAAGAACCATGGGCGCTCGGCACCACGCCATGCGGTGTAAACGAGTACGCACAGCAGTAGAATGGCTAGTGCCATGTGAAGGGTGATGATGCCGGGTTTCAGGCCGCTGAGCACGACGCGCGCCCCGAGCCAAGCATTCACGCCGACGAGGATGACGGCGAAGGTGGTGGTGAGGAAGATCACTGAGCGGCCTTTTCGCCATTCGGAGAAGGAGGCGAACCACATCACCATCACGGAAAGGCCGACGGGGATGCTGGTGAGTCGGTTGAGGTATTCGATCCAGGTGGCGACGGGATTGAACTCGGCTCTGAGTTTTTCCGGCGTGATGGAGGCAGGATCACGGCCCATCGCAGCCGCTTTGAGGCGGAATTTTTCGAGGTCGAGCTTGGTGAAGTCGATCTCTTCTGCCGTGGTGGGCGGAACCCAGCAGCCGTAGCAGAAAGGCCAGTCGGGGCAGCCGAGACCTGATCCGGTGGTGCGGACGATGGCTCCCACGAAGATCAGGATCTCGATGGCCACGAAGGCGGTGAGGGCGATGCGTTGGAAGCGGGAGAGTTTCATCAGGAAAGAAGAACGCTGCCTGGAGGTGATCCGAGGCAGCGTTCGCAAATGATTGGGGAGATGGCGGCGATCTCGTCGCGAGCGTCAAACTTAGCGGACAGCGACGGGAGCAGGCGCGGCGTTCTTCGCGGCGGCGTTGGTGGACATCTCCTTGGCCCAGTCGTCGAATTCCTTGGGTTCCATGACTTCGATCACGGCCTTCATCTGGGCATGGCCCGGGCCGCAAAGCTGGCCGCAGATAATGTCCCAGGTTCCAGTTTTGACGGGCTTGAACCACATGTGAGACTTCACGCCGGGGCAGGCATCCTGAGCGGCACGCATGGGAACGAGGGCGAGATTGTGGATGACGTCCTTGCTGGCGACATCGACGATCACGGGGCGTCCGACTGGAAGCTTCATTGTGCCGGGGTTGACGAAGTCGTCTTTGCCATTGGGGTCATTCAGTTCGCGACCGGTGGCGTTGCTTTGAGAAACGGCACGCATGTTCCAGGTGCTGAGCATCATGTCGTTACCTGGGTATTGGAAGTTCCAGAGGAACTTCTCGCCCAAAGCACGCATCTTGATGGTGTCAGCACTGGTGGGATATTCGTCTGCCTGACGTGACCAGAGGGGGAAGGCGAAACCGAGGAGGAGGATGGCTTCAACAATGATCACACCGATCTCAATGTGGGTGGTGGCATGACCACGCACTCCATGATAGTCGGCCCTGGGAGTGTTCCCCGCACGATACTTCCAAAGAACGTAAACGAGATAGGTAGACCATCCGATGAAGAGGATGAGCATGACCCAGTGAACGAAGCCAAGCATGTGATCCACAAGGCCACCGTGCTCTGAGGCATTCTGGGTGATGCCGAAGGGGATGTTGATGTCTGAAATACTCATGTGAGGTCAGCGGGGGAGTTTAAGGAAAGAGGGAATCAGAGCGGGGCACCGAGGTGCTGCTGCTTGCGGGCAAAATTGAAGACGACCAAGGCGACACAGGCCATGCCTAGCACGAGAAATCCTAGCATGACGAGCACAGCAATGTCCTGAGCCTGAGCGATGACGCTGTTAGGATCAGCTTTGCAAGTGGCGCAGGCGAGGAAGCTCATGATCAGACGATGATGTGACGGGACTTTTTGACGAGATACCAGATGGAGTAAGCGATCAGGACGAGACTGGTCCAACCGGCGATGTGACCGAGGTGGGTGATGTTAAGCTCTACCGCCTTCTCTGGGGCGAGACGCGTCCACAGCCAGAAACCTCCATCGCAAAGGATTGCGAAGAAGAGGAAGATGTAGTGGAAGTATTTGAGCGACATAGCCGGTTACTGCGGAAGTGAAATGAGCCAGTCAGTTCGCGTAGAAGTCCTTGAAGACGAGCGGATCAAGGCTGCTCCAATAGAAGAGAAGGAACAAGGCCGTCACGAAGACAACCGTGAAGGCAAGGAACTTGTAGATCAGCTTGGCTTCGTGATTGAGATGCATGAAGACCAGCGCCACGAGGGCGGCTTTGATCGTGGCAAGAATCATGCCGACGATGATGTTCCAGCTATGGGAAGGCAGTTCCACATAGGAAAGCCCCACGGTCACGACGGTGAAGAAGATGAGGATGGCTCCGATCAGAAGAATCTTCCGGACCGCTTTTTGGATTTCTTGAGGGCTATCTGCCATGACAGTCGAAGGTGAAAGTTGGGTTACAGAAGATACAGAAGCGGGAAGAGGAAGATCCAGACCAGATCGACGAAGTGCCAGAAGAGTCCGCCGACTTCGACACGGTTGGCGAGATGTTCGGGGTCTTCGCGCAGCATTCTGCCATTGAAGAAGAGCATGTAGGCCAGCACCAGAGCTCCAGCGACGACGTGGAGACCATGGAGACCCGTGAGGGTAAAGTAGATGGCGTAGTAGCTGTTCAGCTTCGGCGTAAAGTTGGAGAAGAACTGAATGTCTTTGCGCTCAAGGTGGACTTCCGGGTGATGGCTGACGTGAGCATCGCCATGCTCGACTGGCGCATGAGCTTCGGCTTTGTGACCACCTTCACCATGAGCCGCTTCAGGCTTGGCTGAGTGAATAGGGAGGAAGAACTGATGCTTCTGATGTGTGGCGCTCTTGGAGGGATCACGTGTGGTGCCACCTTTGCCATCGCTGTACTCTTCATTGAACTCGGAGACGGCGTGATCGCGCTGCTGGATGAAGGCATTTTTCCAAGGAGTGCCGAGGTAGTGTTCGTTCCAAGCGAGGGACTTTTCTTTGTCGGGAGTGCCACGAAGATCGACGCCATCAACTTCGAGGGTCATCTTGTCGTTGATCATCTTTCCTTCAACGGTGGTGCCGTCACGGAAGGAGATCGCAGACGCACCAGGGGCAGGCTTGGCAAGCAACTCAGAAGGAGCGACGGAGAAGGTAATGGGTGAGGCTGGAAGAAGCTTCACAGTCCACTGCGGGACTTCCTTCAGGCCATCAGCCTTGGCTTTAGCCTCAGCTTTGGCACGAGCTTCGGCTTTGAGTTCAGCGAAGCTGCTGGCATCGAGGGTGATTTCCTTGCCAGTCTCAGTCATGAATTTCGGCAAGTCACCCTTCACATACGGGAGCACATAGTTGACGGGATCTGCATCAACCGCGCTGGTTTTGCCAGCAATGGTGAGATTGATGGCTTTCACATCTCCAAACTCAAGTTCATAGCCGTGAGGAAGGTGACCCGTCAGGATCGTGCCGTCGGAGAGAGTGACGGCGTAATGCTCGAACTTGGCTTTATACTCGAAGCTCTTGTTCACCATGAAGATGCCGGCACAGAGAACGGTGATAAACATGTAGAGCTTGTAAGCACCGAACTTGCGAAGCTTCAGCGAGGCCCAGGCAAGCAACACGGTCACGGAAGAACCGATGAGAACGAGTGTGTTGACGAAGCCGAGCGTGACATTCAGCTCGTGCACCGGCCATGGATAGTCAGCACCCACACGCAGGAAGATGTAGGAGGAGAACAGGCCACCGAAGAGCATGACTTCGGAAGCGAGGAAGAGCCAGATGCCGACCTTGGCGTTGTAGAGACCCGTATCGGGGCGAGCAGAGACTGTGTAGGGGATGTCCATGTGAGTTCGCGGTTTTTGGTTCGCGGTACGCAGTTATCGAATCAATGATGAGCCACGACAGGGGCTGATGGAATGGAGGATGGCTCGGCAGCCTTGCCGGGCTCGGACTCCCACTGCGGGAAGAAGTCCTGGCTCATACCTGGGACGCTGTATTCATAAGGTCCACGAACGGCAACAATGTCGAAGGTGAAATTGCCATGGGGAGGCGGTGTCGGCGTGGCCCACTCCAGCGTTGTGCAGTTCCATGGGTTGTCGCTGGTGACTTTTTTGCCACCTTTGATGCTGAGCCAGAAGTTCAGAATGAAGGGCACCTGACCAAGCATGAGAACCACAGCACCGAAGGTCATGAGAACGTTCAATCCGAGGAGGTTGTTTGGCACATCCATGCCGAAGAGACCAAAGAAGCCGGAGGTGAGTTCGGTGAACCAGTTGGAGGCTGAGGAGGTCTGCTCGAAGTACTTGCCCCCATCATACCAGCGGCGGTGGAAGCCGCCCATACCCTGGATGAACATCGGGGCGAAAATGAGGTTCATGCCCAACAATGAGGGCCAGAAGTGCAACTTGCCGAGGAAGTCGCTCATCAGACGACCCGTCGCCTTTGGATACCAATGATAAATCCCGGCGAAGAAGGCAAAAATGGAACCTGGAGCCACGACGTAATGGAAGTGAGCGATCACATAATAGGTATCGTGGAGAGCAAGGTCGATGAAGATGAACGCGAGAGGAAGCCCAGTGAGACCTCCAATGCCGAACATGAAGAGGAAGGCCGTTGCAAAGAGCATCTGCGTCGTGAAGCGAATGGATCCACCGTAAAGGGAAATCATGAGACCCGTGAGAAGGATCACCGAAGGCACGGAGATGAGAACCGTGGTGATCTGGAAGTAGGTGGACATCATGGTGCCCATGCCTGTGAGATACATGTGGTGAGCCCAGACGAGGAAGCTCAAGAAACCGAGGGTAAGGCCAGAATAGACCATCGCCTTGTAGCCCCAGAGCGGGCGGCGTGTGCTTGCAGGGATGACTTCCGCCAAAATGGCAAAGCCAGGAAGGATGAGCACATACACTTCAGGATGGGCGAGGAACCAAAAGAGGTGTTGATACAGCAACGGGCTGCCACCGCCGGAGATGTCGAGGTGCTGTCCACCTTCCATGAGGCCTGTAGGCAGGAAGAAACTGGAGCCGAACACTCGGTCGGAGAACTGAAGCAGCGCAGCAACCTCGAGCGGGGGGAAGGCAAGCAGAAGAAGGAAGGCAACGATAAACATGGCCCAGCAGAAGAAAGGCATGCGCATCCAGGACATGCCCTTGGCGCGAAGGTTGATGACCGTGGTGATGACGTTCACCGATCCAAGGAGGGAGGCGGAGATGTTAAACACCATGGAAAGCAGCCACCAAGTGTGGCCGTGCAGCCAGACGTTCGTGACGGCGAGGTTCGTCGTGGAGGCGAGCGGGGAGTACATCGTCCAACCTGTCTGCACGGAACCGGTTCCGAGGAAGAAGGCGGCGAACATGCCTACACCGCTGATGAAGAAGAGCCAGTAGCTCCACATGTTCAGGCGCGGGAAGGCCATGTCGATGGTGCCGATCTGGAGCGGCATAACGAAGTTCACAAAACCGGCGAAACCAAGCGGCACGATGCCGAGGAACACCATGATGGTACCGTGCATGGCTCCAAGCATGTTGTAGAACTCGCCATTGACCACGCCGCCGGGTGCCCAGCGACCGAACATCTCATTGAAGACATCGCCGATGATGGGGAGATTGTTCACGAATTCAAAGCCGGGGATCGGCTGACCCGGATAGGCAATGCTCCAGCGCATGAGCAGCATGAGGAAAAAGCCGAAGAGCAGGAACAGCAGGCCACTGATGGCATACTGAATGCCGATGGTCTTGTGATCTGTGGAGAAGATGTATTTCT
The DNA here is from genome assembly GCF_044378005.1 of Prosthecobacter sp. Classification (GTDB taxonomy): domain Bacteria; phylum Verrucomicrobiota; class Verrucomicrobiia; order Verrucomicrobiales; family Verrucomicrobiaceae; genus Prosthecobacter. Next base: position 6,515 of record NZ_JBILYB010000108.1, read on the forward strand.
TGATGAACCCTGGCTCATGGTGGTCATGCGCGTGATCGTGGGAGTGATCGTGAGTGTGGGCAGCGGCGCTCATAGAATTTGGGGCAAGGGGTCAGAGGATCAAGAAATCGACAGGAAAGAAAACGTGGTGTCGAAGTTTGGGAGATTCAGAGAAAGAAAGTTTTTGGCAGATCGAAAGGACAAAAAGCCGCGCGCATCACCAGCGGAGATGCGCGCAGAGAAACGGCACTGAGTGAATGGCACCATCGAGGCAAAGGCGGACTGGGTCGCCTTGCTCGATGAGGTCTGCTTCACATGCGTCATGAGATTCGACTTACTTGGCTGCGGGAGCGGCGGCAGCGGTGGCTCCAGGGCCGGCAGGAATGTCGCCAGGGACGTTCTTGTCTTTAAAGGGAGCTAGATCAGCTTCGGTCCACTGAGTGGCACGCTTCTCGTCAGCGCGGACTTTTTCGACCATCTCCTTGGTGATCATGGTGCCTTCGTTACCCCAGGTATTGCGGATGAAAGTCAACACGTTGGCGAGATCACCAGCCGACATGGCCGCTCCGAAAGGCATCATGCCACCGGGGGTGTTGTAACCCTGCCCTTTGACGGTGATGGCTCCGGTCAAACCGTGCTGAGTGACGCGGACAAGGCGCTCTGTGCCACCGAGAACCCACTCAGAACCAGCGAGCGGAGGGAACTGGCCGGGAATGCCCATACCGTTGCCTTGATGGCAACCACCGCAAACGGCGTAGCCGGACGCACCTTTTTTCATCGCGGTTTGGAAGGGATCCATCGCACCTGCTCCATCGCCACCACCGGGGCGAGGGTCAGGCGCAGCAGTGAAATTGAAAGGATTGCTGGTATTGAAGCTCCAGCCGCCGGTCATAACGCCGAGCTGTCCACCGCCAATGATGGCGACGATCATACCGAGGAAGATGACAAACATCGGGACGGGCTCGCGACCGGCCTGCATATCTTCTTTCTCGCGCTTCACGGCGGCGTGAAGACGATCAAGATCGGTGCTGTCGGGTTGGAAGCTTTGGGAGGGGGCGCTCATGAAACGGGGGCGTTATTTCTTCACGGGAGCAGGCGCAGCGGCCACGGCGGTCGCGACACCAGGGATGGGATGATCCTTTTTGAGAGAAAGGAGGTAATCGACGAGAGCTTCAGCCTCTTCGGTGGGAACGATTTCCATGCCAGCTTCAGCGGCGAATTTGCCAGAGAGCTTGATGGCTTTATCGGCCACAGGACCTTGAGCAGTGCGGACGATGTAGAGACTCTTGAAGGCAGGCATGTTCGACCAGTCGTGCAGCGAGCGTGGGGAGAAGAGCATCTGGTGGATCGCTTCACGAGCCGGGGCACGCCAGCCGTAGTTGGTAAGGTCAGGGCCGGTGCGGACGATGCCGAGCGGGGCATACGGCTCACCGAGATAGTCGAGCAGGGTGTTCGAGCGGGTCGGAACTGCCGGGCGTGGCTCCTGATCCTGGCCTGAGCCTCTGCGCCAGCCATCGAGAGCGAGCTGCGTGGGGCGGATCATCTGGGTGTGGCACTGGGCACAGCCTTCACGGGCGTAAATGATCTGTCCTTGGCGGTTGATCGGAGCGGGTGGGTAGTAGCCCTCGACACCATCTTTGTCCTTGTCATAAGCGACCGGGGAGAGCGCCTGATATTTGAGGACAGGGATGATGATCAGACAGAGCCACGGGAGACCGAAGCTGGCTACGAGGCCGAGGATGAATGTGCGGAAGTTGCTCATGCGTGGGCGGCGTGAGGGGTGTCGTCATGCGCGGAGTGCAGCAACGTCGGAGCGGAACTGCGGCGGCCAAGACCGGCCACCATGAGCATGAGGTGAATGAGGAACCAGATATTGGACCAAGTGATCAAGGTCCACGCGATGGCGCGGGCTATAATGTAAGGGCGAGCATTCAGAGCGAGCTGCATGAAGTCCTGATCCCACATTTCGGGAGCGTTGAGGTCACCGCCCTGCTGCACACCGGCGACGAGGCTGGTCACGACGATGGTGGCGATGCCGTAGGTGGAGAACCAGAAGTGATTGCGGATAAGTCGGACGCTGAGCCACTCGCAACCAGACAGACGTGGCACGATGTAGTAGATGGCTCCGAAGATGCTCATGCTGAAGAAGCCATACACGGCGACGATCTGGAAACCATAGCTGGCGTGGGTGAACTGAAGCGTGGCTCCTGTGGAGTAGTTCGAAAGCAGCGCCAGAATCAGACCCGAGATCGGATAGAAAAGCGCACCGAGGAAAGTGAACCGCAGCGTCGGGGAGGTGGCGACGAGATTGTGTTTGCCAAGCGTGGTCAGGTGGTGGTTCAGACCAACGACACCGACAGGGATGAGAAGAAGTGTGCCAGTCAAAGCACCGACGGAAGGCATCCAGGCAGGAAGAGGACCGCCCATGTAGGCCTGCATTCCAGTCCAACCGCCAAGGATCGCGAGCGCCCAGAAGCCGAGTTTGGCAAGCTCTGCGCTAGCGATTGGCTGGCCGGTGATCTTCGGGATGAAGTAATAGGCGGAGCCAAGAGCGACAGGAGTGAAGAAGAGAAGGATCAAGCCGTGAACATACCAAGCATTGATGCCAGCACCCAGAGCGCCAAGGCTGGGGATGCAATGGAGGCAGACATTGGCGGTAACGAAGATCCAAGGGAACCAGAAGCAGGCACCCAAGATGTACCAAGAGCTGACCATGAAGCCTTCAGGGCGGAAGGCACGGGCAAACATATTCACCATCGGCCAGGCGAAGGTCAGGAAGGATACCAGAAGGATGGGCCAGACCCAGCGGGGCATTTCCAGCCACTGCATGGAAGTATTGCCACCGAAGAGAATGCTCAGCAGGCCGAGGGTGACAGCAATGTTCCAAAACACTCCAGCCACATAGAGGAGGCTTTTGCCGCTCTTGAGTTCCTGACCGGAACGACGGGCCATGAGCCAGAGCATGACGCCCAGACCGGCCTGGATGCCCCAGCCGTAGATGAGCGCATTCAGGTGCGTCGGCTGAAGCCGGCCAAACTGAAGCACGGGGCAGTCGCCGAGGAAGGACGGGGCGAAGAGTTTGATCGCGGCGAGCACACCCAGAATGGTGGAAGCCATGAGCCAGAAAGCGCCGTTGAGGAAAAGAAACAGCACGGGGCCTTTGACCGACTTGTCGATCGCCGCACGGCGAAGGTTGTCAGCCTGGAGGTCCGAGTCTGCGGATGAGGGAGTCGTCTGCATCGTGGAGAGGAAAGGCCGTTACTTGGCAGGGGTGGGAGCCGCAGCAGGAGCGGCCGGGGCTGCGGGAGCAGGCACAGAGGCGGCCGCCTGCTTCAGTTGCGTGGGGGAGCCGGGCACCACCTGAGTGCTGGGAGCGGGCTTGCGAGATTTCAGAAGCTCCAGCGTCTTGTCAAAGATCTGCCCTTTTTTGGCGGCGTCATTCAGTCCCATTTTGGCGACCAACTCGGTCTGCGCTTTGACGATCTCGGCAGTATTCGCGAGACGCTCAGGCGCGCGGGGATCGACCTCACCGGGCTTGGCCAGATTCAGGAAAAAGGCGAGCAAAACGGCGAAGCTGGCGAAAGCGCCGAGCACCCACAGGAAGGGGGAGCCGGTCTTCGGAGATGTGGCAGCAGCGGACATGGGAGAGATCAGTTGATGACGTTGGCGGACTCGAGCAGACGTGGGTCGCGGCAAGGATACAGGCTGTAATTGGCCAGACTACGGAGGAAAAGGAAACCAAGTGTGCCGATGACCGCCGCGAAGGCGACGACATCACCGATCCAAGCACCATCCACCACGACACCGACGCCAAGAGAAGGGCCGCGCTCAGGGATGATATTCCAGTAAATGTCCACGACATGCATGAAGAGCACCCAGAGACAGATGCCGATCATCACAGATGGCTTCTTTTTCCGCGACTGCGAGAGCAGGGCCAGGAAGGGAGCGATGAAGTGACCGATGACGATGAAGATGGACACATAGCGCCAGCCTTCGGTGTTACGCGTCAGGTAGAAGCGCGTCTCCTCGGTGATGTTAGCATACCAGATGAGGAAGTATTGGCTGAAGGCAATGTAAGCCCAGAAAACCGTGAAGGCGAAGAGCAGCTTGCCCATCAGGTGGTAGTGCTCATCGGTGACGACCTTTTTCAGGTACCCGAGGCTGCGCAGCCAAGTGACGAGAAGAATCGTGACCGCCATGGAAGACCAAGCGCAACCAGCGAAGATGTAAACACCCCACATCGTGGAGAACCAAGCGTAGTCGAGGGTCTGGACCCAATCGACGGCGGCAAAGGTGATCGTCAGAGCGAAAAAGAGCAACCAAGTGCAGGAGAACTGACGGGCCTTGATGGTGTGCTTGATGTCACCATCAGAATCCTGCATCACCGACTTCCCACGCAGTTTGCTGGCGATGAACCATAGAACAAAGAAGTAGAAGAAGAAGCGGCTATACCAGCTAAAGGCGGAGGAAATATTCAGGTAGCCAAACTTCGCGGTCAGGACGTGCAGGTGGGGATTGCTGTCCGCCATGTGATGCAAAGCTTCATAGACACTCGTGCCAGCTTCGTGAGCGTGATGAGCGGCTTCACGGTGATGATTCATCCACTCATAGAGCGGCTTCTGCACCGCAGGGATCAGCAGCGGGATGCATAGGAAAGCCAGCGGCAGGATCATGTTCGCGAGCTGTTCCCAGAGACGGCGGATCGCCACACCCCAACCGGAGTTCGAGGCGTTGTGCAGCATGACCCAGAAGCAGCCGCCACAGATGATGGTAAAGGCAAAGAAGACCGCAAAGAGCCAGGAATAGGCAAAGGTGTCTGTCTTGGAAAAGAAGAGGAAGGCGGAGCCCAGAAGACCGAGCGCACCGATGCCACCAAGGGCGCTGATGAGCTTTCCGCCTTTGGCGGGCTCGAACTTCTCTCCGCCTTGCGGCAGATCTTCAAAAGTGACGTGATGATGACCCATGTTGGAAAAGCGCGCGGGTTACTGGACGGTGACGTTGCCCTCTTTCACGGCCACCTGAAGGGCGCGGATGTAAGAGACGATGGCCCAGCGGTCACGGACGGTCAGATTGCCGCCGTAGGAGCCCATGAGGCCCTTGCCGTTGGTGATAACATCAAAAATAGCACCGTCGGCGCGATAGGTCGCCACGTTGGTCGGGTCCATGGAGCCGACCTGATGGAAGTTAAAAGCAGTCAGGATGCCATACTTGGAAGTGACCCCCTTGCCATTGCCGGAGGCAGCGTGGCAAACAGCACAATAGATATTGTACTGACGCTCTCCGCGTTCGATCAAAGATTTATCAGCCGCAAGCTCGGCAGGAAGACCGTCGCCATAAAAGTCACCGATCTTACCGGTGCTGTAATAGTCCACGCCGTTTGTGAAGCCATAAGCGGCAGGCTTGGCGTCCGGGGAGGAGGCGGGCCTAGCAGGAACATCGAAACCCATGGGCACCGTGTGTTTAACAGGGAGACGAGCGCCCACACCGTCTGCAAAGAAGTCATTTTTCACCTGATACTTCACCTTCGCTTGGTGATCCATGTCGGGGAAAATCTCGATAGGAGGCAGCTCGCTCTTGCTGCCGCGCGTGCCGAAGGCCGCGACAACGATCGCGGCGACAAAGGCGTAACTGAGGAAGAAGTATTTCAACATGGCAGGGCAACAAGGGCCGTTCGGGGAGCTTGTGAAAAATTTCACAAGGAGGCCCAGAGTAAAAACTTGAGCCGCGATTGCAAGGACGAATTCTTTTTTTGTCCGCACCATTTTCATTCACCAATTCATCTTCTCATTGGGAATAACTTTCGGGCTCATCATGCCTTTCTGAGTGACCGCTCATTCCAGCCTTAATAATGGCATTCGCATGTCATCACAATCATCATAGGCAGGACGTTGTTTGATCCAGAGCCATGCGGACTTTTCGTGACTGGGGAAGTTTCCTTTGCCAGCCGAAGACTGTCTGCTAGCATCACCCCCCCATGAATCCCGAGGCGCAAAATTTGGTAGCGGCAGGTAAAATCTCCACCGCAGACGCAGAAAAACTATCCCAGCTCGAAGCTGGCACCTTTGTCCTGCATAAAAGCTGGGGCGTCGGCCGTGTCTCCGAGTGGGACCTCGTAGGAGGAGATCGCCTGATCATCAATTTCGAGGGCAAACCCGGTCATGCTCTCAAGCTTGGCTTCGCCATCACAAGCCTCGAAGTCCTGCCAGACACCCACCTCATGTCACGACGCCTTGCCGAGCTGGAGGTGCTTAAAGAGATGGCCAAGAAGAACCCCACAGGTCTCGTCGAGCTAGCCCTCCAGTCCAGTGGTAACAAGATGTCTCTCGATCAACTCGAAGGCCTGATCAAACCTCACATCATCGCTGAGTCCGATTACAAGAAGTGGTGGGAAGCCACCAAAAAAGTTCTCAAGGCAGCTCGTCATATCGTCGTCCCTTCCAAGCGCCAGGACCCACTTGTCCTGCGTGATTCCGGCGAAAAGCCCGGCACCGTCATGGTCAAGGAGTACCTCGGTAAGCGCGACCTCAAGGGCAAGCTCGGCGTCCTCGGCCTCATTCAGAAAGATCTCGATCTCTTTGAAGACCCTGCCAAAGAGCTGATCCCCGTCTTCCAGGACATCTCAGACACCGTCCGCAAAGCCTGGCGCCTCCATTTGAAAGAGAGTCTCCAACTCCTCCTGGCTCGCGATGAAATCATCGATTCCATCCCCGAGGGCACCCCGCCTCTCGGTTCCTTTAAGGCCTCCGACCTCGTCAGTGAAGCCCGCACCCTCATTGCTGAGAACGTCGCCGGCCTTCCCGCAGCCCTTTACGGCCGCCTCTACCGCGCCTTCCCTGCCGCCTTCCCGGATCGTGGCTGGGTCACCGAACTTCTCAACCACCTCGCCCGCACTGGCGGACGCGCCGTGGGAGAGATCGCCACCGTACTCGATGCCAATGGCGAGATCGAAGCCCTCGCCGAATACCTGAAAAAAGCCGTCCGTAACCGTACGCTAAGCCAGGATCTCCTCATCTGGATCTGCAAAGAGCGAGCCGGACTCGCTAAATCCGTCTTCAGTATCGATCTCGGCCATGCCGTGCTCGACGCCGTGGAAAATGACGCTGTCAGTGGTGGACCTAAGCGCGCCGGTCGTCTCGAAGACGCCATGTCTGCCGATAAAACCCTCGTGGGCGAACTCATGGAAGATGGCGACCTCGAACTCGTCAGCCTCTTTGCCAAACGTCTGCTCAACACCACCGCCTTTGACGAACTCACCCGTCGCTCCCTCATGGCCCGAGTCATCAAGGCTCGCCCTGAGATGGAGTCCCTCATGGTGGACAACAATTCCGGCTCTCGTGAAGACAACAGCCTCGTTGTCTCCTGGGAAAGCCTTGAGAAGAAAAAGGCCGAGCTCAACGAACTCACGACCGTCAAGATCCCGCACAACAAATCCGAGATCCAGATCGCCCGCGAAGAAGGCGACCTTCGTGAAAACGGCGGTTACAAAGCCGCCCGCGAACAGCAGACCGTTCTCAACCGCATGAAGGACGAACTCGAGCGTGACGTGGGCCGCGCCCGTGGCACCGACTTCGCCAATACCCCCACCGACAAAGTCGGCATGGGCACCATCGTCGATTACGCCGACAGCGCCACCGGCAAGAGCGAAACCCTCACCATCCTCGGTGCCTGGGATAGCGATATGGACAAGCACATCGTCTCCTACCTCTCTGAACTCGCCAAGAGCCTCTCCGGCAAGGCCGTCGGCGACGAAGCCGAAGTGCCCACCGACACCGGTGCCACCCGCAAAGTGAAGATCACCGCCATCCGCGCCTTCAACACCGGCGCGTAAGCGACAGCACTTCCATCATCAATCACCCAACGGCGCTGAGTCCCCCTCAGCGCCGTTTTTTTGCGCAGATTTCAGGCACTCGTCAGCAGCTAAACCAACACTGCATGACGGTGATGAGTTCATCCATCTTTGTCGAGTAGCGCTTGGAATTGCCCATGCCCTTCATGGCCACGAAAGCAGGAGGATGAACGTGTGCGCCAGTTCAACTCGATGATCTCTCCGGCACTCCAAGCGCTGCGGACTGGAAAGCCCGCGCTCCCCTAAAACCGCCACAGCACGCTGCTGTGCATGGTGAAATCAGGACTGGAGGGGGTGAGCCCGGCTCCGATGCCGAGACGCAGGGAGAAGTGATTCGGCAGACCGATCATGGTGGTGAAGAGCACTTGATGAGAGCTTTGCCGCTCTTCGAAGTCGCCGATGGTCTCGATGCCGAGGGAAAGATCGTGGCTGAACTCGTGCCGGATGCCGGCGGCGTAGCCGAAACCGGGCTTGCCACCGGTGCCGGAGACGAAGCTGATGAGGTTCAGGATGACGCGGGTGTGATGCGTGATGTCAGCTTCGAGGATGACGCGGTTGTACCAGCCGCTCTCGCCGTGACGATGGATGCCGCCGTGAGAACCGTGATCGTGCCCGCCTGAACCGTGATCATGCACGGCGGGAGGTCCGGCATCGGGGCCGGTGCCAGGATTGTGGACGTGGCTAGCACTGCCCCTGCTGGCATGATCGGAGGCTTCGGCGAATTCATAACCGCTCCAGAGGCCCGCGCGGAAGTTCATGGGGCCGGTGGGCGGGAGGATGGAGACGACGAACTGCGGCGTGGCACCGGTGTAACGCCAGCCATCGCCTTCATCAGAAAAACCTGCCGACATGCCGAAAGCGAGCGCTGGGGCTAGGCCGATGAAGAAGCCGGGCTCGGTGGAGAATTCGTTCGTGTCTCCATCGCTCGTCCATTCATAGCCGGCGATGGCGACGCCGCTGAGATAGTCAGGGATGGCGCTATCCTGGATGAGGATGAAGTCGCGGCCGTGATGGGCGTGGAGGCTGGCGGTGAGGAGAAGGAGGAGCGCAAATAGGAGGAGCGCTGAAGAGCGTGGAGCGTCTTGGAGTGCGGCGGTTGTGACGCCGCTTTCGAGGGGCTGCGGACGTTCGATCACGCCACCTGCCGTCGAAAGCGGTGTCGGCACCCCTTTGGGGTTCTGCCACCGTACTCCAAGACGCTCCCGCGCCTGAGTTGCTGCTTTTAAAACTAGATGCATTCAAAAAGGAAAACTTCCCCGGCGGACCGTCCGCCGGGGAAGTGGTGAAGGATCAGTCGGCCTGCAACTCGACGCTACCGGAGAGCTTCGGCGAGGTGGCCAGGGTGGTCTTCGGAGAGGCGGTGGGCATCTTCGAGAGGAGGAAGAAGCCGTAGCCTTTCGACTCGGTGCCGTCATCGACGATCATGCCCTGGAACTCGGCCTTGCGGACGAGATTCTTGTTTGGCGTGACGCTGGTGTCGGAGTCGGTGAGTTCGAAGCTGCCTTTGAAACTGCCGCTCGTGCCGGGCACGAAGTTGCCGACTTTGCCTTTGTCGATGCTGAGCGCAACCTTGCCGGGATTTGGTGCGGCGACGGTGACCTTGGCAGCTTCGATCTGGACCGTGTCGGTGTTCAGACGTGTGGCCGGGTCAGGGGCACCCCCTTGCGCGAAGGCGATACTGGCATTGCCTGCTCCTGCTGTGGCACCAAGCGGCAGCACAGCGGCGGCAGAGGTGACGTATTTGCGGCCGATGGCACTGAGCTCCAGCGGGCCGAAGCCGTCGCCATAGACGAGGTCTTTGGCGACTGCTCCCTTGAACCAGGAGACTTCGGAGGTGGAGACATCGCCGCTGGTGGCGTCGATTTTCAGCAGTCCGAGCACGGAGCCCACGCCTTTGTAGAGCGGGCTGAAGAGGGTGATGCCACCACCCTGCTCCAGGACTCCACTGAAGGTGACCTTTGTGTTGTCAGCCAGCAGCAGCACGCCTGCGGCGGCTCCGGTGGTGCCGAGTTTGATGCCACCGACGCTGTGGCCCTGTGGGACGGTTTGCTGACCCACATCGGCAGTTTGAAGCTTCAGCGCCAGTGTGTAGTCACCCGGATAGGTGCCGAGCGTGGCTTGCGGTTGCACGGCGATGAAGGGCAGCGTCTCGGTGCCGTCTTCGACAAAGCCGATGATGGTCTTCGAGCTGGCATCAAGTGTGAGCTCGATGTGCAGCTCTGGCAAACCAGCGCGCTCAATGTGGAAGTGCGCGGTGGGAGAGGCAGCGGAGGTGTCCAGCGGAGCAGCGATGCGCAAAGGCGCGGCGTTGCCGAGGGCGAGGGTGCCGGTGAGCGTGCCGAGGCCAGTGACCTGGAGCTTCACACAACCACCGAGGAGATTGTTCAGCACCACGGAGCGTCCCAGCGGTGCTGTGTAGCTGCTGCTCAGGCCGAGGAGCAGGCCATTCACGGCAAAGGTGTCAGTCACCTTGGCGCTCGCTCCGGCTTTGTTGGTGGCGATGACTTCGACGGTGTTGACCGCCTTGATCTCCGTGGGGCGACCGCTGATGAGTCCAGTCTTCGGATTGAAGACGAGACCTTTCGGCAGACCCTTCACAGCAAAGGCCGTGGGGTTGTTCGTGGCGATGAGCTGGTGCTGGAACCACTGACCGACAATAAGGTCAGTGATGTCAAACGGAGCGACGACTGGCTTCGCTACAACAACGAGCACGGCGGCCTGACTCGTGGCCCAACCAGCGGTGTTGCGCACGGTGCAGGTGTAGGCTCCGGCATGGTCCACGGTGGCGTTTGACCGGGTGTAGGTGGGGTTCGTGGCACCATCAATCGGGCTGCCTTTGAAGAACCACTGATAACCGAGGGATGGGCCGGTGGCCTTCACGCTGAAGGTGGCACTCTTTCCGACCAACACTTCCGCGCCTTTCGGCTGTTGGGTGATCACGGGGCCGATCAGAGCCGGTGTGGAGGTGGTCCAGGAGAAGCTGAAGCCCTGCAGGTTGTCGTTGTTCGAGGATGCATTGCTGCCAAGAACAAAGGTGTAATAGCCCGGTGCCAGGGTGTAGCTGCGCGTGATGGTTTCAGCGGTGCTGTTGTTGTAATGGTCGAGGTAAGTGAGGTCCTCAGCCCAATCGACATTGCCGCGATTGTTGTAAGTGTGGTGGTCACCGAGGTCGGCGGGGACGCCGCCATAGGGTGCCCATGCTGCGACGATGTCCGCACGGGTCTTGAACGCATCCGGTGTGTCGTCATTGTCCCATCCGCGCCACAGAGTGAAGCTTGGGAACATGCTCGCGGTGTCAGCCTTGCCATTGAGTTCCACGGGGGCAGAGACCCAGGGCACATTCGCATCGCGGGCCATGGTGATGTTCACCATGACGTGGTCTTTGACATGCACGGCCACCCAGGAGCTGGTATGCGTCCAACCCACGGGAGCATCTCCGGCACCTGCATCAAAGAGGTCATTGTCCTCCCAGCTCCAGGCTCCGACACCATCGGAGAAGGTGCCGCTGTCACCACGACCTAGGCTGATGACATGGGCGTAGCCGATGCCGCCGCCTGCTGGGTCACCAGCGATAACGCTGCCTGCGGCCTTTGTGCTAAAGGTGGCCTTGTAGCCCTGGCGCAGTGCGTTTGTGGAAGCCGCGTTGCTGCCGAGGGCGAAGGAGTAATCACCGGCTGGCAGACGCCAGGTGCGGGTGATGCGTGCGGAGGTGCTGTTGTCCACATGGTCCAGGTAGCGGATGTCCTCAGCCCAACTCACGTTGCCACGGTTGTTGTAGGTGTGGTCGTCACTCCCGTCATTGTCCCATCCACGATAGAGCGTGAGGCTGGGGAACATGCTGCTGGTGTCAGCAAGACGATTTGGATTGTCCACGCTCGGCCATGGCACGGTGGCATCACGCTCCAGGGTGAGAGAGAAAAAGACTTCCTCAGTGAGCTTCGCCGCCACCCAGTTGCTTGTATGGGTCCAGCCGACGGGCTGAGCGCCCTGGCCGGGATTGCCGAAGAGGGCGTTGTCTTCCCAGCTCCAAGCGCCGACGTGGCTCTTAAAGCTGCCGGTTTCATCCGCGCCAGCGACGACGGTGAAGGCATAACCTACACCGCCAGTGCCGATGTAATCGGGCGGAAGATAGGTGTTTGGCACAGGGTCTGCGGCACCGGAAGAATTGGTGCTGAAGCTGATCTTATAGCCCTGGCGATTCGCCGTTACGACAGGCTCACCTGTAATGGGATCTAGAGTGGTGGAGGGCGCGTTGCTGCCGAGGGCGAGCGTGTAGGCACCTGCACGGAGGAAGTAGGTGCGGGTGATGCTGGTGGCGGTGGAGTTGTCCACATGATCCACATACTGGATGTCTTCGGCCCAACTGATGTTGCCGCGGTTGTTATAGGTGTGGTCATCGTCACCGTCATTGTCCAAGCCACGGAATAACGTGAAACTAGGGAACATGGAGGCGGTGTCGCCGAGTCCATTCAGCTCTGGAGGAGCAGCAGCCCAAGGCACGCTGGCATCACGCTCCATGGTGATGGTCAGGACGGTGTCGCTTTGCACACTTACAGCAGCCCAGTTTGAGGTGTGAGTCCAGCCGACGGGCGGCTCACCGGCATCGAACAAGCTATTGTCTTCCCAGCTCCAGGCTCCGACGAGGCCACTGAAGCTGCCGAAACTACTGTTGCCGAGCGTGACCTGATGCTGATAGCCAATGCCGCCTGCCACCGGATCTCCAGCCGTGTAAGTGAAAACGGCCGCCGATACCGTGCCGACGAGGCCATAGACGGTCGCGTCAGGCGTCGGAGCTTGTCCAGCGTAGTTGGCCCCACCGACGGCGATGGTGTAGTCACCCGCTGTTAGGTAGAGCGACTTGGTCACCGTGCCATCCGCATTGCCATCACCGGCGACGCCAGGAGCAGCGCCAAACAAGGTGGAATCACCATCCGCGATGTGGGTCACATAGGTGAAGGTGCTCAGGCCGTCCGCTGCTTCGAAGTCGAACAAAGGGCCGGTTTGGTTATCACCACCAATGCGCCAGGTCTTCAGGGCATGGAAGCTGCCTTCTGTCGTGTAGCCAAGGGTGGCGCGGTAGGCCAGACTGATGGCGGAAGTGTCGTAGTCTGCACTGCCGGGTGCATTCGTGATCGGTGCCACATGGGCCAGACCACGATAGAGGGAAAATGCAGGTTTGATGCTACCGTCCCGAGTGTCGCCATTGGTGGAACCACGGAAGGTGATGGTGAAGTAGCCCGGCGTCGTCACATTGAAGCGGTAATAGCGCAGCTTGTGGCTGTCTGCATGGTCGGCGTCGGTGCCATCAGCCCAGCCGAAATTGCTGGTGACGGTTTGGTTGCTGATGGTGATGGGCGCCGCTCCTGGCACGATGGTGCCGAAGTTGCGCGATGCAGCTCCGCTGCCGTAGGTGATGTGAGCCGAGGCTGTGCCGCTCATGAGAAGCAGCGCCGCCGAGGCGATCACGTTGAGGTGTTTGAGTTTCATGGGTTGTTTCGTGGTCGTTGTGTTTTGGGTTTGTTGTTCAGCTAGTGGAAAGGGTTGGGAGAGTGGTCCGCACAGTCCTCTGTGCGGGGATTGGGAATCTGGGAGCGCTCGTGCCGCACAGGGGACTGTGCGGACCACTTTGGGCCTGCGGTTCACGGCCCCGTCCTCCCGAGTTCGACGCTGCCGGACAGCAGCTTCGTGGTGGTCGCCGTGGTCTTCGGAGAAGCCGTCGGCATCTCGGCGAGGTTGAAGAAGCCGAAGCCTTTCTGCCCTGTGCCATCATCGACGATCATGCCGGTGAAGGTGGCACTGCGGGTTAGATCCCGGTTCGGTGTGATGCTGGTATCGCTGTCCTTCAGCGTGAAGCTGCCGCTGAAACTGCCCGTCGTGCCAGCGGTGAAAGTGGTGCCGCTGCCAGGTGTGACGGCGAGTTTGACCAGTCCTGGATTCGAGGCCGGAGGCAGAATCTTCGCCGGGCTGCCTTTCTGAATTTCAAAGGCCGTCCAATCGAGCCGCGTCGCTGGACTCGGTGCACCGCCTTCGCGGAAAAGAAGCCGCGCATTGCCCGCACCTGCTGTGAGTCCCAGGGCGATACCATTCAGCGGTGGAATGACATACGGCCTGCCGACGGTCTCCAGCGTGAGCGGGCCGAAGGTACTCTTGTAACTGCGCGTGACGGCGGTCTGCGTGTGCTTGAACCAGCTCAAGCTCGAAGCATTCAGAACACCACTTGCACCGATGTTCAACGTGCCGAGCAGGGAGCCTGTCCTGGCATAAAGCAGCGTGAAGACGGGCAGATTACCACCTTCGCCCACAATGCCAGAAAGCGTGATCGCTGCCGATGCATCCGCGAGTCGGATGACCCCGCTGACCGCACCTTTGGTGGAGACTTTGAAAGCACCGACGCTGTGACCTTTGGGGTTCGCATCATTGCTCAAATCACCTGCAGCCAGCTTCATGGCGAGCGTGTAGTTCCCGACAAACGGCGTGAACGAACTGGCTGGCAGCGCAGCGGTGATCGTCAGCGGATTCGCGCCACCGGTGAGTGTCGCGGTGAGGCTGCGGCTGGCACGCAGGAGCGTGAAGCTGAGGGTCAGCGTGTTCTGATTCCTTCGCACGATGCTGCAGCTGCCGGTCGGATCAGTATCTGGCAGCATGACGAGCATGCCTTTCAGCGGATGACTCACGGTGCCGAGCACGAGCGTGCCGCTGAAGGCTCCAAGGTTCGTCGTGGTGAGCGTGAGGCGACCACCGAGGTTGTTGTTCAAAGTCACCTCGCTGTGGCGTGGGACGAAGCCCTGGTAAGTGCCCAGCGCGCTCGTGGGATACGACTGCACCACCATGACCTCCTCTTTCGCCAAGCCGTTGCCCGCAGCATTCAGAGCGCTGGCTTTCACGGTGAAGCTCTTCGCCACCGTGGGCTTACCGGAGATCAAGCCGGTGATTGCATTGTAAGTCAGGCC
>NZ_JBILYB010000105.1:0-21781 GCF_044378005.1 Prosthecobacter sp.
CTGGGCCAAGACCCGGCGGATCGACGGTCAGCGGAAAGCGGCATAGTTGTCGAAACCAAAAGGCAAGCTTAGACCGAGGGCACTCGGCGCACCGCTAACGGATGATCTGGGATTCGTTGGGCTTGATCGGGAGCTCGCCGTACTCGGTTTTGAAGTGCTTGAGACTGACTTCGAGGTCTTTGAGCGTGGCTTTGGCAGCGACTTGTCGATAAGGTAGCTGATGCCGATGATCCCAATAAAGACTGTCGAAAATCGCGACTAACACGATGAAGAGAGCGAAGCCAAGGACCAGCCGCACCAGCCACTTCCAGACCCACAGCCCCATCGTGGCACAGCCCGCCATGCGGTTGATCTGGCGGTCAGGATTCTCGGGGGAAGAAAACATGGCCTGAGCCTACCCTAACGCTTCAAAACAACGCAAGAGATGAAAATGGTGCTGAGATAAAGTCTATGTCCCTTGGTTCACCATCGTGGGTATTCACCTCCGGGACAGAAAGGGGCATTGGCTGGGCGGAGGCATTTCTTACTCTGCTGAAAGAGGTCAAATGAGCCGCAAAAGCCCTTAAATCCGGGACGGAAACGATCGTTTCCATGACGGAAACGGTTAAATCCGTGACGGAATCAACCGATTCCGTGACGGAAACGGTTAAGTCCATGATGGAATCAACCGATTCCATGACAGAACGAATCGTTTCCGCGACGGAAACGGTTGAATCCGCGACGGAAACGATCGTTTCCATGACGGAATCAATCGTTTCCATGACGGAAACGGTTAAGTCCGTGACGGAATCAACCGATTCCACGACGGAAACGGTTAAATCCGTGATGGAATCAACCGATTCCATCACGGAAGCGGTTAAGTCCGTGGCACAAAAAGTCGCTTCAGAGCCGTCGGCAGCCGCTTTGGAGACGGTGTTAAGCCCTTCTGCGGTGGATCAAGTTGCCGTCAGTCCTCCATGCGGGCTTTTTCCTCGGCTTCGAGGCCGAAGAGGAACTCGAAGTCGTTCTTCTCCAGGGTGCGGGCGAAGCCGCCTTCGCCGAGGATGTTGGCGGACATGAGCTGCTTCTTCTGCTGCAGGAGCATGATCTTTTCCTCGATGGTGTTCTTGGTGATCATCCGGTAGGCCATGACGGGCTGGGTCTGGCCGATGCGGTGGGCGCGGTCGATGGCCTGGGCTTCGACGGCGGGGTTCCACCAAGGATCGTAGAGGATGACGTAGCTGGCGGCGGTGAGGTTGAGTCCGCTGCCGCCAGCTTTGAGGCTGAGGAGGAAGACGCAGGCGTCTTCGTCGGCCTGGAATTGATCGACGACTTCGCTGCGGTTGTTCGTGCTGCCGGTGAGCCAGTAATAGGGGATGCTCATCTCGGTGAGGCGATCCCGCAGGATCTCCAGCATGGAGACGAACTGGCTGAAGAGCAGGACCTTGTGACCTTCGGCGTGGAGTTCTTCGATGAGTTCCAGCGTGGCGGTGAGTTTGGCGCTCTCGGCTTCGCTGTTCTCGGGGTTGGCGAGCTGCGGGTGACAGCAGATCTGGCGGAGGCGGGTGAGCGCCTGGAGGACGGCAAACCGCTTGCGGGTGAGCACTTCGAAGTTGCTGCTGGTGAGCAAGAGGTGCTGGGCGCGGGCGAGTTCCTCTTTGTAGAGCTTCTCCTGGTCCACGCTCATCTCGCAGAGCATGGCTTCCTCGCTGCGGGATGGGAGATCGCGGGCGACCTGGGATTTGGTTCGGCGGAGGAGGAAGGGGCGCAGGCGGGCGCTGAGGCGCTCGCTGGCCTTCGCATCCTTTCGGCGGTCGAAGTTTCGCGTGAAGTAGGCGCGATCTCCGAGGGAGCCGGGCATGGCGTAGGTCATGAGGCTCCAGAGATCGAGCAGGCGGTTCTCCAATGGCGTGCCGGTGAGGGCGAGACGGTTCTCGGACTTCAGACGACGGGCGGCACGGGCGGCCTGGGATTCGGGATTCTTGATCTGCTGGGCTTCGTCGAGAATGACGGCGAGCCACTTCACGGTTTCGAGGTAGTCGATGCAGCCGCGCATCTGCGCGTAGTTCATGACGAGGACCTGGGTCTCGGACTTCAGCTTTTCGAGATCGAGCTCTTCTTTGTCGCGCAGGATCTGCACGTTGAGGCCGGGAGCGGCTTTTTTGAATTCGTTGGCCCAGACATCGAGCACGGACTTCGGACAGACGACGAGGGTCGGCCAGGCATTGCGGAAGCGGCCACGGAGCCAGAGAATCCAGGAGATACTCTGGATGGTTTTGCCCAAGCCCATGTCATCGGCCAGGATGCCGCCGAATTTGTTGACGCTGAGATAAGCGAGGAAGTGGTAACCCTCGACCTGGTAGGGACGCAGCGTGACGGCGAGGCCCTCGGGCGGCTCGGGCCGCTCCTCCAGACGTGCCAGCTCCATGCGCTGGGTGATGGTCTGCCAGGCGCGGGGATTGATGATGTCCTTGGCTTTGTCGCCCGTGAGCTGACGCCAGTGGAGTTTGTGGAGTTCGTCCGTGGGCGCATCGAGGTCGATGCCGAGCTGGTCCATGAGGGCCATCTGCTCCTCGGTAAGCTCCAGCTTCACACGACGCCAGGTGCCGTCGGCGAGCTGCACGAAGCCGCCTTTCGCCGCCACGAGTTTGCGGATTTCCGCCGCCTTCAGGTCCGCACCTTCGATCTCGAAGATCATGCGCAGGTCAAACCAGTCGATGACGGCAGTCTGCGTGGCCTCGATGCGGACGCGGGCGATGAGCGGATCAGCGAGGATGGTCTGCAAACGCTCGTCGGTGGCGAGGGTGACACCTTCAGGCAAGGACGTGGCCCAGGTGTTGAACTGATCGGGGAAAGCCTTGGTAAGCCGGACACGATGCCCCTGAGCCTCCATGTCCCAGCTCGGGCGGAGATCGCGGAGGATCTCCTCAGCCACGGCGAGGGCGCTGCGGTCACGGCAGATGATGGTTTCCTCATCACGCGGCCCCTGATCAAAGACGGGAGCCCAGCCAGCAGGCCCGAGACGCTCGCGCAAGCGGCCTTCGGGGTCCATGGCCTCGGCATGAAAGGTGGCGTATTCGGTCTGTGAGCCGGGGCCTTTCTTCTGACAGGAGGCACGCACCTGGACATTCAGCTTCTCATGGCGCACACGACTGGCGATGGACGCTGGCAGCGGCAGGCCGATTTTTTCGAGGAACTCAATGCCCTCCTGGGAAGTCAGCGCCGTCAGCGGCACGCTGATGACGGCCTCGATCTTCGCCTCATCCGCCATCCAGTGCGGGCCGACGAAAACAGTGTCGGAGGAAAGATACAGCGTCTCGGCGCCATGCAGCACACGCAGCGGCAGCGGAGCCTCCTCACCCGATTCGGTGACGAGGCTGAGCCTGAGTTGATTGGCCTCCAGATCATCCACGCTCTGCCAGCGGAGCTGGGAGGAAGCACGGCGGAAGGGATGCTCGTCGAGCGTGACGAGGCGGTCTTCCAACGCGGGCTGCTGGAACACACTGCCGAGCCATTGCCCGTAGGAGTCGAGGTCAAAGCGACATACGTCCGCAGCACCGGCGGAGCTTTGGCCGAGGGCGGAAAGGAGCAGCAACTCGGCCTCTGGCGGCACCATGAGACCGCCCATGGACTGAGCTTCTTCGAGCTCACGCAGTTCCGCGCCGGTGACGGGGCGGAAGCGCTCTTCCTCGCCGAAACGGCCCTGGAGGCGGGCTTCACCGGGAGAGATGAGCAGGCGCAGATCCCCCGCACGGCGAAGGCCTGCGCCCATGCCGGAGTCGTCCTTCAGCAGACGGCGGATGCGCTCTTTCCAAAGGGGAACGGTGCGCTCCTGACGCCACTCGCGCAGACGCTCGCGCACCGCAGTGAGATCAGCGACGCCACGCAGGAAGCCGGGGATGGGCAGGCCGCGATCTGTCAGCGCGAGGGAGACGTAATCCCAGAACTCGCGCAAGGTCTTCGGTGCCTCAGGCCACATGGGGATCGGGTCCGTGCTCTGGATGCTCCACTTCGGGTGCAGGCGCACCATGTCATGATCAAAGATGGTGCCGGTCTGCTGCACGCGCTGGAAGCGCTTCTCCACCTTGGCGAAGTAGGCTTCCTCTTCAGGGGTGAACTGGCGCGCCATGCGCTTCTCCACGATTTCCTGGAAGGGCACTTCGGTTTCCGAGGGCTTGAATGCCTCTGGCTCGCGCTTGGCCTTCCGCTGAATGGCGATGAGCGCCGTGCAGAGGGCGAGATCGTGCAGCACGCGGTCATCAATGTCAGACTCGCCGCGCCACTGGCCGTCTTCGAAAGCCCAGCGTGTGTTGACGCTGTTGTCATCGAGCCGAACCTCGGCCAACACCTCTTCGTCAGTGACGTCAAGACCACGCACAGAGTCGGCGTCCACCAGACGCTCGGCCTCCGCACGCAACCGGGGTTCAAATTGGGAAAGGAGAGTCGGGATCTGAGTCGGAAGGTCGTTCATGCGTGATTGATTTGTCCCCGCGCGCCTTACGACATTCGAGGAACCGGAGGCCGTAGCACAACCCCATGCTGGCTGCTACCTTTGTCTCCAAAATAAACCGACATAGAGTCCACATGCCTTTCTGCGATGCCCCTGATTGCCGGCAACTGCCTGGCGATACGTGAAAAAAGGAACTTCTCGCCATTCCTACTCCCCGACCACACGCCCTGCCTCGGGATGGAAAGTCAACCACAGGGCTTGGCCGGGAGTCAGCACGGTACGGTCTTCGCGGCGGGAATGCTGGGTGTGCAGCACCTGCATCCCGGCACGCAGACGCACGCGCTCATGCGCGCCGAAGTAGATGACCTCCTCGACCACGACCTGGGCGCTGTTCACGCGCTCGCTGGCCAGCGGACGCTCGGCAGAGAGGTGCAGATTCTCGGGACGTACCATGACACGCACGACATCGCCGGGCTTCAGATCCAGCGCAGACATGACGGCAGGGCGGCCCAGCCCATCCATCTGCACACGCACGAAGCCGCCGGGCATCATTTCCTGCACGATGGCAGGAATGAAATTCGCGTCGCCGATGAAGCCCGCGACGAAGGCATTGGCCGGCGATTCATAGAGCTCCACCGGAGTGGCGATCTGCTCCACGCGGCCCTCATTCATCACAGCGATGCGGTGGCTCAGACTCAGTGCTTCACCCTGATCATGCGTGACATAGATAAAGGTGGTGCCCACCTCGCGATGCAGTGCATTCAGCTCGCTGAGCATGTGCTGGCGCAGCTTTAGATCGAGCGCTGCCAGCGGTTCATCCAGCAGCAGCACCTGGGGTTCATTCACCAGCGCACGGGCGATGGCGACGCGCTGCTTTTGCCCACCGCTGAGTTGTGCGGGACGTTTCTGCGCCTGATCTTCCAGACGTGTGAGCGTGAGCATCCGCTCCACGGCGGTCTTGATCTCCACACGTCCCCTGCCCGCCATCTTCAGCCCGAAGGCAATGTTTTCCCAGACGCTGAGATGAGGGAAGAGCGCGTAATTTTGAAACACCGTGTTCACCGGTCGCTTCTCCGGTGGCAGAGCGGTGATGTCCTGCCCATCCAGCAGGATGCGCCCACTGTCAGGAAGTTCAAAGCCAGCCAGCATTCGAAGCAGCGTGGTCTTCCCGCAACCACTCGGTCCGAGCAGTGAAAAAACCTCCCCGCGCCCGATCTTCAGGCTCACACCATCGACCGCACGAAGGCTGCCGAAGGCTTTGGTGACATGGTCGATGACGAGGAAATCCTGCACAGGAAGCCAATAGTGAAACCTGCCTGTGACCTTGGCAAGATCTGTATCCTGTGATCAAAACGATGGCTTCAACGGCGAGTCGAAGGCGTGCAGATTATCCCCCGGCGTGAAGGTGATCGGCGTGCTGCCGCTATCGATGAAGTTGCCGAAGCCGCTGGTGTTAAACTGAGGCACATCGGTGAAGACATCGAGTCCGGCGGGTTGCTGGATGGTGACGTTCACGCCGTTGTCGATGGTGACCTTTTTCGCAGCAAGCACGGTCTGCGGACTGTCGATGGAGACATCGCCGGTGAACTGGATCTGGCCGTTGCTGCCCTGGGCATAAAGATGGACGAGCTGGTCGGCATCAATGCTGGTATTGCCCAGCAGAAGCCGCCCATCAATGCCGAGCGTACGAGCGCGGATGGAGTCACCGGCGAGCTGGGATTGTGAGATCAGGATGTCACCCTGTGGCCCCTGGGCTTCGAGGAAAACGGCAGGACTCTCCGTGTTGGCGAGAGCACGGAGGCTGGAGGAGTTTTGGATGCTGATGCCATTCTGGGCGATCATCTCGATGAGTGAGCGTGCCTTCACGTCGGACTGGTCCACCTGAATGTCATGCACGGCGGCAACTCGCACCTCCTCGACCTGCACAGTGGCCTGATTGGAAAGGGAAACATCCGTGCCTGCATAGACATAAAGTTTGCCATAAGGCACCGCGACAGTGCTGCCGCCGAGGGCAGCCGGACCTTCGATGAAGACATTGGCAGAGCCGCCATTGGCGGAAAGGAAGACGGACTGGTCGCTGCCTTTGATTTGGAAACCAGGGGCCACGGTCACATCTCCATCGAGGGAGGTGATCGCGATGGCATCGAGAGCACTGTCCAGATCCAGCACGCCCGTGGCTCCTGCGGAAGGAAAGTCAGGCAAGGTCGCAGTCGTGAGGGTCACATCGAACTTGCCCGCGAAGACCAAGTTCCTCGGCCCTGCAGCGGAGTTGATCAGCGGCGTGCCGACGACGTAAAGTTCATCGAATTTGAAAAGCGACCAGGTTCCGAATTGGCTGAAGTCCTGATCAAAGGCAGTGAAGTAGGGTTGAACGCCATAGACGAACTCGCTGAAGCTTCCGTCGTCCGCTGGAGTGAAGGGAACGCCAAGCGCGGTGATGATGCCTTGGCTGATGCTGTTGTTATTGACGCTGATGATGCCACGCGTGTCGATCTGCGCAGTGCCATCCACCTGGGTCGTTCCCGGAATGTAGCCGAACTGGCGACGTTGTGACGGTGTGAGCTGGTTCAGCAATTCCAGCCGCGCCTCACTGCTGAGCGTGACGGAGGTGCCGCGCCCCTGGAGGAGGTAGGCCGTTTCCAGCAGTTCGCCTTTTTCCTTCTTCTGGTTCTGCTGCTGGAGAGCTTCTTGGAGCTGCTTCTCATTGCCAAGGGAGCTGAAATCTTTCGCGTTCAGCAACTTTGAGGTTCGGCGCAGACGCTGGAGATCCACTTGAACAGGAGCGGGGAGAGAGGTCGCATCTGGCTTCGTGATGAGCATGTCACCCGCACTGATGGTGCGGATCTCACTGCGATGCTCGTTGAGGAAGACGTCCACTTCCCCTTCCAGCACGATGATCTTCACGAAGCCATCTGGATCGTACTCCATCATCACCGTGGTGCCGGTGACAGCAGCGGTGATGGCGGCGGTGCGCACCGTGGCCCCGCCAAGTTGCTTGGGCACCTGGAGGAGCATGACCCCCTTCTCCAGATTGATGTCCCGAGATTTCGAATCCAGGCGGAAGACCGAGTTTGAGCCGAGCCGGGTCAGTGTTTGGTCTGGAAAGCGGAGTTCCGCGCGCGATTGCGCTCCTGTGGCCAGCGCGGTCTGTCCGCTGATCTTGTCCCCCACTTTCGCCACCGATGGAGACTGCTGCGCGGGAACGAGACGCACGTCATTGATGATGCGCGTCACTTCAGCCTCTTTTAATGCAGCAGCTGGGAGCAGCATCGGCAGAGCGAGCGCGGTGAGAAGAAGTTTCTTCATGATGAACATCAGAATTTGAGTTTCAGTCCCAGACCGACACCGCTACTCGCCGTCTCGTAATCAAAGTAGTCGATGTCGGAATCGTTCAGAGCGTAACTGGCCGTGGCGTAAAGTTCCATCCAATTCTTCGGCGTGTAGCTGACCGTGGCCCCGAGGACATGCAGCAGATCCGCACGCGGCACTTCACGGTAGTTAAAGTAGGTCATGCGGTAGGCCAGCGAGACTGCCAGATCCCGCATGATTTTGTATTTGTAGGAGACATCGAGCGAGTACTCGTCGCGGAAGACCTGCTCCACGTCGTTCGTCAGATCCCAGTCAGCGCCCAGCGCCAACTGAATGCTGCTTTTGCGGTCGAGCACGATCAGCCTTTGAGCGCCCAATCTTCCCGACAGGCTGTTGAGCAGACTGTCTTGGAATTGATTGTTCGTGATGCGGGTGAAGCCAAAGGAACCCACCAGCACCACATTCCAAAAGCGCGGCTCCACATCCAGGATGCTCGCCATCGCCTCCATCGCCTCGAAATCCAGCGCCCCCGTCTTGCGGTAGCGGTACATTCCCTGACTCGCGCTCACATCGGCGAACCAGTGGCCTGCGATCCTCTTCTGCCAGCCTACTCCCGCGCGCTGCCCCCACATCCAGTCAGCTTTCTCCCCGCTCGAAACATTGGCAGCGTTGTTCGACCAAAGGGCAAATTCATCAAAGGTCGCCCGGAATGGCCGATCCTTGGGCGTCTCTTTCAGGATCAACTGCTGACCGATGTCGTCATCCGCCTCCGAGGCTGAGGCGAAGCCATTCTCCTCCCCAAGGTCACGACGGCGCATCTCATCTTCGTCCGTAGGGACCAGACTACGATTCTGAATCCCACTGGACTCTGGAAGACGGGTCGGGTCCACCATTTGTGCCTCGGCTTGGTGCGTGCAACAGACGCCAAGCACCGCCACGAAGAGGGATCGGCGTATGAAAACCTTAATTGCTGAAGTGCTGAAAGAATGCATGAGTGGGCGAAGTTCGCCATAAATGTAATAATTAAAGGCACTAAACGTCAAACGTAGTTACGAATAATTTTACTCAATTCGGTCATTTTCGATAATTTTTTCAAAAAGGAATCGCCTAATTCTCCCACCTCGGCCCGCTTGCTGTTAAAAACCTCTTCATGAAGCCCGCTTCATCCTCCCCGAACCTGAATGCCCAACGCAGCCTCGTGCTGCTGGGGCTGGCTTGCATCCTCGCTACGCTGTTGATCCTGGCACGCGAGTGGTCGTGGAGCAGTGCGCCGATCCGGCAGATGGAGTGGCGAATCGAGGACCAGATCCACCTTCGCGGCAAGCTGACGCCGACGGACCGGGACATTGTCGTCGTCGGCATTGATGATGCCAGCCTTAGCCTGGAGAGCGCCTTTCCCGAAGATGTCCAAGCTTCACGCCCCCTCCAACTCATCCAAAAAGGCTGGATCTGGCCGCGCGAGGTCTATGCCCACCTGCTCGACCGCCTCATCCAGGGCGGCGCAAAGAAGGTGGTGCTCGACTTAATGTTCGCCACGCCCACGCCGGACCATCCCGAGTATGATCAGGCATTGCGCGAGGCTTTGGAAAGGCACCGAGACAAAGTCGTTATCGGCGCAGACATCGAGACGCGCTTGCTTCGCGGCAGTGTCATGGAGAATCTGGTCATGCCCACGGAGTCTCTCGTCACTCCCACGCGGCCCATCGACCCGCGCGTCGGCTTCCTCACCTACTGGCCGGATGGCGATAATGTGGTCCGCCGAGTGCGCACGGAGTTCGGCCTGACCGATGACATCGCCGACCGGTTGCCATCGCTCTCAGCCAACGCACTTGGCGGAAAACCAGACACACTCGGATCGGAGTTTCATGCCGTCCGCTTCGGCGATCCCACGGCCTACACGCCCATGTCGCTGCACGAAGTCTTCGTGCCCGACATCTGGGAGAGCAACTACGCCAAACCCGGAATCTTCGCAGGCAAGATCGTCTTCGTCGGACCTACCGCGCGGCATTTCCAGGACTCCGTCGCCACGCCCGTAGGTGAACTTTTTGGAGTGCAGGTCCACGCACAGGTCGCAGCTTCCTTGAAGGCAGGTGAGCTACTGCGTGAGGCACCCACGCGCTGGGTGCAGAGCGGGATCGGCATCGCCGCGCTGGCGGCTGCGCTGCTCGTCATTCTTTTCAAAAAACCCTTCGTGGCTCTGCTCATGCTCATCGGCGGCGGGTTCGGCGGACTTTGGGTCCAACAACATGCGTTCGACACCTGGGGGATCGTCCTTCCTATGCTAACTCCCCTGCTCGCCTGGAGCAGCACCGGGCTTTTTTCCCTTGGCTGGGACTTCGTGCTGGAGCGGCGGCAGAAGGAAAAACTCCGCAGCGCCATCACGCGCTACTTTTCTCCCGACATGGCGGACGAGATCCTCCGCAAGCCCGACTCCTACTTCCGCACTCTGGGCGGCGTGCAGCGAGAGATCACCGTGCTCTTCTCCGACTTGCGCGGCTTCACCAGCCTCTCGGAAAAGCACCCGCCTGACAAACTCGTCCGCCAGCTCAATCAATACCTCGAACGCATGGTCGAGATCACCTTCGGCAGGCAGGGCAGCATCGATAAATTCATCGGCGATGCCATCATGGCCGTGTGGGGCCGCATCCGCGATGAAGCCACTGACGAAGCGCTCGCCGAAGACGCCTGTCTCGCCGTCGAAACTGCTCTCAAAATGCGCGACGGGCTCAATGACCTGAATCACGGCTGGGCCAAAGAAGGTCAGCCGCCACTCGCCATCGGCATCGGCATTCATCAAGGCAGTGCCATCGTCGGTAATATGGGCTCCCCCGCGAAGATGGAGTTCACCGCCATCGGCGACAGCGTGAACACCAGCGCCCGCCTGGAAAGCGCCACGAAGCAGTATGGCGTGGACATCCTCGTCAGCCAGCCCGTGTGGGAAAAGACCGTCTCCCACTTCATCTTCCGCAGCGCGGATCTGGTGGTGGTGAAGGGGAAGAAAGTCCCCGTTCAGATCCACGCCGTGCTCAGTGGCTGCGATGTCGCCCCGCCCGCCGGGCTCGACGAGTTTGAAGCAGGCATCACCGCCTTCCGCACCGGCCACTTCCCTCGGGCACTCCAGTTTTTCAAAAACGCCGCCATCGCCGGACTCGATGACGACCTCACGCATCTCTACCGCAAGCGCTGCGAGACCCTCATCACCGAGCCTCCCGAGCACTGGGAAGGCGTCTGGGTGCTGAAAGAGAAGTAAGCCACGTCTTGGCAAACCGCTCTGGCGAGTCCAAGGAAGCCATCCTTCTTCTCCGCGTCTCCCCTTCCCCGCGTCTCCGCGTCTTCTCCCCCCTCATGCTCTCCGCCAACGAACTCACTCTCAGCTACGGTAATCAGCGCCTCCTCGAAGGCATCACCCTCGCCGTGAATGAAGGAGAGAAAGTCGGTCTCGTCGGGCGCAATGGCTGCGGCAAGACCAGCCTTCTCAAAATCCTCGCCGGCGTCGAGCGACCCGACACGGGCGATCTCTCCATGCAGCGCGGCCTGCGCGTCGGTTACCTGCCTCAGGAGTTCGAACTCGATGGCACCGGCAACGTTTTGCAAAACATCCAGTCCGGCGCGGCCGACCTCGTCCGCATGATCCAGCGCTATGAAGATGGAGATGGCAGCGAAGCCGAACTTTCCGAGATGCTGCATCAGATCGAAGTCGCTGATGGTTGGAACCTCGACACACGGATCAAATCCATCACCACCGCCCTGAGTGCTCCGCCGTTGGATGCACTCGTCGCGCCGCTATCCGGAGGAGAAAAGCGCCGTGTCGCCCTGTGTCGTGCTTTGGTTGCCCAGCCTGACTTGCTGCTGCTCGATGAGCCGACGAACCATCTCGACTCCGAATCCATCCGCTGGCTCGAAGATTACCTGAAGAGCTTCCCCGGCGCCGTCATCTTCGTCACCCATGACCGCTACTTCCTTGATGTCATCGCCACGCGCATCATCGAGCTTTCCGAAGGCCGCTGCTACTCGCATGAAGGGAACTACACCGCCTACCTAGAGAGCAAAGCCGCGCGACAGCAGATCGCCGAGCAGGGCGAGCGCCGCCGTCAGCGCTTCCTGCGCACGGAGCTCGAATGGGTGCGTGCCGGAGTCAAAGCACGCGGCACTAAACAGCGCAGCCGATTGGAAGCCTTTTATGAGATCGAAGGCCAGCAAGCCCCGCCCGAAGAGCGCGAGATGGACCTCCTCCTCCCACCTGCACTGGAGATGGGAAACGTCGCCGTCGATCTCGAAGACATGGGCGGTATGGTCATCGATGAACAAGGCAAGGAGCGCTGGCTTTTCCGCCATCTGAACATCTCCCTGAAGCCCGGCGAATGCACAGGCATCGTCGGCCGCAACGGCGCTGGCAAGACCACCCTGCTGCGCATCTGCATGGGCGAGCGCGCCCCCGATGAAGGCCGCGTCACCATCGGCAAAAAGATCTCCTTCAACTACATCGACCAAGCCCGCATGCAGATCGCCGGCACCGGCACCGTGCTCGCTGAAGTGGCTGATCAGGACGAGACCGTTTTCTTTGGCACACAGAAGCTCAGCGCCCGCAGCTACCTGCGCCGCTTCCTCTTTAATGACGACCGCACCAACGAACGCGTGGACCGCCTCTCCGGTGGCGAGCGCGCCCGCCTCATGCTGGCAAAAGTGCTCAAGCGCGGCGGCAACGTCATCGTGCTCGATGAACCCACGAACGACCTTGATCTGCAAAGCCTCCGCATTTTAGAAGAAGCTATCAGCAACTTCGATGGCAGCGTCATCGTCGTCAGCCATGACCGCTACTTCCTCGACCGCGTGTGTGATCAAGTCATCGCTTTCGAAGACGCAGGCGTTCACGTCCAGACCGGCAACTTCAGTTACTACCTGGAAAAGCGCCGCGAGCGTGAAGCCAAGCTCAAAGCCTGGGTCGAGCCAGTCAAAGCCGCGACAGCTCCAGGCACAGCCAAGCCCAAGGCCCGCAAGATCAGCTTTAAAGAGGTGCGCGAGCTCGAAACCATCGAGGCTGACATCCTCACCGCCGAGGAAGAGGTACAGTCCATCGACGCCATCCTGAACGACCCCAGCTTCTACATCACTCGCTCCCAGGAAGCCTCCGACCTCAGCGAAGAACTCGACTCCGCGAAAGCCAAGGTCGCCCGGCTCTATGCCCGCTGGGAAGAACTCGAAGCCATCAAGGCCGCCAGCCCTGCCGCGTAGCACTATCTCAAATCGCCAGATGGATGTTCCTCGGCTGAGAAACAGTGCTGCCCTCGGCTCGTATAGCTTGCCATGACGCAGACTCATTCATCCCTGTCCCGCCGCGAAGCCCTCCACCGACTCTCGGCAGGCTTTGGCGCCATCGGACTGGCGGGAATGATGAATGCAGCACCGAGACAACAGGTCACGCCCAAGGCAAAACGTGTGATCTTCCTGTTCATGAACGGCGCGCCGTCGCACATCGACACGTTTGATCCAAAACCGGCGCTGAAGAAATACGAAGGCCAGCAGCCATCGGGAAAGCTCTACCGGGCACCGAAGACCAGTGGCTTCATGTCGTCACCGTTGAAGTTTAGCAAGTGTGGTCAAAGCGGCATTGAGGTGAGCGAGAGTTTGCCAGCGCTGGGCAGCATCATCGACGACTGCTGTGTCATCCGCTCCATGCACACGAACGTGCCGAATCACGAGCCCGCGCTGCTCATGATGAACACGGGCAACATCCAGCCCATCCGACCCTCACTCGGCTCATGGGTGCTTTACGGGCTCGGCAGTGAGAATGAAAACCTGCCCGGCTTCGTCGTGCTGCGGCCCACACCAAACATCGTCGTGGGACCGGCCTTGTGGAGCAATTCGTTCCTGCCCGCCGAATACCAGGCCACCGGTGTCATCACCTCCGACATGAGCGTGGATAAACTCGTCGCCAATGTGCGCAACTCCGCGCTCGCTCCCGCGCAGCAGCGACGGCAGATCGATTTGATTCAGAAGCTCAATCACCTCCACGCCGCGAAACGTGAGCACGACACCGCGCTCGAAGGCCAGATCAAGGCCATGGAGACCGCCTACCGCATGCAAAGCGCCGCCAGCGATGCCTTCGACATCAGCCGCGAGCCCGCGAAGATGCGCGAGCTGTATGGCGACACGCCCTTTGGACGCTCCTGCCTGCTCGCGCGGCGTCTCGCCGAGTCCGGTGTCCGCTACATCAGCGTCTATTACACCAGCAGCAACAACCAGCCCTGGGACACCCACAGCGACCATTACAAGCGCCACCCCGAACTCTGCGCCGACAGCGATCGCGCCTCCGCCGCGCTCATCAGCGACCTCAAGCAACGCGGCCTGCTCGATGACACACTCGTCGTCTGGACCGGCGAGTTTGGTCGCACGCCTTACGCGCAGGAAAATCAGGACAAGAACAAGAAGACCGATCCAATGAAGCGTGGCCGTGATCATCACCACACCGCCTTCAGCACGCTCCTCGCCGGTGGCGGCATCAAAGGCGGCCTCGCCTACGGCACCTCCGATGAACTCGGCATGAACGCCGAGCAAAACAAAGTCCACGTCCACGATCTCCACGCCACCATCCTGCATCAGCTCGGCCTCGATCACGAGAAGCTCACCTACCGCTACGCTGGCCGCGACTTCCGACTCACAGATGTCTATGGCGACGTGGTGCATGACATCATCGCCTGAAACTCCTCCATCATGGTCATCACCTCCCTCGATCTCGACAAACCGGGCAAGCAGCAGGGCTTTCTCCAAGTCCCGTATTCTCACAACCTCGGCGGCTGGGCGAATGTGATGATCCCCATCACAGTCGTCACGCGTGGCAAAGGTCCGACGGTGCTCGTGCTCGGCGGCAATCATGGCGACGAGTATCAGGGCCAAATCGCGATCATGAAGCTCGCACGCGAGCTGACGCCCGAGAAGGTCACGGGGCGCATCATCCTCATCCCGTCGCTGAACTTCCCAGCCGCACGCGCCGCCACACGTTTGTCACCGCTGGATGGCATGAACATGAACCGTGCCTTCCCAGGCGATGCGGAAGGCCCGGTCACCAGCCAGATCGCGCATTATCTGCGCACCGTGCTTTTTCCGATCAGCGATGTCGTCATCGACATCCACAGCGGCGGCCGCAGCATGGAGTTCGTACCGTGCTCGCACATGCACCTCGTTCCAGATCGTGAGCAACGGGCGAAAATGTTTGCGGCCATGCTCGCCTGGGGCACGGAGTTTTGCTTCATCTACGCCGACATCGCGGGCACGGGCCTGCTGCCGGTGGAAGCGGAGAATCAGGGCAAGCTCGTCATCACCAC
Source organism: Prosthecobacter sp. (assembly GCF_044378005.1). Lineage (GTDB taxonomy): Bacteria > Verrucomicrobiota > Verrucomicrobiia > Verrucomicrobiales > Verrucomicrobiaceae > Prosthecobacter. The sequence goes on from NZ_JBILYB010000105.1 coordinate 15,061, forward strand.
CGAACTCGGCGGTGGCGAATGCATTCCCGCCAGCGTGCATCGCATCGCTCAAGGTGGATTGAAGAACGTGCTCATCCATGTCGGCGCTCTCAAAGGCCGTGAACAGTCACGCAAAGCGCCCACGATCATCACCCAGGCTACCAATCGAGAAGACTACATCCTCGCACCCGAGTCCGGCATCTTCGAAGTCACGGTTGATCTCGGTGCGAAGGTCAAGAAAGGCCAGGTCGTCGGTTTCATTCATCATCTGGAACGACCTGATCGAGCGCCGGAGGAAATCATCTCTCAGAGCGCTGGTTATCTCATCACCATGCGCGCCCCATGCCTTACGCAGCAGGGCGATTGCGTGGCGGTGATCGCCAGACAGGTCAGCGCGAACGATGTGCTCGTAGCATAGGCTTTCCAGCCTGTGATTCATTCTCCCAACAAACACTTCAAATTCACAGCCTAGAAAGGCTATGCCACACCGCTCCGCCGCACTCCTCGTCGCCTTCATGTGGGTGGCGTATTTCCTGAACTACTGCGACCGCCAGGCCGTGTTCGCGATGTTTCCATCGCTGAAGGCCGATTTGAAGATGACTGACGGGCAACTCGGCTACGTCGGCGCGGTATTTCTCTGGGTCTATGCCTTTGGATGTCCCATCTCGGGCTATCTCGGCGATCGCTTTTCAAAACGGCTGCTCGTCGTGCTCAGCCTCGTCGTCTGGAGCATCGTCACCATCGGCACCGGACTCGTCGCCTCAGGCTCGATGCTGCTCGCGATGCGTGGAGCGATGGGTATCTCCGAGTCGCTCTACATGTCCAGCGCCGTCGCACTCACCGCCAGCGCGTATCCCGCTGCGCGACGTTCACGAGCCGTTTCGATGCTCATGACAGGCCAGATCGCCGGAACCGTGGTCGGCAGTTGGTTCGGCGGCTGGATGGCGGATCGTGGCCAATGGCGTGCTGCGTTCTTCGTCCTCGGCGCAGTGGGCGTTCTGTATGCATTGCCCTACTTCGCGTTCCTGCGCAAAGTCGGCGAACCCGCCCCGGAGCCGAGTGCAGGCCTCTCCTTTTCCTCGCTCGGACGCTCGAGAACCTTTGTGCTGCTCTGCCTCGTGTTTCCCGTGTTCGTCTTCGGTCTCTGGCTGCTCTACGGCTGGCTGCCGGTTTTCCTGCATGACAAGTTTGCGCTCAATCAGGCCGATGCCGCCTTCAATGCCACCGTCTTCCTGCAAACCGCCACGCTCATCGGCATCCTCATCGGGGGCATGACGGCAGACGTGCTGCATCAGCGTGTAAAAGCCGCGCGCTTCTGGCTCATCGTCGCCGGACTCGCCCTATCTGCGCCCTGCATTCATCTGCTCGGCAATAGCGACACGCTTTTCGTCACGCGCCTCGCCGCCATCGGTTTCGGTCTCTTCAGTGGACTCTTCATCGCGAACATCTTCCCCGCAGCCTTCGATGTCGTCTCCTCCGACGCCCGCGCCACCGCCGTGGGCATGCTGAACTTCTGCGGTGCCATCATGTCTGGTTTCGCGACCTTGTTTGGCGGCATGTGGAAACAGTCCCTGGGCATTGACCGCCTGCTGAGCTTCACCGCGCTTGGTTATCTCGTGGCAGGAGCTGCCGTCATCATCGGAATCCGCTGCTTGTTTCCGCGAGATCATCACATTCAAAATCCCACACCATGAAAAGAACAGCCGCCCTTGCTCTCGCCGCCCTCTTGGTTGTCACCCCAGATTTGCTCGCGCAATCCTTAGCATCAGTTGCCAAGCCAGCACCCACTCATCGTGTCCCACTTTGGCCGGGCCAAGCACCGATTGGTGACGGCAAGACCGAAGACTGCGCGAAGGAACTCGAAGTCTTCCTCCCGCCTGCCGACAAAGCAAACGGTGCGGCCATCGTGCTCTGTCCCGGCGGCGGTTACATCCGTCACGTCACCGAACGCGAGGGCTATCCCATCGCGCAATGGCTCAACGAGCACGGCATCGCTTGTGTCATCCTCGAGTATCGCCTGCCCGAGTTGCGTCATCAGGTGCCGCTGCTTGATGCCCAACGCGCCATCCGCCTCACTCGTGCGAATGCCGCCACGTGGAAAATCGATCCGCAGCGCATCGGCATCCTCGGCTTCTCCGCCGGAGGTCACGTCGCCTCCACCGCGCTCACGCATTTCAATGCCGGCGATCCCACCTCCGCCGATCCCATCGAGCGCCTGAGCTGCCGCCCTGACTTCGGCTGGCTCGTCTATCCCGTCGTCACCATGGGCGAGTTCACGCACACCGGCTCCAAAGAGAAACTCATCGGCTCCAGCGCCGCACCGGACCTCGTGCGCCTCTATTCAAACGAAACTCAAGTCACCGCCAACACACCGCCCACCTTCCTCGCCCACGCCATGGACGACAAACCGGTGCCACCCGAGAACAGTCGCCAGTTCGTCGGAGCCATGAAAGCAAACAACGTCCCCGTCGAACTACTCGAACTCCCCAGTGGTGGCCATGGCTTCAACGGCTGCAAAGGCCCGCTTTGGGAACAGTGGAAGGCCGCTGCACTGAAATGGCTGACTGCGCAGAAACTCATTCCGCCTACCACACTTTGATGCGAGGCAATATGGCGATTTGAGTGGCCCGTCATCTGCTGCAACAATATGGCCTTCCTGGTCGTTCCCTTTGCCCGAAAATCCCCCCTCATGAATCGTCGTCACTTCCTTCTCAGTTCTCTCGGCACCACGCTGGCGTTGCCGGGCATGTCCTCGCTCATGGCCAAGACCGTCGGCGGCTCGGTGCAGGCCGCGAAAGGAGCAGGTATGGGCGCTCGGCGCTTTGTGGCGATCGGGAATCTGCTCGGCTACCAGACGAAGAGCCTCTTTCCGACGACTCAGGGCCGCAGCTACGAGAAGACGACGTTGCTGGAGCCACTGTGGGATATTCGCGACAAGATGACGGTGTATCGCGGCCTCGATCACGGCATCAAAGGTGGCCACTTCGCGGTGCATTCCTTCCTTTCGGGTGTGCTGCATTCGGAGGCGCAAAATCGTCCAGAGGGCAATGTAACCATCGACCAGTATCTCGCGGACGAAGTGGGCTTTGAGACTCGGTTTCCGGCGCTCACGGTGGGTTCGGAAGGCGGTATCCATGGCGGTTGTCAGATCGCGTGGACGAAGTCGGGCGTGCGTGTGCCGCCGGTGACGAATCCGGCGGAGTTGTTTGAGAAATTGTTCGTCACCGACTCGAAGGAGCGTCAGGCTCGTCGGGCGCAGGAAAACCAGGTGCAGGCCTCGATCCTCGATTCCGTGCTGGAGGAGGCAAATCGTCTCTCGAAGCAGGTGAACAAGGAGGACAAGGACAAGCTCGACGAATACCTCACGTCCGTCCGCGATGTGGAAAAGCGTCTGGAACTGCGCCAGCGCTGGACGAACCAACCGAAGCCGAAAGCGCCCTTCGACAAGCCTGCGAACCGCAACGCGGTCGAGGATCTGCCGCTGCTGTATGAGATGATCGCTCTCGCCTTGCAGTCAGACAGCACGCGCATCGCCACGCTGGAGATCGGCGGCGACTTCATGCCGCAGCATCTCGGTATCAAGAAGGACTGGCATGGCCTCTCGCATCACGGCAACGCCCCCGAGGCCATCGCGGACCTCATCACGCTGGAGAAGTATCAGATCGAGCACTTCGGCAAATTCGTCGCCCGCCTCGCGAAGATGAACGACGGCGAGCGCACGCTGCTCGACTCAACGACGGTGCTTTTCGGCAGCGGCATGGGCGATGGCAACTCGCACAAGAACTCCGACCTGCCCATCCTCCTCGCCGGCGGCGGCTACAAGCACGGCGAATTCCGCGAAGTGCCGCGTGAAGGCATCAGCAAAGTGCCGCTGTGCAATCTCTTCGTCGATATCGCCCAGAAGATGGGCGTGGAGATCGATTCGTTCGGCAACAGCACGGGGCGGTTTGCTTGATGTCGAGAAGCCTCGACTGTGCGCCAGCAAAGTAGCCATCTTGCTCCGCAAGATGAGCACAACGCTCTCGCCAACACCTCACGTTTTTCCGTTCGATGACGAAATCTCCTTTCACTGCCCCACGCTCCTCTCGCGGAGCGAGAGGGCTACTTTGCTTCGCGCTTGCGACATCCTTTACTCACGCCGCTGACGACACCCCGAAGCTCGTGCAGCAGTTTCTCGGCAAATACTGCCTGGAGTGCCACGACGCGGATGTGCAGAAGGGCGACCGCGCTTTTGATGCGTTTGCGCTGCCGTTGAAGTCCGTCGCGGATCTCATTGAGGCGCGGGACATCATTGACCAGCTCACGCTGAAGGAGATGCCGCCCAAGAAGGCGGATCAGCCAAAGGACGACGAGCGCATCGCGATGATCAGGGCGCTTCGTGACGGCACGGTGGCCGCACATGCGAAGTTTCAGACCACGGGCAGCCGCACCGTGATGCGCCGCCTTTCCAGCCGCGAGTATGAGAACACGCTCGCGGTGCTGTTTGGACGTCGCGTGGACACGCTGGGTCTCACGGCGGATTTTCCGAAGGAGAAAACCACCGAGCACATGGACACCATCGGCAAGTCGCTCGTGACCTCCGGCTTCCTCGTCGATCAGTATTTTCAGTCCGCGAACCGGCTCGTCGAGACACGCCTTGGCAAACCGGCGATGGAACCGAAGGATTGGAAATTTAACGGCCACTTCGTGCAATACGAGGAACTCAGTGGCTCACACAAAAGCGCCTTCAACTACCGCTACCTCAATCTCTACGAGCAGCCAAACACCGACACGCGACAGGGCGGTTATGGCCACATCGAGGACTTCCTCAAAGGCGTGCCCGTCTCCGGTCTTTACGACCTCGATGTCGAGGCCACCGCGCTGCATCGCGACACGCATTACGCCCCCGCCATCTTCGGCATCGACTTCTCGGAGCCCTTCATCCTCGGCGTCGTGCCCGGCGATGTCACCAAAGGCCACATCCATTACCCGCAGGCCATCGAACCCGTGCTCGCCACCGCTGTCGTGCCGGACAACACGCCGACGTGGTTCAAATTCCGCGTGTGGCTGGAGGCGGGTCAAACACCGCGCTTCATCTTCCCGAACGGCCCTTTTGAATCCCGCGCTTCCGTCGTCACGATCAACAAAAAGTACAAAGACGAATTCAAAAGCGATGTCGGCTCCTCCGGCGTTGGTCGTGCGCATATTTTGAAGGAGGGCAAACTCCCGCACATCCGCATCAGCGAGATCAAGATCCACGGCCCTGTGCCCGAAAAGCCCAGCGCCGAAGAAGTCGCCGTTTTCGGCAAAGACGGCTTTCAGGAGGCCAAGGCGCTCGATCAACTCCATGCCTTCGCCGAGAAAGCCTATCGCCGTCCGCTCACCGATGCCGACCGCCAGCCCATCCGGGCGCTTTATGACAAACGCATCGCCGAAAAAGCCTCGCCACGCCAGGCCGCGCTCGATGCCATGAAGCTCATCCTTTGCTCACCGAGCTTCCTCTACCTCAGCGAGATCACCGACGAGTCCGCGAAGGCCCTGAAGCCCCACGATCTCGCCACTCGCCTCTCCTTTGCCCTCTGGGCCACACCGCCGGATGAAGCGCTGCTCGCTGCCGCGAAGTCCGGCAAGCTCACCCAGGATGCCGAGCTGAAAAAACACATCGAACGCATGCTCAGCGATGAACGCATCAACGGCTTCGTGAACGGCTTCCTCGATAGCTGGCTGAACCTCCGCGATCTCGGCTCCCAACCGCCTCCGCGTGAAGTCGTGCGCTCCTACTACGCCGAGGATCTCCCCACCTCGATGAAGACCGAAGCGCGGCTCTTTTTCCGCGATCTGCTCAAGAACAACGGCTCCGTCGCCCAGTTCATCGACTGCGACCACACCTTCGTGGACAAGAAACTCGCCAAACTCTACGAATTGCCTGAAGCGAATACCCTGCGCCTCGCCGACGGCTTCAAGAAAGTCAGTCTCACCGGCAACAGCCATCGCGGTGGCCTGCTCGGCATGGCCGCCGTGCTCACCGTGAGTGCGAACGGCGTTGAGACCTCACCCGTCACGCGCGGCGTGTGGGTCACCGAAAACATCCTCGGCATCCCGCCGCCACCTCCGCCCGATGTCGTCCCCGCCATCGATCCCGATGTCAGCGGCGCCACCACCATCCGCGACCGCCTCGCCAAGCACCGCGCCGATGCCGCCTGCGCCGAATGCCATCGCAAAATCGACCCACTCGGCTTCAGCCTCGAAGCCTACGATCCCGTGGGCCGCTGGCGGAAAAAATACCCCGCCGCTAACAAGAAAACCAAACCCGCCGAGATCGACACCACCGGCGAATTCCCCTCCGGCGAGACCTACACCGACTTCGCCACCTTCAAGAAGGTCATCCACGACACCCGCGCGGATCACTTCACCCGCCACCTCATCCGCCAACTCCTCACCTACACCACCGGCCGTACCATGGAGCTCAACGACGACCTCCTCATCGACCAACTCCACGACCAAGTGAAGAAACAAGGCCTCGGCCTAAAAACGCTCATGACCGAGTGCTTGATGAGCGAGGTGTTTCGGTCGAGGTGAGGTGCCGAACGTAGCCCGAATCTCCAGATTCGGTTTTTTTGGGGGGGCTAAAAGTTTAAGCTACGCAGCCTTTGCCTCCGTTTGCACTGAATTCACACCTTCAGATATCTAGGCGGTGTTTGAAAACCCTCAACAACCGTATCTGAGCCAGTCGATGATGGAGGCGAATTGAATGAGGGAGAGG
>NZ_JBILYB010000232.1:0-5824 GCF_044378005.1 Prosthecobacter sp.
CGCTATGATTTCGACGAGGTGATGAAGTATTTGAAAACCAATCGACGACTTTCGAGTCACATTGAGCGTCGTAAAAGACACGGGTCGCCTGAACCGCGCTGATGTCTCCACAGAAAAAATCGAAGTCCCTTCCCCGCCCCGGAGGATCTCAATTGATCGAGCACTTCGGCACGTCATTCTGCTCAATGAAGCCTGGTCACCCCTCGTTTCGGGAGCCGTTGAATGGCGAGTGGTTGATTGGTTTGTATCGGGAGAGCGACGGCTCAATGCGCCCGATACTGCTGTGGGTGGATCGCAAGATTAACCTGCTCTGGGTTCCGAGTCTGCGACACCACGTGAAGCCGCCCAGCTCCTAGCTGCTGCTGTAACACCAGCCACAGATCGACGGCGACACGAGTCATCCGCTCGTTCTGGAGTAGTGCACCCCACGGCACCTCCCAAACCCTGCGACCTAACCAAACCCCACGGCATCATTTGGTGATGCAAACGGATGGAATCCCGAAGTCACGGTGACGAGGCCTCCATTCATGGACCTCCCAGATCTCTTTCCCGCCAACCCCATGCAACTGCGCACGATTCGTCATTATAACTTCAGCGAGGTATCCTCTGCGATGCAGAAAGCCATCCGCCGTGGTGATGCGGCTTTGGCCGGATATTGGGCGCTGGAACTGTGGCAGAGCGGTTTTGGCAAGTATGTGTGGAAGCGTCTGCTCACCATCAGTGCGGAGGATTGCTGGGGCATCCTCACACAGGAAGTGAAGGCGCTGCATGACAGCTACTTGGTCATCAATGACGGCATCCCGCCAAAGCAGGCGAAGGGCCGCATCTTCATCAGCAAGGCGGTCATCTTGCTGTGCTTATCGAAGAAGAGTCGTGATCCCGATCACCTGCAAAATTACGTCTATGATCAAACGGCTGGTCTTGATCCTGACACGCTTGCACTGGAGTTGCGCAGCAGTGGTGAGTATGTCGCCATCCCTGAATATGCCTATGACTGCCACACCCGCGAGGGCAAGAAGCGCGGCAAGACCAAGGCGGACTTCTTCAAAGCGGAGCAGGCGGCACTGGAGCCATTGCAGCCAGGGTTGTTTGATCACCTCATCGACGAGTGAGTCTTCGCGAAGGTCGCATCAAGGCACGCTGATAATCTCAACAAGTGCATGTGAGGCTGGGCTATACAGCCATACCTTGCGGAGCGGTCCCCATCGTAAAACGCTTCCTACACGCCTCCACAAGGTCATGCTGATGCATTGGGCCGATGGTTAGAAACGGGTGCCGTTCAAATGGTGCCATTCATGGATGGACAACGGTGTTCTGCGTCTCCGCCACATGGTGATCAAATCGGTGCGACACACAAGGTCACGGTGACGAGGCAGGAGGGAACCCAGCCCAGCGCTGGTCAACAAAACGCCCTCCATGCCCATGAACACCACCGCCTCGTCCCCCATCACCAAGCCCATGCTCGCCGACAAATGCGAGCGACTCCATGCCCTCAGCTTCCCGCTGCTCGCCACACCCAAGCTTGATGGCATCCGCTGCCTCAAGCTCAACGGACGCGCTCTGACCCGCAGCTTCAAGCCCGTGTCCAATCGCTTCATCCGAGAGTGGATCGAAGCCAACCTGCCTGATGGGTTAGATGGCGAGTTGATCGTGAAAGGCACCACCTTCAACGAAACCGCCGGGCATGTGGGCCGCGAAAGCGGTGAGCCTGACTTCACCTTCGCCGTCTTCGACTATGTGAGCGAGGGTATCAACGTGCCTTATGCCTGCCGGATGCAGGAACTGGCGCGGCTGCCGGATTACGAGCGCGTCGATAAAGTGCTGCCCGAGGAGATACATTCACTCAATGACCTGATGGCTTATGAAGAGCGCTGCGTGAGTGAGGGTTATGAAGGCGTCATGATCCGCACGCCCGGCTCACCCTACAAGTGTGGCCGGTCCACGGAGCGCGAGGGTTACCTGCTCAAGATCAAGCGCTTCGAGGACGCCGAGGCCGTGGTGCTCGACACCTACGAGGGCATGAGCAATCACAATGCTGCTGAGAAGGACGCGTTTGGCCGCACCAAGCGCAGCATGGCGCAGTCCGGCATGGTCGGGCGAGGCGAACTTGGCGGTTTTGTGGTCAAGCAAGTGGAGACGGGTATCGAGTTCCGGTTGGGTTACAACCATGTCGTCGGCGGAGTGGACCGCGTGTCTCTCTGGCAGCAGCGTTCCTCTTTGTTGGGCCGCATGGTGAAGTTCAAGCACCAGCCCAGCGGCGCGAAGGAAGCGCCCAGGTTCCCGAAGTTCATCGGGTTCCGCGAGCAGTGGGACCTCTCATAGGAGGTTCATCAAATGGTGATCAAAACGGTGAGACACACGCGGCCACGGTGACGAGGCCAAGGGGTGCCCTGCATGGGGCCAGTCACCCGCATCCATTCCTCCACATGAAACCCGCCGATCCCAAAGCCGCCCTCATCCAGTGGGGCATTGAACTCGAAACCCGCCTTCCTGCCACCAGCCAAGTGCCTGTGGGCAATTACCATGCCGGACATCCCGTCACCACTGGCATCACCACTGCCGGTGCCCGCAGCAATGCTCCGGCCTTCAACGTCGACACTTGGAAAGCCGAGCGCGATGGTTCCATCCGCTGCGACGCTGGGCAGATGCCCTGCGAATTCGTTTCCCCCATCCTCCATGGCGAGCGCGGTGTGGAGCACCTGATCGCCTTCGTTGAATGGCTCAATGCCATCGGTGCCACGGTGGATCGCTCCTGCGGTTGCCACATCACCGTGGGCATTGAGTCCATCATCGGCACCTCCGACACGAAAGCGGTGAGCGAGTTCATCCGCAAGCTTGCCCACATCGCCCGCTGGCACGCCCGCAGCCTCTACGGCCAGACCGGGACGGACCGCCACCTCAACCACTACAGCCACCCGCTCTATGAGCAGACCGCCGAGCACATGCTCAAAATAGTCACCTGCGAGGAAGAGCGCGTCAAAGCCGAGTGCGCCGAGCAATGCGGACGCGGCATGGTGAACTTTAGAAAGGCGTTCAAGCGTGACCGCAACGGGCGGTTCATCGGGGTGGTGGAGTTCCGCGTCTTTGCCGGCACGGTGAACATTGAGAAAATCCTCCATCACCTTGCCAGCGTGCTCGGCCTGTGTCGCCGCGCCTGCGAGGTCCAATGCCTCGGCGGGTTCGGAAAGAACAAGATCCAAGCCAAGCGCACCGCCACGGCGTCGGATGGCCTGCGCTTCCTGTGGGACTACCTCGGGTGGACCGGCAGCGCGCGTCCCGTCGCCCTTGGCCTGTTCGGCAAGCTGCACTCGGAGTTCCGCCACTACCGCAAGAGCGCGCAGCGGCTCTGCCAGCAGTTCGATAGCCGCTACCCCGACGCGAACCTCTAACCCTTTGCCTGCGCTATACGCAGTCTGCGGATAGCCGGGCCAAACCCAAGAACAACGAACCCAAGAAACGAACCTGATATGTGTGTGATCCTGATTTGTCCTGAAGATGTGCGCCCGAAGTCCGAGGTGCTGTATGCCTGTCATGAAGCCAACCCGCATGGAGCGGGAGTGGCATGGCGGGAAGGTGGCCGCGTGCGCTGGCAGAAGAACCTCAGCACCGGTGAACTCATCACTCTGCTCAAGAAGCTGGAGGGCGAGGTGGTCATCCACTTCCGCTGGGCCAGTGTCGGTGGAGTCGATGCGCGATTGTGTCACCCGTTCCCCGTCACCCCTAAATCCTCCGTCAGCCTGAGCGGCATGGCCGAGAGCGTGCTGTTCCACAACGGCACATGGAGCGGGTATGTGGATGCCCTGATGCGGCTGGAGCAGCATCGCAAGGAGCCACTGCCGACCTCCCCGATGAGTGACACCCGCGCAGCGGCACTGGTGGTCCATACCACCGGTCCTGAGGCGCTGCACAAGCTGCCAGGGCGCTGGGTGTGGATGAATGCGCAGGAGACGCGGCTCTACGGAGCTTGGGAGGAGTGGCGGGGGATGCAGGTGAGCAACACGCACTTCGTCCCGCGCCTGCGCGCCGCCCAAGCCCGGCGTCATCACACAAAGACCACTGATCACCGCTCCCTATGCCAGTCCTGCCTCTTTGCCTGCTAACCCAAACCCAAACCCAAACCTGATAACCCGATATGAAACTCTTCAAACTAATCGCCAGCCGAGCTGGCCAAGTGTTGTTCGATGACCGTGTGGAGGCCGACTCCCCGCGTGAAGCCCGTGAACAGATGAAAGCCCTGATGGGGCTCAACTCTCTCACCGGGGTGGTGTATGCCATCACGGAAATCCCCATTGATCTCATTCAAAGCATCGTCGATGCGCGACTCGTCGAGGCCCTGCAACGCCTCCATGGGGGGCAAGCGCCGGCCACGGTCGAGCAGATGATCCGCCCCATTGCGAGTGCGGCCGTCAGAGAACAACTCGCCAACCTGCGCGAAGCCCGCATCACGCCTGATGATCCGCCGCCACCGCCGCAGCGCTTTGATGCGTTCACGCCTGCGGTGGACCAGATCATCGGCACGCCCACGTCCACGCCGCCGAAGCCGCGACGCAAGCTCACAAGTGTGACCACCAATGGCACACTGGTGGATTGGAAAGCGGTGAAACGACTCTATCGCCGCACCGGTTCCATCAAGCAGACAGCCGCGCAGTTTAAGTTGTCGGTGAACTCCGTGAAAGCACGCATCCGTAGGGAGGGCTGGACCCATGAGTGATCGACTCACCATCACCAAGTATGGCACGCGGTATTGGGCCGTGTGGCTCGACGGCGAACTGCTGGCCGTCACGCTCTACAAGAAGGGTGCACGGTCGGTGGCTTCCGCGATTACGACGCTCTCCACGACTCATGGAAAGGAGGTCCATCATGGCATCCAAGCCGCGTGAACGTTTTCACAAACAAGCTCCGTCCTCGCCGATGAACTGGCGACCACGCACAGCGGAGGATTTGATCGGCCAGGCCAAACGTGTGGCGCTGGCGCAGGCGAGTAAGGCCAAGCGCCTCTCCAGTGATCCTTCAGCCACCATGAAACTCCTGCTCTACGGTCCGCCGGGTGTGGGCAAGACCAGCGTGGTAGAACTGGTCGCAGTTCAGTTGGCTGGCACGCCGCTGTCCATCGAGGACTACAACGGGCGTGAGGTGACGGTGGACCTCGTGCGCGAGTGGATGCGACAGCTTCCTTATTGCAGCCTGTTCAGTTCATGGTCGGTCAAGATCGTCAATGAGCTGGACCGCTGCTCACGGGAAGCGCAGGACTTGTTGCTGACCTACCTGGACCGATTGCCACCGGGCCGGGCGTTCCTCGGCACGAGCAACCTGCAGCTCGATCTGCTGACCGAGCGGTTCCAGACGCGGTTCCAAGCCATCAAGCTGCTACCGCCCACCACGGAGGAACTGGCAGCGTTCCTGAGCACGCACTGGCCGGTGCCTGCATTCACGGCCTCACAAATCGCCGTGGGCAGTGGAGGCTGTGTGCGGGCCGCGCTCGCAGATCTCGAATCCTACCTCGACCAGCAACCCTCATGAGCTTGTTCACCACCGCCCAAATCCCCATCCTTCACGACAGCCCCGGCCCATGGATCATGCATGTGCCCGTGGTGTCCACGCGGCACCTCCCACCGAGCGAAGCTGAGGCGTTGCTTCGTCTTCGTCCGCTGGAGTGTCGTGCACCGGATGATCCGCCCCTGTTGGCCCACCTCCTCGATGGCGTGGGCCATTTGTTCCTCATCGAAGACCTCGATGCCGATGAAATGACGACGTTCCCGCATCTGCGCGGCGTGCTCTTGGCCATCAAGGCCCGTGGCTACGCTTATGCGCGCCTCGACGCCGA
>NZ_JBILYB010000106.1:0-21608 GCF_044378005.1 Prosthecobacter sp.
CTAATGGACCGGTAAGATCACCTTTGGTGTGGCCACGAAAGATGTTGCTGGTATTGACCTGGTTGCCCGTTTTGGGTCCATTAAAGTCAGATAATCTATTGAGGTCTGCGACGGCGCTGGCGATGTGATCATTTGAGTTGTAGTCAATGAAGGGAATGTCACGAGTCCAAGCACGCCAATAGAGCTCAGTCATCTCACCCGCTGACCTAGCACTGGCGAGCGCTGGAGCTGGAGGCATGGGCAAATGGTGTGAGTCAGCACCTTCGAGTTGATATGCATAAGCAGCTTGGGGGTTTGCCAACCGAACGGATCCACCAACAGGCACATTGGCAAACTCCTCCTGGCTGCCTGAGATCAATGCCCGCTTCAGTGCCATGTAGGCCGATGGCACCACTTCACCCAAAGCGTTATGCGGCAGAGCCTTTGTGAAACTGCCTATGAAAGTAGGGTATGCAATATCATCTCGTGAGCTTGGATGCTCGGCTGGGGTGATCTGCCGCTGGGCCTTGGCAGCCTGGATTCGCAGCTTTTCAGCCATATGACTCCTACTGTGCCCATTCAAGGGACCCATTTGCAGAGGTTGAGTGCTTGATCCGGACACTCCACCAGCAACACCGCCAAGACCTGCGACTCCTGTCATAAATGAGCGCCGAGAGAAGTCGGAAGATGCGCTATGATTAGGGGGATTAGGCCTATCATTCATATCGTTTTGTTTTCAAAAAAGTAGGTTGTCATTCACCTGGAAGAATCATTGCTCGGAGCTGCGGGGGAAGTTTCGATAAAGCCTTTCCCGCCTCTCCTGGAGCCGCCGCATGGATGCTTGTGGGATGGGTGTCGGCGCGGCTTCAGCATTCAGGTCTGCCCCAGGATCTCCCTGGTTAGACGAGCCGTAAGAGGGCGTGTCCCCATCTAAAATTACAGGACCTGTCACCGTGGCGGCCAGCGAGTCCACGGAGTTTGGGGGGGTTACGGCATTGGTTTCCATTTTCGGTTTTACCTCAGGTGGGGAAGCATCTCGGGGTTTGATCCAGGCCTCTTGGCCGTTCTGCCGGACAAGTGCTTTCAGGTCCAAACAGGTGTCTGTCCCCTGCACCTCAACCACCTCCAGGCCATCGGGATCATCTGCAGGCTCTCCGACGCCGAGAGCCAGAATGCGCCCATCTTCTAGATAGTGCACGTATGCAGTCGCCTGGCCATTAAGGTCAACCCAACCTGCCAAAACTAGTGAGCGCGCCCAGGAGTCATCCACAGGGATTTCCTGAGGCTCGGGGATGAGTTCTGGCAGTTCATTAGTGGTGAAGACGGACTTATTCCAGAGGGACTGATAGTGAGCCAGCTCAGGTTTTTTCACTTCTGGTGGTGGGGGGGGCGGAGGTGAAGGTTCTTCGCTTTCTTGCTGGGCAGACTGGCCTGCTGGCGGATAAGCCTCCGGCTCGCTGTCGGTGTGCGCTTTCAGTAAAAAAGATAAGTAGGCAAAGAGGAGGGGAAGGCCAAAGGCTAGGAATCGAATCACAGAGGCAGGCAGAGGGAGGATGCCGCCGACAGGATGCCGGAGGTTAGGGGATGATTTCAGGATCAAAGAGTTCAGTGACGACGAAGCCCTGAGAGTCTGTCATCACCACTTTCAACTTGGTTGGTGCCGCACCAAGAATGGGGTCGGTGGAGGTCGCCGTGACTAGGTCGGCGTTCCACACACCAAACTGAGGCGTCACACCATCTGCCACAGCCGTCGCTGAACCGATCAGAGTATCCCCTGTGGCCTCGACGCGGAAGACGCGGATGATGGGCACTTGTCGGTGCCGCTCGTGGTAGAAGCCATCCATCTTCACCTCGTCTCCACGGCGGATGTTCGGGCTGCGCTCGCGGGAATAGCCACGGCGTATGTTGATCTGAGAGTTCTCATTGATCAGCCGGGCTGTCTCAGGCAGCTCCAAGCTAAAGACATTCATTTTTCCGCCGGCAAAATACCCCGCCGCCGAGACGGCATCAGCGACAGCGATTTCGTCATAATAAACCTCAAAACCAAAGAGATTGATCGCGCTGAACGGGATGCGCGGGTCATTGATGATTGCGATCTCTGTCTCCAGAATGCTCAGAGGGGAAACTGAGGTGACGACCCCGATGAGCACGTTTTCCGCTGGCTCCACCGCCATATCTGTGGCGGTAAACTTGCCTGTTGCCACATCCACCACCCCATTGATTAGCGCCGTGCCACCCAGGAAACCGGGCTCGGCACGGTTGGGTAGGTGCGTTTTGGAGCAGAGCTGCCGGGTGGAGAGTCGGGCAGTGGGGGAGTCGATCAGGGCACTTTCTGGCACATGGACCTTGGTTCCCAGCACCGTCATGGTGGCGCTGAGGTCCCTGTTTAGGGTAATGGCAGAAATGGGACCCTCCGTATAACCAGGCACGGTGGCGCCTACAGGCAGTGGCGGTGTGGGAGGGGCAATCTGGGCTTGGGTATGCAGGGACGGGAAAAGAATGACGAGACAGGTCAGAAGAAGCAGGTGGTGTGTTTTCATGACGTTTCAGTGGGCTGGCTGCAGTGGGCTGGCTGCAGTGGGCTGGCTGCAGTGGGCTGGCTGCAGTGGGTGGGATTGGAAAATTGCGGTCAACTAGTCTGTGGTGTTAAGAAATGGCGGGCTGATGGCCGGAACGGGAACACACCACTGCCCCGCTCCGGCTCTCTTTGCGTTCACAACAGCCCGTTGTGAGAATTCGTTGCTAAAAGATGCCTCAGGCCTGGGCCTTGCGGCGGCGGCGCAGCACAGGCAGGGCAGCGAGGCCCAGCAGCAAGGCGGAGCCAGGCTCCGGCACGGCAACAGGGGCGTCTGCGATGAAGCCGTTCACGATCACATCTTTGAGATAGATGTCCCCATACGTTTCACGCAGGCCGAAGCTGCTGACGGTCACTTCCGTGCCCAAGCCGAGGGCGCCGGTAAAGCTGGCAAAGTCGATGTAACCTGACTCGTCTCCAGACGTCAATCCTGGGCTGAGCAGGGTGCCCTCACCTGGCAGGAAGCTGGTAGCGGCCCGGATCTGCTGCTCATTCAGAGTGATCAGACCAGCGCTCGTATTCATCCAGAGGAAGGGGTCGTCATTCTCCAGATTGTAACCTGGCAGGTCCAGGATGTCATAGGCGGAGAGGCCGAAGTCCAGGCCGTTCACGATCAGTGCCATTTCATCCAACCGCGCCACACCATTGTTGAACTGGAAGACCAGTTCGCTGGAGGAGCTAAGATCCGAATGGATGCCCGTGCCGGTGGTGCCTATGCCGCCAATCAACACATCAGTGTGGTGGGTGTAGAACAGCGTCGAGGCGGTGCCATTTGTCAGCGAGCCTGCGCCACCGTAATAGTCAGTGATGCCACTACGGCCCGTGATGGTGAGCTGACCTTCGAACAGGGAGATGGAGCTCTGCGGCAGGGCAGTCGTGGAACCGTAGTCGAAGGTATGCCAGCCGAGCGAGACGGGAGCGACAGGTGCGGTCTGGGCCGAGACGGAAACAGGGACGACGGCGGCGAACGCTGCCAGGAGTGATAAGAATTTCGTTTTCATGATACTTGAGGTGGGATGTTTTCGGAATTGAGAGGTGAGAGTTTGTTGTTAAGGTTGATTAGGGAAGGGGGGCGCTGGTCCAGAGGACTTTGCGGGTCACGTTGCCGTTCATGGCGCTCTGGGCGGGGCCGTAGATCTGCACCACCTGGCCAGGCTGCACCGCAGCGCGGTTGCGGCTGACTTTGGAGTCATCCATCACAAGTCCAGCGATGCGTCCAGGCGGGGAATCATCAGATCCAGCCTGCTCGATGGCTTTTGCGGACCAGCTGACGATGCCCGTTTCATCGCTCCAAAGCGCCCCATCGTGGCGCTTGGCCCGGCCTGGTGCCGTCCACATATTGGCGGCTGTGGCGGCCTGGGCGGCGGAGGAGTAGATGGCAAAGCGGAGCTTTTGGCCTTCGGGCAGGTTCCCCACCCATTCGCCCGTCTCCAGGTCTGCTCCAGGTGTGGCATTGTTCACGGCATCGATCCATACCAAAAGGCTGCGGCGACCACTCTTCGTCTCCACAGTCGCCATGGGCTGCATGGTCTGTGTCCACTGTGGATCCTTGGAGGTGCCAAACTCGATGTTGGATGAGTGGTCGGTCTTGGTGTTGTCCTCGACGCGGGCGGCAGGGACTGACTGCGGTGTCGTCATGATCACCGTATTACCAACGATGGCCGCAGCGCGTGCTGCGTCATCGGTGCCACGGCCACGCCTCTGTCCCACAAGAGCGGCACGGGTAACCGTAGCACGGGCTGCATCGTCCGTTCCGCGACCCTGGCGCTGATCCACAACTGGAGCGCCCGTGGTAGTAACTACAGCAACGACGTCATCGGTTCCGCGACCTTGGCGCTGGTCCACAACTGGAGCGCCGGTGGTGGTAACAACAGCAACGGCGTCATCGGTTCCACGACCTTGGCGCTGGTCCACGACTGGAGCGCCAGCGGTGGTAGTAGCAGGAGCTGCGTCATCGGTTCCACGACCCTGGTGCTGGTCCACGACTGGAGCGCCGGTGGTGGTAGTAGCAGGAGCTGCGTCATCGGTTCCGCGACCTTGGCGCTGATCCACGACTGGAGCGCCGGTGGTGGTAACTACAGCAACGACGTCGTCGGTTCCACGACCCTGACGCTGGTCAACAACTGGAGCGCCGGTGGTGGTAACAACAGCAACGACGTCATCGGTTCCACGACCTTGACGCTGGTCCATGACTGGAGTGCCAGTGGGAGTAGCAGCAACGACGTCGTCGGTTCCACGGCCTTGACGCTGGTCAACGACTGGAGCGCCGGGAGTAGCAGCAGGGGCTGCGTCGTCGGTTCCACGACCCTGACGCTGGTCCACGACTGGAGCGGCTGGCGTGGTGCCAGGAGTCGCGCCAGGCACTGGAATAGCGGCTCTGACTTCGACGGCTTCACCAGCTTCAGGAGTTTCCCGCTCACCAGCTACGTGGCGAACGGTGCGGCGAGATTCAAACCTAGCTTCGGCGGCGTGAGTGTCGCTGACACTAAGGCCAGCGAGGGCGATGAGGAGGCAGGAGGATGCGGCGGGTTTCATGGCTTTGATGGGTGTGGGGGGCGTTGACTGGGGTGTCCGAGACAAATTATTTCTGGCGCTCTAGGCTGAGGATCTGGTAGTCTGCGGCGGCTTTACCGAGCGCCTTCACGGCGGCGGTGCGGGTGATGTCCGGGGAGGTGGAGGTGATGACGATGCGTGGTGCACCGCCTTTGGGGTCCAAGGTGATTCGGACGCTCTGCACGCCTTCCAGTTTCTCCAGAGCTGTTTTGACAACGGAGGAGCAGGCGGTGCAGACCACCCCGGCGATCTGGCCAGAGTAGGTGTAGGTGGCGGGTGGTTCAGCCGCCCCGAGAGTGCTGGCGGCGGAGAGAATGGCGAGGCGTTGGAGGAATTTGTTTTTCATAGGGGGATCAATTGGCGGAGACTTTTTTCTCAATGGGTTCCTCCAGCAGTTGGCGGACGTGGCGGATGAGGAGTTGGCCATTTTCCTGGCTGATGTCCGGGTTGGCGTTGAAGACCTCATAGCGCCCGCGGATGCGGCCCTGAGCGTCGATGAGCACCACACGGAGATCGTGTTCATAGAGGTCGAAGGGATTCAGCCGCTCCTCCGGTGGGATGGAACGAGGGGGCTGGAGACCGAGGTTGTGGGTGATGAAGCCCGCGAGCCGCACCTCAGGAGCGGTGATGAACCACCAGCGGCAGTCGTCAGTGAGTCCCAGGTTTCGAGCATAGGCCTGGAAGAAGGCGGGAGTCTCACGCTCAGAGGCCGGAGAGAAGGCCACCTGGTGGAAGCGCCCGTTGTTGCCAAACGTCTGGTTGAGCTGGCTCATGGTGGCGATCACCGCCTTCGAGCCATGTGGGCAGACCGTGTAGAAGTGACCGGCGACGACCACCTTGCCCCGCAGGTCCGATAGCTTCACGGGGCGGCCGCTGCGCTCCGTGGCCTCGATGTCTGCAACGGCGCGCCCTAGGATTGGCAAAGGCTGTTCAGGACCTTCGGGCTCCTCTGCAGGCCTGGCGGCGAAGGCAGGCTGTCCACTGTAGGTGGCCTCCGCTTTCCGGCGGATGTCACCATACCGAATGCCCTGAGTCCAGCCTGCCAGCCGTTTCACGCGGGACATCAGCAGTTCCAGCTCCAAGGCGGAGTTGATCATGCCCCAGCGACCGGTGGCGTGATTCCCCATCATGATCATGGCACCGTGCTGGCTGGGATCGCGATCCTTTGCCGGGTCTGCGCTGACATAACCGAGCTGCTGACGCACGCGGTAGATGGCCTCTGGATCACCGGTGAGGAACTGCCAGTCTGGCATATCCGGCTCAGCGGATTCCTGGGTGGCCATGCGGGCGTAGCGGCTGACGATGGCAGGCGTGTCATGCTCTGCATCCACCGAGATGGAGAGGAGCGTGATGCTACGGCCAAAATCCGCCTGAAGCGCCCGCCTCAGCTGGGCCATGCGGCCATTGGCCAGGGGGCAGGCGCCATCACAACGCGTGTAGAAAAAGTTGATGACCACGGCCCGTTTCTTCACCAGGTCGGTGAAAAAGCGGACCTTTTCACCACGGTGGTTGACGAGGGCGATATCCTCAAACTCATCCAGGTAACTGCGACGCATGAGCTTAAGCCCCTCGTTGCGCAGAGCGGTTTCATCCAGGGTCTCAGTGGCCCGCGCCGGGCGCTGCTGGGCCAGGAGCAGGCCCAGCAGCGCTGCGAAGACACGCAGCCTGAGGAGATAGAGACGAGTATGCCTCATTTGTTGGTTTCGGGTGGGGGGCCTCGCAGGTGCGCCTGGAGATCAATGGAAGAACTGCTGAACACGCTGCGGCTTCTGAGAGCCGACAGCCCGGGGATCGAACTGGAACATCATCTCCAGATCTTCGTGCTCATTGTTATGGCAGTGGAAGACGAAGGGCCCTTTGAAGGTGCGGAACTTCTGGCGGACGGTGATGCTGGTATTGCCACCGAGCATGGTCAGGTCCTGCTTGAACTGGTTTTGGTAGTAGAGCGGCTTGCCGGTCTTGTTGTTTCGTATCTGCTGGTGGGACTCCAAATGGATGTGGATGGGGTGCCACCAGCCACCGCTGCTGTTCTCCAGGGTCCACTCCTCGGCGGTGCCCAGGGTGGGGCAGGCGTTGGCGATGCGTTCATCGTAGAAGGCACCATTGATGGCCCACTGGCCGTTTTTCCGCTGGAAGCTGAACGTGCGGCGCATGGCGATGTCGGCGTCCTCAATCTTGATGTGCGGACGCAGGGAGGTGTTCTCGTCGATGCTGGCGTTCGGGTAACGAGGATCGGCTTTGACCACCTCAAACATCAGCAACTGATGACGGAAGGCCGGGGTGCCAGTCAGCTCTGGATTGTCGGCGTCATCTAACTCACCCTCAGGCCCGCGCTCGTTAACCTGTGGCAAGATGTTTTCCACAAAGATCTTCGTGCCGGGGCGGTACTTCGAGAAGTCGATGATGACGTCCGCGCGTTTGCCGGGGGAAAGGCAGATGGCCTGCACCCGCTGAGGTTTCGGGAAAAGCCAGGCATCGTTGGCGATACGCAGGAAGCTAGCATTATTGCTCAACCGCAGGCGGCGGTGGCGGGCGGTGGAGGCACCGTGCATGCGGAAGCGGTATTTGCGCGCCTCCACCTTCAGCACAGGATAGGCCTTGCCGTTGACGGTCTCCACGTTGCCGAGGTAGCCATTGTGATTGTTTGAGTCATACCAAATCGCGCCGGAGGGATGGAAAACCCTATCCCCAAAGGCCAGCCAGCAGTCATAGGGATTGGGGAATTCACCCATCTTGTCAGACTCAATGCCGAGGCCAGGCAGCACTTGTTCCCGCAGAAGAGCGCACTCCAGGTCATCAAAGCAGGGGGCGGTGCCAGACAGTCCGCGCGCCACATGGATGGCGGTCAGGTCTGCAGCATGGTCGTGAAACCACATGGAGGACGGTGCCTCGCTGATGTCGGGCTTGCCATTGAGCTTTGGCAGCACGTTCGGGTAGTAGTAGTCACGCTCTTCACCAGGCAGAGTGAGGAAGGAGGCGTGGCCGTCTGAGTGGCTGGGCCAGTGGCCGCCATGCATGTGCACGCTGAGCTCTTCAGGAAGCTTGTTAGTGAAACGCACCAGGGCGGGCTGGCCAATGTGGAAGCGGAACTGTGGACGTGCCACACGCTTGCCATTGGGCCCGATTCCCTCATAACGCCAGACTGGGGTGTTCAAGCCCATGGAGGCTGGCAGGATCTGCTCAGTGGCGGCCACCGCTTCCATTCTGAAGAAGGCGGTAGGATGCTCATCCCAGTCTTCCGGGTGGTCAAAATACTCAGGAGCCACGCCATGCAGCACGTCGCCGACGGCCTTGCCACCGTATTCGGCAGGCAGGGTGCCATTGCTCAGGGCGGGCAGTGGCTGGAAGATCGGGCAGGCCTCTGTCCAGCGCGGGATGGTAGCGTTCTGGAGGCAGGTGTCGAACTGACTGTCCAACTTATATTCGTCATCCGCACGGGCTGGGTTGCCGATGCTGAAGACGCTGCCAAGAGCAGCTGCAGCTCCTTTTTTCAGAATCGAACGACGACTAAGCTCTGTAGCTGGGGTGGTTTTGTTTTTCATGTTGGGGGGGGCTGGGAATTGAGGTGATTAGTTGAAACGGGAGGGGCTGCTTGCGGCCTGGGCAGGCTGGGAGCGCAATGAGAGCAAGATGGCGGAGAGGCCGAGACCGCGGGCCTCTGTGGTGAGC
This sequence comes from Prosthecobacter sp., assembly GCF_044378005.1. Classification (GTDB taxonomy): domain Bacteria; phylum Verrucomicrobiota; class Verrucomicrobiia; order Verrucomicrobiales; family Verrucomicrobiaceae; genus Prosthecobacter. Next base: position 8,777 of record NZ_JBILYB010000106.1, read on the forward strand.
TGCTGAAAGGTCTCTGTGTCACCCTGAGCGCTTGCCTCTGCGGCGAGCATCATCAGTTCCTGCACGCGCTGACGCAGGCACTGGACGGCGGCGAAGTAGTTCGGCACTTGCTCCTCATCTGCCAAGGTTTTTGTTTTCCGCGGACGAATGGGTATGCGCGGTGCATAAAGGTCTGGTCGCAGCAAGTCAGGGCTGAGCGTCGGAATGGGTGGGTAGGAGCGGCTATTCATGTGAGTAGAGATTGATCGATTAAAACTAGGATCAGGCGTAAGCAGCGAGCTGCGTCGAGGTGTCTGCGAAGACGTTACTCACAAGGGTGAGACTTTGTGCCTGGCCCAAATCCTGCCGCTTCGTGGCAAGCCGTGCGGCGCGCTGGAGAACTCGTGAGCGCTGGCCCAGGAAGTCGCCTAGAAGATTAAGCATCTGCTTCTGTGTGAGCTTTACCTTGCTGACCAACGTCGGTGGTTGCCATGTTGGAACATCAGGACGTTGCCAGCACGTCTCTGGAGGAAGCTGGCCCTCCGGATAGAGAGAGGTATATTTGCATGGGCGGCCGGGGCGTCGGCCGGCGGATGCGGACCGGGACGGTAACTCGGCGCAGGATACAGATGCTGATTGGCCCCGGCTGCGGGAGCGTCTTTTGCCCACATTTTTTGGAGTCTGATTTATTTTGCCAAAAGACGATGATAACTGGTCGATGCCGGTATGACAGATGGTTTCGTGGTACATGGGCTGTTGGGTGTGGGGGGGTCAGGGGACAATCATGTCAGCAATCTTCGCGAGGGCGTTGGCGTGGCGGTCGAGCGTGGTGGTGATGCGCGGCTTGCCTTTGAGGGGCTTGCTGCGGGCGAGCTTGCGGGCCTTTCCGGCGTAGGAGCGCAGGTAGCAGGCGGCCAATTGTTGGTTGCAGTCGCTCTGAAATTTTTGAGAAAGCTGTTCAGCACAGTGGTTCATGGCTGGGGAAGCTTGGAGCTGGGTGTGAGTGGAAAGTTCGGGAGCGGCTGGCCGCCCAGTCTTCCGGTAGCTGGGATGTCGATGAAGCGGGTCGCTCCTCCTGGAAGGTGCCCGAGCGGCAGCGGCAGCTGCGGATGATCAAAGGGTGCTGATCTGCGCCTGACCCGCTCGTCCGTGAGGCTAATCATGAAGGCGACCAGTGCCTCCTTCTCCTGCTCGGTAAGGTGCAGGTGGGTGATGTCTGGTGGGATGTCGCGGATGTTTTCATCCCGAAAATCCCCCCCCCGGTTATAGAACTCGACCACCTGTATCAGAGTGAGCTGGCCCCCGTCGTGAAAGTAAGGTGCTGTCAATTCCACATTCCTCAGGATGGGTGTCTTGAAGGCACCGTCTCCAACTGGGGCGAAACGCCCGTCCGCCTTCAAACCGGCAGGTGTCGGTATGCCTAGACGACCAGACTGGCGGGCCATAAAAAGCCTGGATTCTGCCAAAGGTAGGCCAAAAGGGTCGTCTGTCCCGATGCCAAGGTCCTGGCGGGTGGGGCGCACACCAATGTTGTAAAAACCATTGTCATAAATGACGCGCCGGCCGGTGGTGTTTAGAATGTCGCCAACATTGCCGCCCGGATCTGCGGTGGAGGCAAATTCCATACGTTCGATACGGTCATCGCGCACTTGACTGACGGCTGCGGCACTCGTTTCTGCGCCAGAGTGGCAGGACACACACTTACCCTTACCCTGGAAAACTGACAGCCCCATCTGCTGCTGAGCGGTCAAAGCTGAATACTGACCCTCCATGTAACGATCAAACGGGCTCTGGTCTGAGATCAGGGTACTTTCATACACCTGCACGGCGAGACCGAAGAAGAGGGCGAAATTCCACGCCATCTGATTATAGTCCTGCTCGAGCACTGGTGCGTCTGAGGCGACCAGCCGATGAGTGCGGCCTTCCAGCCTAACCCTCTGAGTACCCTGCCACCATTCAGGCCGGAAAGCCCGCATGATCAGATCCCTATAGGTGGCGCTGCTGAGGCCGAGCTGGCCAGGGCGGACGAGGGGGCCAAGAACACTATCCTCTGAATGAACACGCTGCCTGGCCAGAGGCTTCAGAGTCAGAAGCTTTTTGCCGATATCGGCGAATCTACGCCCGTCTGCAGACATTTCAATGTCACTGAGAGGCGGCCCGACCGCTTGGGAGGCTAAACTGGACCAGGGAAGGCGCAACCGTGCCGGGGTCATGTCCGCAGGATTCAACGCTCTGAAAACGGCAGCAGTTTCGTCACGACTGCCGAAGGCGTTCACGCCATTGAAGATGTCCTGAGCGCGGCCATCCCAAAAGTTGCGCAAATAAAACACTGCGTTAATGACCGATGGAGCATTTCGCGGGGTCACACGGCGCACGTTCCCGCCTTGGAATTGAAAAATGGAATCCGGGCGTTCCTGACGAACCTCATCCGCACGGCGGGGGCTGGTCTTCACAAAAGTCTCTGCTACCACTCCCTGGGAGCCAACGATGTCAGTGGTGCTGCGAACCAGCTGAGAACGTCTATTATCTGGGTCTGCCAGCCGATGAAAAGGAAAGTCTTCATGACCCAGCGTGGCATTGGCGCCAGCACGCAGGGGTGGCATGGCACCTCCCTGAGCTAGGAGCGGTGGGGCTAACGTGTTCACTCCCCGGCTGTCAGCGCCTGCATGGTAGTGGCAAGTCGCACAGGCTGTTCGTCCATCACTGCCGGCTTGTACGTCCCAGAAGAACGCCTTGCCGAGTTGAAGTGCGGCTTGTCTGTCTGCAATGAATTGATCCAGCTGCGATGGCGAAGGCACTGGCTGGCCACGCAGACTCTTCAGTAGATTGAGTGCCTCTTCAGTCTCCAGTGGTGTCTGACCATAAATAAAGACGTTTAGAAGAAGACCAGCATACACCAGCAGCGCCAGAGCAATGCGCATGAGTTGGTGGTAATAACTGGTTAATGTAGCGATCATGATTTACAACTAATTCAAATAAGAATGGAAATTATATTAAAAGCAAAATTCAGGTTGGGTTACCCCTATAAATTCTAACATCTCGTATCGAGTCTCGTAATCCGACGAGTTAATTGGTTAACGCGGCGATCACTTTCTTGGTGTTTTATTTATACATGGTAATTATGGTGGCTTCAATTCATTCATTGAGTTAACCCTTTAAATTCGAGCTGTTCCAGACCGAGGAAGCCTTAGCGGATCGGGTTGTCTGGTCGCTGCCACAAGACGCATGACGCCGGATGAAGTCCCTAATGACGGCTAACATATTTTATCGCAATGCATTTTAATTAAGATGCACTGGCGCTATTTGCGGCGGGCCTGGGAAGGCAAAAGTAGCCTACTCGACTTTCTATGTGAAGAGTATCGTCCTTTGATTGTCGGCAACAGCACGACCTTGTTGAAAAAAATTCTGGCTGTTCTAAAAATTGCGCACAACCTCGATTCACCCAGTATTCAATTAGGTTCAGCGCGCGCCAGCAAAGACTTCGAGCACTATAAGTGCAAGGAGGGTATCGCAGCGAACGAAGCTGGCATTGTGCGTTGTTTATAGGAACCTGATCGCCGTAGCTGTTGATGCCCGAATCGACTCAGACTTCGGTAAGGTGCATATCCGCTGGAAATCTCGTTGAAGGGGCTGTATGAGAGGCTAGTGCTGGTACATCCTCCTGAGAGACATCACCGCCGCAATGAAGGACGGTACGCCGGTGTTTGAGAAGGCGCAACGGCGCGCGGGCCTCCGAGCCCGCAGCACTTTGCCAACACTCTGCTCCCTGAAGCCTCGCCAGCCTCTTGATGTTGCGCGGAGCTTTGTTTTGATCATCGACACGCTTCCCGCAAGCGACCTGCAACGAACACTTCTCGCTTTATCAGGACTCTCGGCCTTCGCCTATCCGAGGATCACCGTCCTTGCTGGATCAGGCCAGCACTTCCGCCGATTCAGTGTGGTTGGCTTGGTGCGCACTCGGTGGGCATTGCGCCAGTGCTGAGCGCCATTGTGCGACATCACCCAGCCTCATCCGAATTGAGGCAACTCATTTTGCGCCTTTCTGAAGCCATGCCGCTCTGCATGAGATTAATTGTGTCACCGCGCCCATCCATCCATTTGTCCGCCCTCCCTATGAAGCATTGGGCATGGTCAATCTATCCGGTTGCGAATCATGCCAGCAGGCCCGGGCTAAGCGGATACTGGAGCCTGTCCTCAAGAATTCTTGCATCCGAACGTGGTTCCCATCCCTTTAGTTGTTACCATGCCCCCGGTTCTCCATTCATCTCTAGCGCATACGGGCCTGGCGTCCACCGCCCTTGACTCGGCACGCCTTGGGGATGTGAAGAGCGCTTTGCGGACGGCCGCACTCGAGCGCATGGCCCGACTGGCCTGGCGTAACAACGCGCGCTGCATCGGTCGCTTGTTCTGGGAAAGCCTGCATCTTTTCGATGCGCGCACGGCTGGCAGCCCAGACGAGGTCTTTGAGGCCTGCGTGAGACACCTTGAGTATGCGTCTAATGGCGGGCGCATCCGGCCGGCGATCACGGTTTTCGCCCCAACAGATCCCGAAGAAAAGGGCATCCGCCTCTGGAATACCCAGCTAATCCGTTATGCCGGCTACCGCGCGACTGACGGCAGCGTCCTCGGAGATCCGGATCAGGTCGCGTTTACGGCGCGGGTGATGGAACTGGGCTGGCAGCCACCGCGCGACCGCTCCGCCTTTGACGTGCTGCCGCTGGTGGTGGATTTCCCCGGCCACGCGCCGCGCTGGTTCGAGCTGCCAAAACACGCGGTGCTGGAAGTGCCGATATCGCACCCCGAGTTCGGCTGGTTTGCCGACCTGGGTCTGAAATGGCATGCAGTGCCCGCCGTCTCGGATCGGGCGCTGGTGGGAGGTGGCCATCGTTTCACCGCCGCGCCTTTCAGCGGTCATTACATGGGCACCGAGATCGCGTCGCGCAATTTCGGCGATGAGTGGCGCTACAATTTGCTGCCTGTCATCGCCGAGCGCATGGGGATCGATCGTTCCAAGCGCAGCCTGCTGTGGAAGGATCGCGCCCTTGTGGAGATCAACACCGCCGTGCTGTATTCCTTTCAAAAAGCGGGAGTGGCAATCATCGATCACCACACCGCCTCCGCCCAGTTCATGCAGCATGTGGCCAGAGAGGAACAATGCGGCCGCAAGGTGCCTGGCGACTGGTCGTGGCTGGTGCCGCCGATGTCCGGCTCCGCCTGCCCGGTCTTCCACCGCTACTACGACGATGCCCGTCCCGAGCCCGCTTACGTTGATCAGGGGCGGCCGTGGTGAATGAAGGGTTTAGTTCCATTTCGAAATGGCTGAAAGTGCATGCGGCAGCCACCGCATGAGCAAAAAATGCGCAAGCACAAAAACCGTCAACATGATCACGATCGCCAGAGCGCGAAATACTAATTCGTTCCGACTTAGAATAGGCGGTTGCGTGACTTGTTTTGATTGCATCGAAACTAAGGTTGCAATTCGACTAATGACTTAAGACTAAGTGTCTCTTAGACCATCATTGAAAATCACTTTCCAGAAGAAGTTTGGGTTAACCCATAAATTTGATTATCAGGCATTGGTTCTCGCAAGAGTTGGGTTAACCTAAGGTTTTTTATCCAAAGCTCATCAAAAATCATGTACGGAATGGTCAACAAAGCAGTCCAAGATTTGATCGTCACAAATCATGGCGAAGAGGTGTGGGAGAAAATCCGGCAGCAAGCAGGGGTGGAAGAGGAAATGTTCATTTCTAACGAACCCTACGCAGACGACATCACCTATCGACTTGTGGCGGCGGCTTCGGCGGTTCTGGCCGTGCCAGCGGAAGTGGTGCTGAATGAATTTGGTCGCTGGTGGGTCCTCAAGACAGCCAAGGAGGGCTACGGGCAACTCATGAAGGCGGGCGGCAGGTCACTCAGAGAATTCCTGATGAATTTGCCAAACTTTCATACACGCATCGTGATGATGATGCCGGCATTGAGACCGCCTGAGTTTGAATGTTCCGACGTCGAACAAGATTCCTTGCGTCTGCACTATCGAAGCCATCGGCATGGTCTGTCAGCGTTTGTGATTGGCCTGTTGGAAGGCCTCGGTGAATTGTTTGCGACGCCGGTCACCATTTGCCACGAGCAACGGCAGGAAGACGGAGCGGATCACGATGTCTTTCAGGTGAATTGGAAGGCTTGAAGCACCACTGAATCCAAGTCATGAATCAGCCTGATCAACTATGGCCTCTGCTGGAAGAATGCTTTCCGTTCGCCTTTGCGTGGGACAGCACGGGCAACATCGTCAAGGCAGGTGCGTCAGCGCTTAGGCTTTACCCTGGATTAGCACAGCCCTGCCCACTGCAGGATGCATTCGAATTAAAGCGCCCGGCAGGAAAACTGACCGCCAAATGGCTGGGGGAGAATCAAGGGAAGCTGCTCTTGCTCGAACTGAGGGCTCATGGCGTGCTCATGCGCGGCCAAGTTTTGCAACTGAAGTCCTGCGATCTTGGAGTCTTCGTCGGGACTCCTTGGCTGAATTCTCCAGATGATCTTGAACGTCTGGGCCTATGTTTGACGGACTTTGCCCCACACGATTCGGCTCAAGACCTTCTGCAGATGGTGCAGGTTCAGCGATCAGTTAACCAAGAACTACAGGAAATTACTGCCCGCTTGAAAGTGCAGCGCCGACTGCTAGGCGAAAAGGAGGCTGAAGCGCGGAAGTTGGCGATGGTGGCCGAGCGCACGGACAACGCTGTAATTTTGGCCGATAAGGAGGGCCTTATCGAGTGGGTAAACATTGCATTTGAGCGGATCACAGGCTGGACGCTCGAGGAGGTGCGAGGGAAGAAGCCAGGGAGCTTTCTGCAGGGTCCCCGAACTGACGCGATTGTGGCGCGGGAGATGGGCCAGAGGCTGCGGGAAGGTAGAGGGTTCCACTCGGAGATCATCAACTACCGAAAGGATGGGACCTCATACTGGGTGAGCATCGAGGTGCAGCCGATCGAGGACGCGGAAGGCAAAATAACACATTTCATGGCCCTGGAGGCGGATGTGTCCAATACGAAGCGCAATGAACTGCGGCGGCAACTCGAGAATGCCTCGGCGACGGTAATTGCGTCCGGGCATTGCATCAACAAGCTGATCCCAGAGATGCTCAGGGCGCTGGGGGGAAGTCTTCAGGCGGTGTTTGGGGCGTGGTGGGAGCCGGCATCTGAGGATGGCACGCTGAAACTTTCCCGCTTTTGCTGCGAGGACGAGGCGACTTACAGAAGGTTCATTGAAGCCTCTTCCAGTCTGGTCTTGAAGTCTGACATCGGATTGCCGGGCAGGGTCTGGGCTTCGGGATCGAGCCAATGGATCACGGATGTGCAGCAGGATGCCAATTTCCCGCGCCGAGAGGCCGCTGCAGCCTGCGACTTGGATGCAGCCGTGGCGCTACCGATCCTGGTGGACGGGACGGTGTGTGGTGTGCTGGAGTTTTATAGCAGGCATCTGGATGCGCCAGACCCACATCTGCTTGAAACTCTGAATCATATCGGCGGTGAACTGGGTGTGCAGATGAAACGGCTTCAGGCTGAGGCAGCACTGCGCCGCAGTGAACGTGCGATGAACGAGGGGCAGCGGCTGGCGCATCTGGGAACCTGGGAGTGGGATATGAATGCGGACATTCTGAATTGGTCGGACGAGAAGTTCCGCATCTACGGTTTTGAGCCGCAGAGTTTTACCCCCACGATGGATCATGTGCGGCGGAGCGTGCTGGCGGAGGATCTGCCGCGCTTTCTTGCGGTGCTTGAGAAAGCGGCTCAGACAGGAGTGAGTCAAGAGGTTTCCTATCGGATTAACCGCCCGGACGGCAGCATTCGCCATGTGCACACGCTGGCAACGGCAGAAAACAATGCGGAGGGCCGACCCTTCCGGATCGTGGGCACAATGCAGGACGTGACCGAGTTGATGCAGACGCAGGAGGCCTACAAGCAGGCGCAGAGGATCTCGCATTTGGGGAACTGGACGCTGGACCTGAGCAGCGGTAAGATACGCTGGTCGGATGAGACGTTCCGGATTTACGGCTATGAGCCGGGGGCGGTGGAGGTGGACATGGAGTTCTGTCGACGCTCGATTCATCCCGAGGATATCGACGCAGTAATGCAGTATATCGACTCCGTGGCGAAGACCGGGAAGACAATGACGATGACCTACCGCATCTTTCGTCCCGATGGCGAACTACGCCATCTCCGCAGCAGCGCGGAAGTGAGCCTGGACGGGAGCGGCAAGGCGCGTGAGGTACTCGGAACCGCGTTGGACATCACTGAGCTGGTGGAGGTGCAACGCACGCTGCAGCAAACTGAGGAACGCTGGCACTTGGCCCTGCAAAACAACGGGCTGGGCGTGTGGGACTGGAACATCACAAGCGGCTATGTGCTTTACACAGACCGCTTGCAGCAGATGCTAGGCTATGACGCGGGAGAGTGGCCGCAGCACGTGGACAGCTGGGCCTCGCGCGTGCATCCAGATGACCTGCCATCTGTGATGGACAAGATGGACAAGTGTCTCAGCGGCGAGACTCCCGATTATATCTGCGAGCATCGTCTACGCTGCAAAGATGGCTCGTGGAAATGGGTGCATGATGTGGGACGCATCGTTGACTTCACCAAAGATGGCAGGCCGCAGAGGATGATCGGCACGCAGATGGACATCAACATCCGCAAGCATTCCGAGGAGGCTACGAAGCGGCGTGCTGAGCTGCTCAATGGCATTCGTGCGGCGCAGGAGCACTTCATCAGTGCCACGAATATGGCCCGTGTGTTTGCCGAGATGCTGGACGTCGTCGTGCGACACACGCACAGCACCTTTGGCTTCATCGCCGAAGTGTTGAAAGATGAACAGGGCGCGCCGTACTTGCGCTCTTACTCGATAACGGACATCGCATGGAATGACGAAATACGAAAAGATATCGAGACGATGAGCCCGAATGGGCTCGAGTTTCGCAATTTGAAAACACTTTTCGGGGCAGCCTTGCTGAGCAGAGAGTTGGTGATCGCGAATGATGCAGCGAATGATCCTCGGAGCGGCGGGCTTCCGCCTGGCCACCCTGCTATCCATACTTTCCTTGGCCTGCCTGTTTACAACGGACTGGAAATGGTGGGGCTCATCGGTCTGGCCAACCGACCAGATGGATATGACAAGGACGAACTGAGGGAGCTGGATCCATTTCTTGCCGCCGTGAACAACATGATCGTGGCGCGGCGTGAGGCTGAGCGCCGCAGCCAGATCGAGGAGGAACTGCGTGCCGCGCGCGACAAAGCCGAGGCCGCCAGCCGCGCGAAGAGCGACTTCCTCACTATGATCAGCCATGAAATCCGAACGCCAATGAATGGAGTCATCGGAATGTCGGGTCTGCTGCGTGAGACGGACCTGGACCACTCCCAGTCCGAGATGATCGATGCCATCGCGCATAGTGGCCATGCGCTCGTCACGATCATAGACGACATTCTAGACTTCGCAAAAATCGAGGCCGGGAAGATTGCGCTACGTAAGCACTCCGTTGAATTGGATGCCTTGGTCGATGGCGTAGCGGATATCCTGGCGTATCAGGCGGAGGCCAAGGGGTTGGAACTGGTCACCATTATCGACCCTGAATTACCCGCCAGCATTGAGGGGGATGCTGGACGCCTTCGCCAGATCCTTCTGAACCTGGCTGGCAACGCCGTCAAATTCACCGAACAAGGCAGCGTGGTGATTCGCGTGATTCGCTTGGGCGACCGGATCGAGTTCAGTGTGCAGGATACGGGTATCGGCATTCGAAGAGAAGATCGAGACCGCCTCTTCATGCCTTTCAGCCAGGTGGACGCATCGGATTCACGCCGATTCGGCGGAACCGGCCTGGGCCTGGCCATCTGCAAAAAACTTATCGCTCTCCAAAATGGTGAAATCGGAGTCGAGAGCGAACCTGGCACAGGCTCACGCTTTTGGTTTCGCATTCCATTTTCGATCGGCTCGGTGATGCAGATTGAGAGTTGGCCGCCAAGATCGCGCTCATCTGCCATTTGGGTTGCTGACGAATCTGAAAATATTCGCGAATCGATGTTATCGGCTCTGGAAAGTCCTGAGATCAATCTGAAGCAGATCACCAGCGTCGCCAAGCTACGAGCTGACCTGTGCAAAAAGTGCCCGCCACCTGATGTTCTCTTCATTGATGGTTCATGGCTCAACAATACTTTGGTTAGATCTCTTGATAAGTGGAGGAAACAAGCCTCCTCAAACGAGCCAAGGATCATACTGACCCGGGCAGCCTCCGAAGGCATTCGTGTTCCTGACGGCTGGAGCCAGCTCTCACGTCCGTTGCAGCGGAATGCGATCCGCAAATCGCTTCAGCAGCTTCAACTGAAGTGCGTCACAGCCAATCAGGATCGAGACGTGAACCAACATCTTGGATTGAAGGTGCTCGTGGCTGAGGATAATCAAGTAAACGCCAGACTCGCGGTCTTGCTGCTGCAGAAGATGGGCTGTAGTAGTGACATCGCAGTCAATGGCAAACAAGCAATTCAAATGCATCAAAAGCACGTTTACGACGCCATTCTCATGGACTGCCAAATGCCAGTCATGGACGGCTACGAAGCTGCCCGCCGAATCCGTGAAATCGAAACTCAATCTGGCACTGCAGAACCTGCCTGTAGAATCATCGCCATGACGGCCAGCGCGCTGCCAGGCGACCGCGTGCGCTGCTTGGAAGCAGGTATGGACGACTATCTTGCCAAGCCCTTCGACGCATCCTCCCTGCACTCCATCCTGTCCCGATTCGCAAAAGAGAAGCCCCAGACGGAAGAACAAGCAGGCCATGAAGCGGCCCGTTCAGCCAAGTCTCATTTGGAAAATCAGATCGGAACGGAGGCCACCAAGGAATTGATCGACATCTGGCTGAGAGAAACTCCGCAGCGCGTGGAAACTATTCGCCAAGCGGTGAGAGAAGGCAGAAACCAAATAGCAAAAAAAGCCGCGCACGCCTTGCGTGGTAGTTGTTCCATCTTTGGCCTGGCTGGCATTGTCGAGTGCTGCAAAATCATCGAAGACGAAGCCCTTCTATCGAAGACAGTCAGCAAGACAATTGTCGATAAGTTGACCCGTGAAGTTGCACAAGGATCGAAAAGTCTTCAGGAAACCTAAAGAATATCTTTTTTGGAGTTCTCTTGATGCCAGACTGACAGCGCCTGAGTCTTTGATCTGACGTGTAGTTTTTGGTAAATCTTTTTCATGTGAACACGGATGGTTTCATGGCTCAGTCCGAGTGCTGCCGCGGTATCCTTGGCTGTGCCATGTATAGAAATCACCTTGAGCACCTCAACCTCGCGCTTGGTCAGGCTTTTCACCCCTCTTGGAAAGTCAGTAGAGCGGATTTGAGCGCCTTTCCCCATCGTTAAAAACTCGTCCACAAGAAGTTTGGCGATAACCGGGCTCAAGGTGACCCCATCTTGGATGACCATTCTAATACTGCTGAGCAGTTCATCCGGACTCGATTCCTTCACTAAATATCCAGATGCTCCGCTCCGCATAGCTGCAAAAACATCCTGGGGATCGCTGGACGAAGTCAGCACGATGCAAGGCAACTCAGGCTGTGCTTGCTGAATTTTATGAATCAATGAAATGCCATCCTCACCAGGTAGATCCAAATCCACCAGTAGCAGGTTTAGGTCTTGTCGTCCCAAAGGACGGGCTGCAAAATCCTCCGCTGACTCCCAAGCCTCCACAGACTCCACCCCTGCCTGACTTTGCAGCAGTGCAGTGAGATAGGTGCGGATTACCCGATCGTCTTCCACGAGTCCGATGTGTTTATTTTGTTGAGGCTGGGTTTTCATCTGCGGCATAAACTTGAAGGGAGTGAGCATCGGCCATCATCAATGAGGAATCAACGCATTAAGACTACACCTGAACACTTCGATCAAACCTCTGATGAAACTCGACGGACGGAACTTTTTGTCGAAGAGAATGCCAAAATAGTAAACGACGCCATCGGCATGGAATGGCATCAGAAGATCGGAACAATACAACCGCCCCTCAGCCATGGGGCAGTAGGCGTGACTCAGTTGTCGTGCAATCCTTTCTGCCAGTTAGGCTTGCTAGGCTTACCGCCCGCCGTGCCCATTCTGAATTCGTGAATAGTTGCAGCAACAACAAAGAGGTTTTTCGTCGTTCTTCATTTCGATCCACGTCTTGCTCAAAAAGTATGGTCCCTATTCCTCATTAGAGCGGCCAGGCAGGCGGTAACGTCTTCGATCTTATCGAGCGATAAGGTCGCTTGCAGCGATTCACTGGTGGTGAGTAGAGACATCGTCACGGTGAGGTCTTTAATGGGCACCGGAAGTGGCGTACTTACCACAAAATTAGGGGGCTGACTGGCTCAGGGAAACGATGTGAGTGGTGGGCACATTTCTCGGTTGACGGGGGCACCTCGCGATAGGGTAGATGGTTATCCGTTCACGTTCAGCAGGACTTCGAGTGGAAAGAGAAGACGTGGAAGAAGGTGCGGAAGATGATGCTGAGATCCAGACCAAACGTCCAGTTCTGGCAATATTCCATGTCGGAGGTTACGCGCTTTTGAAGCTCGCTTGGATTGTCGATTGGACCGCGGTGGCCGCGGATTTGGGCGAGGCCTGTCAAGCCTGGTTTAACACTGTGCCGCATTGGATAGTTGCCGCACTCCATGGCAAACAAGGTGTCGTGCTCCAACATGTGCGGGCGTGGTCCTACGACTGACATGTCTCCGAGCAGCACATTGATGAACTGCGGCATTTCATCAATGCTCAGTTTCCTTAACAGTGCGCCACCAGGAAAGACGCGCCGGTCATTGGGCCGAGCCTGCGTTGCCTCCGAGCCG
>NZ_JBILYB010000009.1:0-78992 GCF_044378005.1 Prosthecobacter sp.
ATAAGCGCTTCCAAGGTGTCGATTACTCGCCTGATCTCATTGCCGAACAGGCACGGGCCTTCGTGCGTCAGCACAAAGACAAGCCATTCTTTCTCTACTGGCCCACGACCGTGCCGCATGTGGCGCTACAAGTGCCCGATGACTCTTTGAGCGAGTACATCGGACTCTGGGACGACCCGCCCTACACCGGCGGAAAGGGCTACATCCCACATTTTAGCCCGAAGGCCGCCTACGCTGCCATGATCACGCGTATGGATCGTGAGATCGGAGGACTCATGGCGCTCGTGGCAGAGCTCGGACTCGATGAAAACACCGTCTTCATCTTCATCTCAGACAATGGCCCACTCAATGGCACCCATGCGAAGCTTGCGGGCACCGACTGCGATTTCTTCAATTCCAACCAAGGCCTGCGCGATGGCAAAGGCACGCTCTTCGAGGGCGGCATCCGCTCCCCTGGAATCGTGCGCTGGAAGGGGGAAATCAAACCTGGAAGTGTCTCGAATCGCGTCTCCGGATTCGAGGATTGGCTGCCTACGCTAGTCGATCTAGCGGATGGCAAAGACAAGATGCCTGAGGATGTCGATGGCATGAGCCTCGCGCCAACATTGCTTGGGAAAACCCAGCCCGAGCGTGAATTCCTCTACCGCGAATTTGCCGGCTACGGCGGCCAGCTTTGCGTCCGCATGGGCTCCTGGAAACTCATCAAGACAGGTCTCGCTGGTCGTAAGATGAAAGCAGCCACGGCAGTGCCAGCCACTCTGCTGTTCGATCTCTCGAAAGATGAAAAAGAAACCTCCAACGTCGCTGCCGATCACCCTGAGATCGTGGCGAAGATGGAGGCCATCATTCAGTCACAGCACACACGCAGTTCTGACTTTCCCATTGCAGGGTTAGATCATTGATCAAGATAAACTACATCGCCGCCAGCGTCGCGGTGAGCAGCTTCCAGAACTTCTGCACGGAGGAGATGCTGCAGCACTCTTTCTCGGAGTGGGCCTCATGAATGTTGGGGCCGAAGGAGATCATATCGAGGTCGGGATAGGCGATGGCGATGACGCCGCATTCGAGGCCAGCGTGGCATGCGCTGACAATCACGTCGTGGCGGAACAGTTCGCGGTAGAGCGACTTCATTTTCTCCAAGATGGGCGATTCGGCGCTGGGGCTCCAGCCGGGATAGCCAGCATCATGGACAACCTTTGCGCCGATCATCTCAAAGGGAGCGGCGAAGGTCCGAGCGACATCCGCCTTGCTCGAATCGACCGAACTGCGCTGAAGGCCGCTCCATTCCGCGTGACCATTGCCGAGCGAGATGAGCGACAGATTCGACGAAGCCTCCACCAAGCCTGGCACGACCGGACTCATGCGATAGACGCCATTCACCACGGCCTGGAGAGCGAGGACGAAGGGTCTTTGCTCATGGGCAGTCATCGTTGAGATGGAGCCGTGATCGGGCTTCATCGGCTGCGCGGTGATGCTCAGATTTGGTTCGATGAGGCGGAACTCCTCGCGGATGCCTTCGATCTCTTTTTGGAAGAGTTCATCAAAACGCGACTGATCGCGGATGGCGACCTGCGCGGTACATTGCGCCGGAATCGCGTTGCGGGCGCTGCCGCCGCGCATGGTGCTTAGAGCGACGACTTCAACACCACAGGCGCAAAGGATGCGGGCCATGAGTTTGATGGCATTGGCGCGTCCTTCGTGGATTTGCAGACCGGAGTGACCACCACGCAGGCCCGTGACGTGAATGGCGAAGTATAGCTCATCGGGGCCGAGCCTTGACTCCGTGTAGTCGAGACTCGCCAGCGTGTCCACGCCACCTGCGCAGCCGATGGTGAAGGTGTCGTCCTCCTCAGAGTCGAGATTGAGCATCGTTTTGCCCGTGAGCAGGCCGGGTTGCAGTCCGAGCGCGCCGCCCATGCCCTGCTCCTCATCCAGCGTAAAAAGTGCCTCAATGGGTGGATGTGAAAGGTCTTTCGAAGCCAGCACGGCGAGGATCGCGGCCACGCCGAGGCCATTGTCAGCACCGAGCGTGGTGCCGCGAGCCCGCACCCAGTCGCCATCCACCCACATGTCGATGCCTTGCGTGTCGAAGTCGAAGTTCAGTCCATCGGCTGCCTTGTGGACCATGTCGAGATGCGCCTGCATGATGACGGCAGGCTGGGCCTGCCGATCCGACGTCGCGGGCTTCTTGATGATCACATTGCCAGCGCTGTCGAGCATCGAAGTGAGGCCGTGGCGCTCTGCAAACTCACGCACGAAGGCCACCACACGCCCCTCACGCTTCGATGGCCGCGGTACGGCATTGAGATCGGCGAAGCAGTTCCAGAGAGAGTTGGGTTCGAGGGCGCGGATGTCGGACATGGCTCGCAGCATAGGCTTTCCAGCCAGTGTTCCAACCAAACAGATTGGCAGCCTGTCAGACGCAACCCAACGTCAGAGGTCAATGCGGTGGCTTCCCGATGGGGATGGTGTGGCGAGTTTGGTCGGCTGGGACACGTGCCCTCATTCCGATTCATCATCCGGGGTAGTGACCGCCTCACGGAACTCGAAGAAAGGAGCGTCTCACGGCGTGCTTATTCTCTGGTATGAACCTGATTGAAAAAGAAAACGCGCTGCCGGGATCGAACGATTGGCAGCTCACACGGATGAAGCCAGATGGCAGCGCGTATCGGTCGGCGGTGATCGAGGGCTACTGCTCGCGCCAGTCGGTGAAGACGGGGGAGGTGCTGGACTTCTACGTGAGCGCGAAGCCGGCGGCGAAGTTCAAGATCGAGATCTTCCGCACGGGTTACTACGGCGGCAAAGGCGCCCGCTTGATGACGGAGCTGGGGCCATTTGAGGCCAAGGAGCAGCCGACGCCGCCTGTGGGTGAGAAGCGTCTGCGCGAGTGCCAGTGGGAGAAGAGCGCCTCCCTGATGATCCCGAGTGACTGGGTCAGCGGCGTGTATCTCGGCAGGCTGACGACGCTGCCAGGAGTTCGTAGTTCGGGCTTTAGCCCGTCTGGAGAAACGAAGACCCCAGAACGGGCTGAAGCCCGAACTACGAGCGATGAACCGTATTGGCAAAGCTACGTGGTTTTCATCGTGACCGATGACCGCCCGGCGGACATTCTGCTCCAATGCAGTGACAACACCTGGCAGGCCTACAACAAATGGCCGGACAATTACTCGCTCTATACGGACCCGAAGGGAAACCAGGGCTCGACGGCGGATGTGAGCTTTGACCGGCCGTATGCGAAGTATGCGCAGATCTATGAGAACCCGCAGTCCGTGGGCAGCGGGGAGTGGCTGTGCTTTGAGTTCCCGATGGGCTTCTGGCTGGAGCAGCAGGGCTACGATGTGAGCTACTGCTCGAACGTGGACATGATCACGCCGGATCATGGCTTGAAGTGCAAGGCCTTCATCAGTGTGGGTCACGACGAATACTGGGACATCCGCCAATACCAGAGCGTGGAGAAGATGAAGGACGCGGGGGTGAACCTGCTCTTCCTCTCCGGCAACTCGGTGTGCTGGGTGACACCGTTTTCACCGAATGCGAGCGGCGCTCTGAACCGCCGCATCTTCCGTGGTGGGCCGTATGGGGGCGACTACAAGTATGCGATGGATCGCGAGAAGGACTACGGGCCGTATCCGCATCGCGGACCGGATGAAGGCTACCTGATGGGCGTGCGCAACATCGACCCGGTGAACGGTGGCGGCGACTGGGTCTGCACGAAGCCGGAGCACTGGATCTTTGAGGGCACGGGCATGAAGAAGGGCGACTCGATCCCCGGCATGATTGGTTGGGAATATCACGGCGATGCGCCGAGAGACCTGCCTGGGCTGGAGATCGTGGCCGGTGGCACGGCTTTCCAGGGCGGGCGGAATCCGCAGCAGTGGGAGGCTGTTATCTTTGATGGGCCAAAGGGAAACTTCATCTTCAATGCCTCGACCATCTGGTGGGCGCAGGGCCTGAGCAAACCGCCCGGTCACATGCCGGTGTGGAGCCACTACTCGCGTCCGCATGGCACGGACAAACGCGTGCAGCAGATCACCGCGAACCTGCTGAAGCGCGCCCTGAAATAAGTCCCACACCTTTGCTCTCCGCATGAACTCACCGCTCTCACGTCGTCATCTGATCAAGTCTCTGCCGCTGGCCGCGCTCGCCAGCAGCTTCCACATTCACGCCCGCTCGCAGGAGGCGAAGAAGCTGTGGATCACCGGCAATCCAACCATCGACAAGCCACGCGAGATCGCGATCAACCTGCTGAAGCCGACGCAGGCGCAGATCGAGCACGCGTGGGAGCTGCATTTCGGCTCGGTGGTGTTTGAGAGCTACGGCTTCGCGCCTCGCTGTGCTATTGATGCGGAGGCGATGAACGAGGCCATCAAGTCCGGCGCTTCAGCCGCAGAGATCGCCGATCTTCGTGAGTCGATCTCGATGAACCGCAACGCAACGAACGAGCGCGAGCGGAAGGAATTCCTCGATGCCTTCTATGCCGCTGGCGTGACCTGCATTTTTCAAAACACGGGCGAAGAAGGCAGCGACCCGATGCGGCTGATCAAACGTCTGGCTCATTTCACGAAGGCGACGGATCTGATGAAGCCTGCGCTCTCGAAAGTGGTCACGGCGGAGGAGATCGTGGCTTTGAAGAAGGCGGGGAATGTAGGACTGTGCTTCACGACGAACGGCGTGCCGTTGATGATGGACTGGGAGAGCGTGAAGGATGAGCTGCGCTTCGTGCGCATCTTCCACGAGCTGGGCACGCGCATGATGCATCTGACCTACAACCGGCGGAATCCCATCGGCGACGGGGCAGGGGAGCCACATGACGGCGGGCTGAGTGATTTCGGTCATGCGGCGGTCGCTGAGATGAACAAGATCGGCGTCATCGTGGACACCGCTCACAGCGGCTGGAAGACTGCCTACGATGCCGCGAAAGCCTCCGCGAAACCGATGGTGGCGAGCCACACGACCTGCGCGTCTTTGTACAAGCACTTCCGTGGCAAGCCGGACGACACGATCAAAGCCATCTGCGACACGGATGGGCTCGTGGGCATCTGCTGCATCTCGCGCTTCCTTGGCGGCAAAGGAGACATCACCGCGCTGATGGATCATCTCGATCATCTGATCAAAAAGTTCGGAGCGAAGCACGCGGGCATCGGCTGCGACGTGGCCTACACCTCCCGCTATGACAAAGAAGAGCGCGCCAAGCTCCTGAAGTCACCCGGTGGCCCCGCTGACAAGTGGGAGCACCTCTGGCCGAAGGATGATTACGTCACGACGCTGGAGGCAGAGCAGAGCATCGCCTGGAGCAACTGGCCTCTTTTCACACTCGGCATGATCATGCGCGGTCACAGCGACGATGCGATCCGTCAGGTGCTCGGTGGCAACATGCTGCGCGTGCTGAAGGCGAATGAAGTTGCCTGATGTGGCCCGTTCTGCCTGAATCAAATCACACCATGAAATCACTGCTCGCCGCCTTCTTTGCCCTCACGCTCGCTGCCAACGCACGCGAGAAGACACTCGACGTTTATTGGATCGACTCGGAGGGCGGTGGCTCGACGTTGATCGTGACACCGGAAGGTGAATCCGTGCTCGTGGACACCGGCAATCCCGGCGGTCGAGATCCGCAGCGCATCCAGAAGGTGGCGACGGAGATCGCGGGACTGAAGCGCATCGACCATGTCGTCATCACGCACTTTCATGTGGATCACTTCGGTGGTTTGGCTGAACTGGCGGCGCTGATGCCCATCGGCACTCTTTACGATAAAGGCATCACCGAAGGTAGTCCGGATGGCAAGGCGCAGGATCTACGCTGGACGCTGGCGAGCAGGCCGTATCGCGATGCCAAGGTGGAGAAGCGGGTGACGCTCGCTGCGGGTGACGTGGTGCCGCTGAAGCAAGCGGAAGGCAGTCCCAAGATCTCGCTGAAGTGCCTGGGCGCGAATCAGAAGTTCATCCCGCCGTATCCCGATCAGCCGGAGAATCCGCTCAAAGGCTCCGTGCCACCGAAGGCACCTGATCCAAGCGATAACGCAAACAGCGTCGTGCTGGTGCTCGACTTCGGTGGCTTCCGGTTCTTTGACGGGGGAGATCTGACCTGGAATGCGGAAGAGAAGCTCGTCTCACCGTTCAATCTCGTCGGGACGGTGGATCTGTATCAGGTAAATCATCACGGTCTGGATGTGAGCAACAACCCCATGCTCATTCAAAGCCTCCAGCCGACCGTTTCCGTAATGAACAACGGCCCGCGCAAAGGCACCAGCAAGTCTGCGATGGATGCACTGAAGTCCACGCCGACGATTCAAGCCATGTATCAGGTGCATGAGAACGTCCGAGAAGATCATGAGAACACGGCAGACAAGGCCTACATCGCCAACCACGGCGATCTGGCCGAAGGCTGCGCCGCGCAGCACATTCACTGCACCGTCAGTGCGGAAGGGAAGAGCTACACGATTGCGGTTCCATCGCAGAAGCATTCACGCACGTTCCAGACAAGGGCGAAATAAGGCTCATCCTTTGCTACTGTCATCGAGCGGAAGCACGGGCTGCTTGCGCTCACGATTCCAGTGCTCCAACCAGCCCCAGCTAAAATACGAGGCGACATACGACAGCGGAGCCAACAACCCGCCGAGGATGACGCCGCCGAAGAGCATGACGGGGGCGTGCTCCTTCAAGGCGAGCCACATCCCCGCGACATCTGGGGGAAGCTCGGTAGGGAAAGGCGTCGAGGGCACCTCGGTGAGCCAGGCGAGCACCCATTTCCCCACCTGATACTCAAGTGGAACGAGCGCTGCCATCGTCACCGGATTGCTCAGCCAGCACATCACGAGTGCGATGGGGATGTTCACTCGGAAGATGGCCGCGAGGATCGTGGCGGAGGGCATCTGGATGGGCAGCAATTGCAGTGTGATGAAGGTGCCGATGGCCATGCCTCCCGAAAAGGTATGCTGCGTGGGCTTCCAGACTCGCTTGTTCAGAAAGTGGAGGGCAAACCAGCGCATGAGACCGCTGTGCTTCAGCTTCCTCGGATGTTTGAGGAAGCGGATCGTTTTAAAAACGGTGCGGCGGAAGTAGCCTCGGACGTAGTCGAGCATGGGCGCGAGGATGAGATCAGTGACCCGACTTGGCCGCCATCACCAGCAATAGGACGCCGAGGATGATGCGATACCACGCAAAGCCGACAAAGGTGTGACTCTGAACGAAGTGGATGAGCCACTTCACGACGACGAAAGCGGAGATGGCAGAGACGAGGGTGCCGAGCGCTAGCAGACCCCAGTCTTGCTGAGCGGCCTCGCCATCAAGGAAGGCGGAGACAATCTTCAAACCGCCCGCTGCCATCAGCGTCGGAATGCCAAGCAGGAAGGAAAATTCCGTTGCAGCCGGGCGCGCGATGCCGAAGGCCATGGCCATCAGGATGCTGGCCCCAGAGCGGGATGTGCCAGGAAAGACGGCGGCGATCAACTGCGCCACCGCCACCGCGACAACGACGGCCCAGGTAATCTCGACGACGCCTGTCTTGCCACGATACAGACGCTCCAAGACGAGGATGATGATGCCGCCAATGAGCGTCGCCCAGGCCACGGGGGCGATGGTTTCCGGCAATTCGATGTCGAGCTTCTTGATCACCAGTCCGCCAGCCGCGGTGATCAAGAATGCCGCGCCAAGCTTCATGAGGTAATCCTGCGTCGTGCGATCCCCCAGCGTGGTGAGGAGATGCTTCACGCGCTTCGTAAAGACAGCCAGCACGGCCAGCACGGCTCCACTCTGGATCACCACATCAAAGAGATCACCCTGCTTCGGCAGCCAGCCCAGATTTTGAGGAATGAGCAGGTGCCCGGTGGAGGAGATGGGCAGGAATTCGGTAACTCCTTCGATGATTCCAAGGATGATGACGGCGAGCCAGTCGGGCATGTGGGTGGGAAAAAGAAACGAGAGTGAAGTTGGCGGCGTGAACAGTCGGGCGGGTGGCGTTGAATGCAAGCCTCCCGGCAGGAAAGCCAACGTTTTGACGAAGCTCTTGTCATAGTCGCGCCCTGCTGCGTATCTTTCCCGTCACGAGATCCCGAATCATGAATCCACGCCATATTTTGCCTGTCCTCGCCCTGCTCTGCGGGGTTTGTTTGAATCCAACCGCCCACAGCCAGGAAGCGCCAAACGCCAGCCAGGCCATCGACATGAACTCGGGCGAGTGGGAGGGCATCGTGAACATCGACGTCTCCGTGCTCTTCCCCGACTTCCGCGAGCCGTGGAACGCCGGGCAGCCTTCGGGCGGCAGCGGCACCGGATTCCTCATCGGCAAAAACCGTTTCCTGACCAACGCCCACGTCGTCAGCAATGCGACGAAGATCGTGATCCGCACCACGAACGACCCACAGCCGCATCCCGCGCGCATCGTCCACGTCGCGCATGACTGTGACCTGGCGATCATTGAGGCCGAGGACGGCGCTCCCTTTGAGAAGCTGAAGCAACTCACCTTCGGCGGCATTCCAAAGCTCAACACGGAAGTGATCGCAGTCGGTTATCCGATCGGCGGTGACCGCATCTCCGTCACACGCGGGGTGGTCTCTCGCATCGACTTCCGCACCTTCAGCCACAGCGGTGTGGATTCGCATCTTTCCATCCAGGTCGATGCGGCCATCAATCCCGGCAACTCCGGCGGACCTGTGCTGCAAAGCGGCAAAGTCGTCGGCGTGGCCTTCCAGGGCTTCAGTGGCAGCGTGGCGCAGAATGTCGGCTACATCATTCCCGTGCCCGTCATCCAGCGCTTCCTCAAAGATGTCGATGACGGCAAATACGATCACTACGTGGACCTCGCCATCACCGATTTTGCGGTCGAAAACTCCGCTCAAAAGAAGGCGCTTGGCATCGGCGATGACGGCATCGGCGTGATGATTGCCGATGTGGAGCCTGCCGGCAGTGGTGCTGGCATTTTGCAGCGTGGCGATGTGCTGCTCGCCATGGATGGCAATCCCGTGTTGAACAACGGGCTGATCCGCTTCGAAGGCGAACTGATGGACATGAACGAAGTCGTCGAGCGCAAGTTCGCCGGGGACAAATTGAAGCTCTCCTATCTGCACAATGGCAAGAAGCTGGAGAAGGAGATCGAGCTGAAGCGCTTCGATCCCTATGTCCGGCTGGGTTCTCAATACAATCAACGCCCGCGCTACATTGTCTATGCAGGGCTCGTCTTCCAGCCGATGGACCGCAATCTGATGGACGCCCACCAAGTGCGCGATTCCGTGGCGAACTTCCTTTTCGACAACTACCTCACAGACAAACTTTACGTCGAGCGGCCGGAGCCCGTGATGCTCACCTCCGTGCTCTCCGACGAGGTGAACACGCATTTCAGCGTGTATGCTCAGAGCGTGATCGACGAGATCAACGGGGTGAAAATCCGCAACCTCCAGGACGTGGCCGAAGCCCTGAAGAAGGAGGGTGAAAAGAAAGAGTTCGTCGTCATCAAACTGCTGGAGAAAGGCCGCCCGATCGTGCTGAAGCGCGACCTCGCCGAAGCTGCACATCCCCGCATCATGCAGACGTATGGCATCCCCGAGGACTCCTACCTCGGCAACGAATAATCCGACATGGCGACACCACCTCGATCCCAACATTTGCCCGCCATGAAGACTTTTCTCTCGCTTACTCTCGCTCTCACCACCGGCCTCACCTTTGCGCAGGCGCCCGACAAGAAGGATGCCACCATCTGGCCCACTCCTTTGGCACCCGCACAGCCACCGGTCGGCATCCGCAAACCCATCGGCACCATGATTCGTCCGCCGCAGCTTCCGCAGGCGGTGATCAACACGAACTCACTGCTCAAGGTCAACGTCACCTACCAGAACTACAACGTCCAGATCCCCTGGCAGAAGGAAAGCGCTGGAGGACGTCGTGGCCTCGGTGTCGTGCTGCCAAACAACCGCGTGCTCGTCACCGCGCAGATGGTGGCGGATGCGAACTACATCGAACTCGAGCTGCCCGAGAGCGGCCAGAAGATCCCAGCGAAGGTCGAAGCCGTCGATTATGAGGCGAATCTCGCCTTGCTGGCACCGAACTCGCCAGCCAAGGAGAAAGCATTCTTCACCGGTCTCACTGGTGTGCAGGTGGACACCTCGGCGCGGATTGGCGATTCCCTCTCGGTTTGGCAGGCAGGTCGAGTGGGTGACCTCATCGTCACGCCCATGCGCATCAGCAAAGTCATGACGCAGGGCTACATCGTCGATAACGCCGCCTTCCTCGTCTATGAAGCCACGGGCATCATCCGCAGTGAGTCGAACAGCTTCACGCTCCCCATTGTGAAAGGTGGCAAGCTCGCCGCACTGCTGCTGCGTTACGACTCGAAGAACCAGGTCGCCACGCTCCTGCCTGCACCCATCATCCAGCACTTCCTCAAAGATGTGGCTGACGGCAAGTATGATGGCTTCCCCTCGCTCGGCATCGAGTTTCAGGTCACGCTGGATGAACAGTTCCGCGAGTACCTCGGACTCAAGGACAATGCTCCAGGTGTCTTCATCAGCAAGGTCATGAAGGGCGGCTCCTCCGACAAAGCAGGTGTGAAGCCAGGCGACATCCTGACTTCCATCAATGGCTTCAGCATCGACTCGCGTGGCGACTACCAGGACCCGCAGTTCGGTGCCGTCAGCGCCAGCCATCTCGTGCGTGGGAAGTCCTTCGTCGGTGATGATGTGGAGATGAAAGTCATCCGCGATGGCAAGGAAATCGTGCTCAAGAGCAAGCTCACCCGCAAGCAGCCCGATGACTACCTCGTGCGGCCATACCTCTTCGATAAAGGACCGAAGTATGTGCTCAGTGGTGGCGTGCTTTTCCAGGAACTCACCTCTGCCTACCTGAATTCCTTTGGCGCTGAACAGCGTGGTGGAGCGCTGCTGCGTCTCCAACGCATCGCCACGAATCCCGATGAGTTTGAAAAAGAAGGCCGCAAAAAAGTGGTCTTCATCGGTGCCGTGCTCCCCACCACCAGCACACAAGGCTACGAGCGCATGAGCGGGCAGGTCGTCGAGGAAGTCAACGGCAAGAAGATCACCGAACTCGCCGATGTGGCCGCCGCTTTGAAGGAACCGAAGGATGGCCTGCACATCCTGAAGCTACGTGAGTTTCCCTTCATTCTGCACCTCGACGCCCTGCGGGTGGAGCGCGATAACATGCAGCTTCTGAACGGCGTCTTCCGCGTCAGCGAGCTTTCGAGGTTGGAGTAATACAGAGAGTGGTCTGCACAGTCCTCTGTGCGGAAGGATTGCCTCGCTGATTCCAGACCGCACAGAGGACTGCGCGGACCACTCTGCTTACTCCAGCGTGATCCCCTGCCAGTAGCCGAACTCCATGCTCCAGCCGTTGGCGTGGCCTTCGAGGCGGAGCGTGATCTCCTGGCCCTTCCATTTCGCCAGATCGACCTCCACAGTCTTCCAGCGCGGCTTGTCATGGTCCACGGTCATCGTCTTGACCTCTTGACCGTTGACCAAAACCTTGACCACCCAATCCCCCCGATCATCGGCCGCAACGTTGAAGGTCAACTTCGTCTTCTCGACCTTTAGCTTTCGCTCAAAGCTCGCTGGCGTCTTCTTGTCCGGGAAGGGGTGCATGAGCAGCACGTTCGTTTTGCCGTGGTATTCGGCCAGTTTGACCGGGGTGCGCTCAAAATCGGGCGCGTTGACCTTCCAATCGGGATTCCAGAGGCTGACGCTCTCCCAATCAATGGCACGCCAGTTGGTGCCTTTGGGTTTGGCGGAGACTTCGGCAAATTCGACGCCTTTGATCAAGAGGTCTTTCTTCGCCGGTGTCAGCGGACCTTCCTCCGGCGGAGCCAGGATGTACCAGATCATGTCGCGGAAAGCGGTGTCGGGGAACGCGCCGAAGCCCATGGGCATGAGGCTCTGTTTCGTGTTCGTAAGCGTGGCGATCTGATCGCGCGGCACGACCTGCGCGGCACCACCGGCTCCGAGGAGTTTCACATGGCTCGGGGTGTCTTCGACCACTCGGCCCGCAAGCGTGCGGCCGTCCTTCGTACTCACGGTGAAGTTCTCGTAGCCATTGCCGATGATCTGGTTCGGATCGATCACGTTGGCGAGGAGCGCATCAAGATTGCTGCGACCACTGCCGATGAGGTCGGGGCCGACCTTTTGCCCGCCGCCGTGGAACTCGTGGCAAACCATGCACGTCGCTGTGAAGAGCAACTTGCCGTTTGCGAGGTCGGGCTCGCCGGTCAAAGCGGCCTGCCTCTTCGTGGCGATGAGTGACTTCATATCCTCCGATGAATCCTGCCACGCGCCGAGCACTTTGAAGGCCTGATCGCGGATGGCTTTGTCCTTACTGGTGGCCAGCGCCCGCCGCACCGGAGCCGGAAAGCCACTGGAGCTGACTTTGCCCTCGGCGATGGCTTCGAGCATGGATTTCGTCCAAGTCGCACGGCTGCCAAGAGCTTCGAGGGCGGCGGTGCGGATGTTGAAGTCTTTCGATGCTGCCTGCAAGAGCAGCGGCGCGATGAAATCATCGCTCCCAAGGTCCGCCGCCGCACGAATCGCCGCCACGGCGAGTGCTGTGGATGTGCTGGGAGCGAGCAACGGCTTGATGCCTTCCTTCACCGCGTCCGTCTTCACCTTCCGCAGTGATTGCAGCACCACGATGCGGTCCCTCTCCGGCTTCGAGACATCGTGCAACGCCGTGATCATCTCCTTCACCGCCGCTGCATCGCCCCACAGCACCGCGAGCGTCTGGGCGGAATTGCCAACGTCGATCCGTTTGTGATGCCTCCATCTGTCGAGCTTAGCAGAAACGTCTTTTGTAGGTTTGATCACGCCGCCTTCCTGGCCTTTCACGAGTCCATCCAAAGCATGGGCAAGCAGGACGTCATGAAGCTCAATCTTTTCGCAAAACTCGACCGCGAGATCGAGGTTCGTCGCCTTTCGAGTGTCGCACAGGCGGCGCATGGCTTTGTGGGAGAGGACGCGGGAGAGGGGCTGGGTGGTGGGGACGAGTGATGTGAATACTTCGAGTGTTTTCGGTGTGGCAGCGGCCATCATCGGCTCCATCGCCATCCAAATGTGAAAAGGTAGAATGCCGTCGGCATCACCTTTGCTGGCACTAAGTAGCGCTGAAAGTGTTTGAAGCCCCTCGGGAGGGAGAATTGCGGATGATTTGTCCACGGTAAGTCGGACATTCGAGTGCTGTCTGACCGCGATAGCAACAGCAGCCCTCACACTAGGATCAGCATCTCCAGCAAGTTTTGGGAGAAGCTCGACACCTGTTACTTCAGAGCCGACCGCTCCCATAGCTCTAGCAAACCAAATTTTGTGGAAGGAGTCTGTGCTGTCGGCAGCACGGAGGACATCGGTGTTTTTTCCCATGTTTTCGAGCGCCCAGAAGGCTTCGGCATTTTTTGCCTGATAGGCATCCTTGGTGAGCGCTTCCAATTCGGACAGTGTGAGCCTGTTCCTCTCCACCAGCATCCTTCTCGCCATCCGGCGCATCCAGTTGTTGGGGTGCTCCAGGGTCTTCACGAGGTCGGCGGTGGAGAGTCTTTTGAGGTCGAGGGGAGCGTGGTCACGGGTGGGTGTAGCACGAACTTCCAAGTTCGTGGCGTTGGGAACGGACTTGGAAGTCCGTTCTACAGTGACGACGCGCCAGATGCGGCCGCGTTCGCGGTCCACTCCTTCGGGGTTGGCTTTGGCGTTTTGGTAGCAGGGATACTTGTCGCACCAGTCCATGATCCAGAGGAAGCCATCGGGGCCGGTCTGGGTGCTGACGGGGCGGAACCAGCCGTCGTTGGCGCGCAGGAAGTCGCGACGTGGCTCGCATTTGAAGGTGGCACCGACGGGCGTGAGGACTTCCTCGTGGATGGCGTTGTCGTGGATGTTGCCGATGAAGGCGTGGCCGTGCGTGTCGGCGGGATAGCGGCCGCCTTGATAAATCTGCACACCGGCATAGGCGGCGCGGAAGTGTTTGTGTTTCACGATGCTGGGCAGCAGTTCGTAGGCATACGGATTCTCCGGCGCACCGCCCTGGCGGACGTAGATGCCGCCGGGAGCCATGTGGAAGAAGTGATCGATGACGCAGGCGCTGACGAAGAAGTTCCCCGCAGCGTCGTAGTCGCAACCCCAGGGATTGCTGGTGCCATCGGCGAAGACTTCGAATTCCCACTTCGCTTCTTTTTCACGACTCATCGGGCGTGCGCGACCAATTCCGGCATCGAATTTGAAGCCTTCGCTCTCGGGCTGGCCGGGGCGGCGGACTTTGCTGTTGGTGAAGACGCCGTGGGTCATGTAAAGCCAGCCGTCGGGGCCCCAGGTGAAGCTGTTGACGAGCTCGTGCGTGTCCTCGCGACCGAAACCGGTCAGCACGACGCGCCAGGCATCCGGTTTGTCGTCGCCGTCGTCATCGCGGAAGTGGATCAAATGGGGCTGCTGGCCGATGTAGATGCCGTTGTCGCCGCAAAGGATGGCGGAGGCGAGATCGAGGCCTTCGACGAAGACGGTGCGCTTGTCGGCCTCGCCATTGTTGTCGGTGTCTTCGAGGATGATGACGCGGTCGCGGGGGATCTTTTCGCCCAACTTCGGCATCGGGTGATATTGGTCATCCTTCGCCTCGCCGCCAAAGGGTGCAGGATTATCGGAGCCATTCGGGTATTCGTAGGCCTCTACGACCCACAGGCGCCCACGATGGTCCCAGGTCATGGCGACAGGATTCTGCACCATCGGCTCGTGCGCAAAGCAGCGGACTTCGTAGCCATCAGGGACGCTCATTTTGGCGCGGGCTTCCTCCGGCGTTGGGCAGGCGGTCTGGGCGGCTTTGCGCTCGCCTTCCATTTCCTTGCCTGCTCCGAGGAGCTGGGCAGCGATGATGAGGTAAGTGATGGTGGCGGAAAGCAGCTTCTTCATGGTGGCATCATGCTACGAGAAGCTGGCCGAGGATTAGCAGACAAATTTTTGGGGAAATCAGCCAAGATGATGAGCGGAGACACAAAAAGCCCCGCATCATTGCTGAAGCGGGGCTTGATGAGAAAGAACTCAGAAGCTGACGAACTACTGTGGTGGCACGCGGAAGAGCTTGCCGGTATAAGGGCACTTCACTTCCATGCCCGTGGGCAAGCCGGTGACATCGACGAGCTGGTGCTTGGCGGCATACGGGCTGTTCACGAAACCAGCGCGCCCTGGGATGGCACTGCCGTAAGGCAGATCGGATGCTGGAGCCGAAGCGGTGGGAGCGGGTGCAGGCTCCAGGTTGGGTTCAGGTGCTGGCGTTGGCTGAGTCATCGCCGCCACATTCGTGTTTGGCTTTACCGATGACGGTGCCGAAGGCTTTGGCTCGCTGCGAGGTTCCGGCTCAGGATTGTGCACTACACGAGGCGTGGTGCGGACTCGGGGAGTCGGCGCAGCTGCGACACGAGGGGCGCTGTTGTCCACCCCGTTTGGTACGATGAATGGCTTCTGTGTGTATGGGCAGACGACTTTAGCACCGGGGCTCATCCCACGAACATCGACGAGGCGTCCTGGAGTCGTGTAAGGGGTGCGGACGTAGCCAGGGAGATCAGCGACGACACGTGCGACAGGAAGATCACCTGAAATCTGTGAAGGCGGCGGAGTGTTGACTGGAGGCTGAAAGGTCCGCTTCGTAGCGCTGGCGGATGAAGTCGAGTTGGTTTTTGATGCTACTATTTGGCGCGAAGCCGCAGAGCCACCCAGCGGTGCGCCGGATGGATTACTCATATAGTAGGAGATCAATCCGCGGCTTTGGATCTGATTCAATGCTTCGCGGGGAGGCATCGAACAGGAGACAACGGCCATGACGGTAAAACCGAGCAATGGCAGACGAAAGAGCGCTTGTGGTGAGTTCATGGGAATCGAATTTTTAATTTCGCGTTCCTATTTTAGTGAACTTTTTTGTTTTTGCAACAACAATGACTATAGGAAGTAGCTGGATCAGCTTTATTATCCATTAATGTTATATTTATCACAGGTGGCCTTTTCGTTCTTTTGCCGCCAGTCTAAGGTTATGCATTGGAAAATCATCACCGTCGGCAAACCAGCTCTGCCGTGGACTCGGACAGCGCTGGATGACTATCTGCGAAGGCTCAAGCGAGCGGTTCGGGTCGAGCATGTCATTGTCAAAGAGGGACCGCGTGACCAGGTGGAAAGTCATCTGCTACAAGCCAGCGCAGATAGTCTGCGGATTGTTCTGGATGAACGTGGGAAAGCCTATCGAAGCATCGAACTTGCTCAGTGGATTCAGGATCATGATCTTCGTGGTACAAAGCGGGCCAGCCTTATCATAGGTGGTGCTGAGGGCCATTCTCAGGCTTTCCGCAAAACGGCGGATGAGTGCTGGACGCTTTCCTCCCTCACTCTTCAGCATGAGATCGCTCTCGTGGTTCTGGTGGAGCAGCTATATCGCGCCTACAGCATCCTCCGGAAAGAGCCTTATCATCGTGAATAGTGAATATGGCGGGAAACACGAAAAAGCGCTGAATTGAGAATCAGAATTGAGCAGCTTTCTCCTTGTTGATAAGCTAAGCTTTGCTTATATTTCAAAAAAACCAAGTTTCTATCTTCTGGGCCTCTCATGTCATCGTCTGTCCTCCGAAACGTGATCCAACCCCGTCAACCACCGGGCTCTGACACGATGCCTTTGCCGTCTCAGGAAAGTGCCCCACCTTACTGGGGAGAGGATATGGAAAAGGTTTTAGGGGTTCTGGTGGAAAATGCGCCTGTCGCCATGGCGATGTTTGATCAGCATCTGAGATATATGCTGGCCAATCGTGCCTGGGTTGAGGAATTTGGCCTCTCGGGCGTAACACCGCTGCTGGGTCGCAGCCAGTTCGATATCTTCCCCAGCCTGCATCCAGGCTGGCGTCAGGTCTATGAAAGAGCGCTTCAGGGGCACATCATCCGCAGCGAGCATGATGCTCTCGCAGGGCCTGATGGGCGGCGCATTATTTACCGCTGGGAGGTGCGCCCGTGGCGTCGGCAGGCAGATGCAAGCGTCGGTGGGCTGATGATTATTTGTGAGCGCTTCGGTGAGAATGCATCAGCGCCGGACTCGGGTGGGGAAGATTCCCAGCTCATCGTCCCGACCGCCAGCGCTCCCAAATCCGTCCTGCAAGATCTGGCTGTGCCGATGGTCACCCTTAATGTGCTGGGAGTCATCCACCAGGCAAATCTGGCGGCCACGAACGTTTGCCTTGCCCGTGGTTTGAAGGAAGGGGAAACGGAATTTTGGGAGGCATTTGGCGATCCCCCGCAGTCTGGTCTTTTGAAGCAGCAGGTGCTTTCCACGCTTGAGACACTCGCTGATCCAAACGAGCCAGGATATGTCACTCTCACCCTGCCATCTGTCATGGCGACCAACCTGACTCCGTGGGGGGCGGCGGTGGAACTCAGCAATGTCAGTCGTCCCCCCCGATGGTTGTTGACCCGATCGGATCACGCCGACGGCATGCAGCTTTTCACTGCCCTGGCGCTGCCGCCTGAGCCCGCTCCGCGAGTGGCTCTACCCCCGGCAAATTTACCAGCCATCGCGACAGCGCTGGCTTCTATCGCACAGCCGCCAAGTGCAGAGAGTCTTGGCAACAGCCTCGAAATTCGCCGCCTTCAGGACGATCTAGCTCGTGCTCGTCAGGAACTGCGAACTCTGCACGAAGCAGAGCGGACTTTTTCCCAGCATGAAACGCATTTGCGGCATTATCTGGATTCACTGCCCTTCGGCGTGCTCGTGCTTGATGAGTTGGGCGCGCCTTTGTTTCAAAACCAGCCGCTCATGCGACTGCTCGGACGCTCGGTGCAAAAGGACGAATCCGTGGAGCAATGGCTCGCAGCCGCCTGCCCCAACGACACCCATCGTGAACATATCGCCACGCTCTGGCGCGAAGACGTGTGGCGTCGGCAACTCACCCGCACTTTCACACTCGCCACAGCAGACGGCCTGCTCAAGGACCTCGAGTTTCAACCCGCAGGCATGCCGGGCGGCGGACTGCTCGTCAGCATCCAGGATGCCACTGAGAAATGCCGTCATGAGGAGCAACTCCGTGCCACGGAGGCGAAATTCCGTGCCTTGCTTCAGGAAGCCCCCCTGCCCATCGTCCTGATGGACAAGGCGGGTTCCGTCTTTGAGGTCAACCACCTTGCCGAAGAAATGCTCGGTCACCCGAAGAATGAGCTGCGCCGCCATCCCCTCGACCGTTGGTTGGAACCTCAAAGTGGCATCGCTCACGCGAAAGCCCTGCGTGATCTCCGCCTACGTAATCAACGCAGTGCCAGTCTCGAAGTGAGTATTCTTCAAGACGGCTCAGAGCCCCGACCTGTCAGATTGCATCTAGCACAGGTCATGGATGCAGAGGGTGAGCCTCATTGCACCATCCACTACTTCGAGCTTGAGCCGGCTTCCATCACCCGCGACGCGGCAGCTCTTGGTGCTGCTTTCACTTCTTTCCCAGCTTCACCACCGACACAGGCTGGCCAGCGCAGCGTCTCCAGCCAGGCGTTGCTTTTCCAAACCAACGTCCATGGCCGGATCAAGACCTGCTCCGAGCGTGGGCTCGACCTGCTCGGCCTATCCGGAGAGGAGGCCCTCGGACGTCCTCTGCATCTGCACTTCCGCCCGTCCGACGCCACCGGCTTTTACGCTGACCTTGGCGAGTGGGCGAAAAATCCAGGTGCCATCACCGAACTCGTCTGCTTCTCTCATGCTGGCACCCGCCATCCCGTTCGGGTCAAAGTTCAGCCACTTGGCAGCGGGGGGCACGACTTCGCCCTCCATGAAATCACGGAAGCCGCCGCCCCTGCCCGACAGAGTCTGCCAGAGACTATTTCCCACGCGGACTCTGCCATGCTCCAGATGGCTGATAGACTGCCTTGCCCTGCGGTCAATCTGACCCGCGAGAAGCTCCTGCTCTCCGAGACCCATCACCGGATCAAGAACCACCTCCAGATCATCTCCAGCCTGCTGAATCTGGAATCCAACAGCACCATCGACCCCACTGCGCGCGGTGCCCTGCGTTCCAGCCAGAACCGTGTCCGCTCCATCGCCGACCTCCATCAGCACCTTTATCAGGTCGCCCTCGGAGCAGGGGATGACTTTCGTGAGTTCGCGGTAGTCCTGCTTCAGCGCCTGCGCGAATGCTACGGAGTCACCTCCGAGCGCGTCCAGGTTCTCCTCGATCTCAAACCTGGCGTGGTTCAGCAGGAGTGGCTCATGCCCCTGGCCCTCACTTTGAATGAAACCCTCTCCAACTGCTTCGAGCACGCCTTCCCAGACGGGCGCACGGGCGAGATCCAAATCTCCCTTCGATACAGTGGCAGGACCGGTGAGCTTACCGTCTCAGACAATGGCATCGGCCTCTCTGAAAGTGTCCGTCCGGGCAGCAGCTCAGGCCTCGGTCTGAAGATTCTAGCCGTCTTCGCCGAGCAAATGCGCGGCCAACTCCAGCTCTCCCGACCTGAACGAGGCGGAACCGAAATTCGTTTGCGATTTCCTATAGCAAGTTCTGATATTTAGAGTTAGCTTGGTTTTGCTAACTCCAAATGACCGGTTTTGACCGAATCCGCATATTAATCGTCGAGAACGAAGGTCTCGTCGGCTGTGACATGGCCGCGTTTCTGAACGACCTCGGATATCGTGTCGTGGGCACTTGCTCCACCAGCGATGACGCCATTCGGCTCTTCGATGATCTCCGCCCAGACCTCGTGTTGATGGACGTCCACCTCGACGGCCCCACCGATGGCATCGAAACCGCCCTCCGCCTCCAGAAGCGCGGTCCTGTGGCCATCGTCTATGTCACCGCCTGCGCCGATCTGGAAACCGTGAATCGCGCCCGCGAAACCCACCCCCAGGGTTACCTCCTCAAACCCTTCAGCCACGACGAACTCCGCCTCACCGTCGAAGTCGCCGCCACCCGAGTTCAGGAGGAGATCGAGCGCCGCCGCCGCGAGCAGAGCTACTTCGAGACCTTCGAAAGTCTGGCTGATGGCGTCATCGTAGCCGATCTCGCCGGCCTCATCGTCTTCAGCAATCCCGCCTCCGCGCGCGTCACCGGCTGGTCCCAGCAGGAGAGTGTGGGCCGCTCCTTGCATGAGGTCTTTCGCATCTACCTGCCCAGTGGCGAGCCCGCCATGGTCGAGCTGGCCACACCTTCCCAGCCCTCTCAGGAGCGCACTGTCTGGCTCACCACTCGCGAGGGCCAGCGCGTCGCCGTCCAGGACCGTTCCACCCCGTTGCGGGACCAGCGCGGCCAGCTCACCGGCGTCGTCATCCTTTTCCGCGCACTCCCTGCCTCATCTGCAGTCGCCATCACCGCTGCCGAGCCTGACACGAGCAGTTCCACCCAGGCACCGCTCGTCGATGTCGTCGAAAGCATCTCCGATCCCCTCATCACTCTTGATGGGCGCTGGCGCATCACCTACGCGAATGCCAGCGCACAGCAGCTCTTCGGGCGCAGTTCAGAGAAGCTCCTCGGCGCCGATCTCTGGGATCTCCTGCCCGCAGCTACGCGTGAAGAGCACTACAGCTCCCTTGGGCGTGCCATGCTGCACCGCGAGTCTGTCAGCCGGGAACTCTACCTGGAGGAAAAGCAAATCTGGATCGAACTGCGAGGCTATCCCTTTGCCGAAGGGCTCCTGCTCCTGCTCCAGGACATCACCTCCAAGCGTGAAGAAGCCGAGCGCCGCAGCCGCCTCGACCGCCTCGAATCCCTCGGCCTGCTCGCGAGAGGTTTTGCGCATGAGTTCAATAACCTGCTCACCGTCCTGCTCGGCAATCTCTCGCTCGCCGAGATGCGTCTGCGCACCGTCATTCAGCTCCCCGAGATCCACACCGCCAAGCAGGCCACCCTCCAGGCCCAGGGCCTTGTCCAGCAGTTGCTCACCTTTGCACGCGGTGGAGCGCCCATCAAACGGCCCACCCAACCCGGCGAACTCATCGAGCAGTTCTTCCAGCATCACAGCCGCGCCGCGCGCATCGAGTACTGCCTGGAGATTGTCCCGAATCTACCCACGCTCGCCATCGACCCCGCCCAGATCCGCCGCCTGCTTGGCAATCTCATTCGTAACTCCGAGCAGGCCCAGCCCGACGGCGGCGTCATCACCGTTCGCTGTCATCCCCATGATCCAGGGGAAACTTATCCGCATGAGCTCACAGGCGATCAGCCATCCAGCCCCACAGGCATCCTGATCGAGGTCCAGGATCAGGGCGAAGGCATCTCCACCGAGAACCTTGCGCACATCTTCGAGCCCTACTTCAGCACACGCAAAGCCGAAAACGCCACAGGCCTTGGACTCACCGTTTGCGAAAGCATCGCCAAAGCCCACGGCGGCTCCATTTCCGTCCGCAGCGAGCTGGGCAAAGGCACCAATGTCAGCCTCTATCTCCCCGTCGATGCCGATGGAGAGGAAGTCGATGACCTCGGCCTCAGCCGTGCCTTTGAAACAGCTCCTCAAGCCGCCATCACCCGCATCCTCGTGCTGGAGGATGATCCTCTCGTCCGCGCCCTCATCGTCCGCAATCTCACCAGTCAGAACTACGAAGTCACCGAAACTGCTGAAGGCAGCGAGACCGTCCGTGCTTATCAGGAGGCCAGGCAAAACAACCGCGCCTTCGATCTGGTCATCCTCGACCTCAGCATCCCGAATGGCATGGGCGGTGTCCGCACGATGGAGAAACTCCGCCAATACGATCCCGAAGTGCTCGCCATCGTCTCCTCCGGCTACAGCGACGACCCCGTCATGGCCAAACCCGCCAGCTACGGTTTTGCTGCCGTTCTTCCAAAGCCCTACGAACCCGCTGACATGATCCGCCTCGTGAAGAGCGTCCTCAATCAGCGAGCCGTCGGCAAGTGACAGAGTGCCGCCAGAGACAAAAGAGCAAAAACATTGCACAGCGGGTGCCGGTTTGCTGTCGTAGCATCCACCATGCCTGCGTTCACCCCTCTCAACTGGCACGCTGAGAAAATCGAAACCACGCTGACCACGCTGCAAAGCGAAGCCCGCTCCGGCCTCTCCGGCCCCGACTCAGCAGCAAGACTCAGCGAACACGGGCCAAACGAACTGCCCGAAGCCAAACACAAAGCGCTCTGGAAAGTCTTCGCCGCCCAGTTTGCCAGCCCGCTCATTTACATCCTCTTCGCCGCTGCGATCATCTCGTTTGCGATGTCTCATGCGAGTGATGCGGTCGTGATCCTGATCGTCGTGCTGATCAATGCCGTCATCGGTGCCATCCAGGAAGGCCGGGCTGAACACTCCATGACAGCACTGCGGAAGCTTTCGACTCTCAAAGTCCGCGTCGTGCGTGATGGTGCCGAATCCAGCATCGAAGCTCGTGATCTCGTGCCGGGCGACATCCTCCTGCTCGGTGCAGGGGACCAAGTCGGTGCCGATGCACGTCTTCTCGAAGCCGCCGCCCTGGAGGCCACTGAGGCGGCGCTCACCGGCGAGTCGCTGCCCGTTTTAAAACACACCGATGTGCTGCCTCAGGACGCTTCTCTGGGGGATCGAAAAAACATGATCTACTCCGGCACGCATCTCACGGCTGGCCGTGGACGCGCCGTCGTCGTCGCCACAGGTCTGCAAACCGAGGTTGGCAAGATCGCGCGCATGACAGCGACTGCGGAAGAACCAAAAACGCCGTTGGAGCAGCGCCTCCATCAGTTCGGGCAATGGCTCGTCGTCGCCAGCATCGTGCTCTTTGCCCTCGTGCTCGCCTTTGGCCTCATGCGCGGCATCAAGTTTGTGGACATCTTCATGGTCGCCATCAGTCAGATGGTCTCGATGGTGCCCGAGGGCCTGCCCGTGGCCGTGACCATCGCTCTCGCCGTCGGCATGCAGCGCATGGCACGGCGCGGAGCCATCGTGCGTCGTCTCGCCGCCGTGGAGACGCTGGGATCGACGAGCATCATTTGCAGCGACAAAACCGGCACACTCACGAAGAACGAGATGACCTTCACCACGCTCGTTCTGCCAGACGGACGCCGCATTGAGGCAACCGGCGCGGGTTACTCCCCCGAAGGCAGGCTGCACCTTGATGGCAAGGATATCACCGCGACAGACGACCCTGCCCTGAAGTCCCTGCTCGAAGCCGTGGTGCTCTGCAACGACGCCCAGCTCGTCCCACCCGATGCCGGTGACGCCCGTTGGCGTGCCCTCGGCGATCCCACGGAGGCAGCACTGCTCACCGTGGCTTTCAAAGGCTGCGTGGAGCCGGATTCGCTTCGCCATCACCATCCCCGCCGCGCCGAGATCCCCTTCGACTCCGCCGCCAAGATGATGGCCACTCAGCATGGCCACCGCATCCTCATCAAAGGTGCGCCCGAGATGCTCCTCGATCTTTGCGATTCCTCGACACTCGATCTGGCCAGGATGCATGAAACCGCCGTCGAACTCGCTGCACAGGCCTTGCGGGTGCTCGCCGTCGCCGAGATTGATCAGGCGGAACTCGATGAAAAAGCCGGGTTCGAGCCCTTCCGCGGACGATTGCGTTTCCTGGGCCTGCTGGGCCAGATGGACCCGCCTCGCGATGAAGCAAAACTCGCCGTCGCGGAATGTCTGGATGCAGGTATCCGGCCCGTGATGGTCACTGGCGATCACAAAGCCACCGGCCTCGCCATCGCCACTGCCCTCGGCATCGCCAGACCTGGCGACATCGCCGTCGATGGCAGCGAACTCGAACTCATGCCCGAACAAGACCTGCGGGCAAACCTGGACCGCATCTCCGTCTTTGCCCGCGTGCATCCGGCGCAGAAACTGCGAATTGTCGAAGCCTTCCAATCCCAGAGACAAGTCGTCGCCATGACCGGTGACGGAGTGAATGACGCCCCCGCGCTTGCCACCGCTGATGTCGGCGTCGCCATGGGCATCACCGGCACCGAGGTCGCCAAAGGGGCCGCGAAGATCGTCATCACCGACGACAACTTCGCCACCATCGTCAAAGCCGTCGAAGAGGGCCGTCTCGTTTATCAGAACCTCAAGAAGGTGGTGCTCTTTTTGTTCGCCACTTCCATTGATGAAGTTGTTGTGCTGCTGCTCGCCCTGCTTTGCGGTTACCCTCTGCCTTTGGCCGCCGTGCAGATCCTGTGGATCAACATTGTCACAGAAGGCACTGTCACGGTGAACCTCGTCATGGAAGGTCTGGAAGGCGACGAAATGCGCCGCAGGCCGACACCCATGAACGAGCCGCTCATCACCCGCCCCATGTGGCAGCGCATGGCGCTCATGGTCACGACCAGCGTCGCTGCCATCTTCGGTTTCTTCGTCTGGCGGCTGCAAAGCGGTGCGCCCTTTGAACTCGTGCAAACAGAGACCTTCACGCTCGTCGCCATCAGCCAGTGGTTCAACGTGCTGAACTGCCGCAGCGCCCTCAAATCATCCCTCAATCTCGACGTGCTCAAAAACGTCTGGCTCGTCGGCGGGCTACTGCTGGGAAATCTGCTTCATCTTTTCGTCATCTACAGCGAGACGATGAACCACATCTTCCATACCGTTCCGATTCCGCTCACTGATTTCTTCCTGCTAGGTCTGATCGGCAGTAGCGTGCTCTGGGCCGAGGAGATTCGGAAGTGGTTTGCACGGCGGCGCTGAGGAAAGTGGCCGGGATTGAATCCTGTGCGTCTGATGCGGAGGGAAGAGGAGGCAATCCTGTTCCTCTTTCTGGATGGGTTACGATTTCATCGCCAGGTAGGCTTTTCGGGTCTTTTCGGGGAGTTTTTCGAGGGCGTAGCGCAGCATGGTGCGGGGCATTTTGGCGGCGTGTGAGTCGAGGAAGGTCCGCAGCGGCTTCACATCGCGTTTGCCGACCTCGCGGAGCATCCAGCCGCAGGCTTTGTGCATGAGATCATGGGGATGAGATAAAAAGAGCGCACCGAGCCGGAGAGTATCGGCGTAATCGCCAGCGCGGATGAAGGCCTGCGTGGCGAGGACGGCGATGCTCCCAGAGGCTGGTGGAGGCGGCGAGGGTATCGAGTACGGAACGATCACGCTGCAGCAGCCAGGTGCCGAGGATGTGAGGGGCGCTGCTATCGACGAGGTCCCAGTTGTTGATCCATTTCGTGTTCGCGAGGTAGAGGCTGACGATGCGCTGCTGGGCGGCGGTGTCCCTTTTGGCCCGGCTGAAACGGCGCACGAGCACCAGCAGGGCGAGGAGCCGCTCTTCATGCCATTCGGAGTGCAGCAGGTCCAAGACGTCCGCCTCGCGGAGGGCATCGGTGTGGGGCAGCTCCGCACGGATTTGGGGCACCTTGAGCCCGAGAAAGTGATCGCCCTCACCATACTCACCGGGCCCCGTTTTGAAAAAACGCCGGGCGATGGCTACCTGGGAGGGATGAGAGGCTTCGCGGAGCTTTTGACGTAGTTCGGGGAGATTCAGCATGACTGTAGCCTACCTATTTAGCGACCATTGCCAGCATCGGTGGGCGGCATTCGACTGAAGCGAATGAGCAGCGCTGCGATCAAGATCGGCGTGCCCAAAATGGCAGCGGCGAGCAGCAGGTTCATGGCCTGGGAGTTGAGGTGTGGTGGCTGGCGTTGCGTGCTGGAAGATCCGGCGTGCAGTCGAGGTGCAGTTTGACCAGTGCCGCTGCCGCCAGCAGGAGGACAATCCAGGAGAGGAGCCCTTTTTTCATGATCGCGGGAGGTTACAGGAGCTGAAAAAGCTGCCCGATGAGCACTTTCGAGAGCAGCTCAGCCAGTAACAGGACGATGACAAAGGTGCCGACAGCCTTGCCGCCACGGAGGTTGCAGCAGTGGGAGAAGGACTTCCACATCAGCGCCACCATCCACACGCTGCAGGTGAGCATGAAAAGCGTGACGAGGGCGAACACGACGGCATCCGGCCCTGCGGCGGGCAGTTCCGGGACCTGACCTGGCTTGAGGCCGATGATGGATTTCGTCAACGCATCGCTGAAGCGATGAAATCCCGGTGTGAGGCAGGCGAGTGCCACCAGCATCGTCGGCCAGCGAGCGAAAGCCTGCGTGCCGACAAGGTCGATGCTGCGAAAGGCGGTCTTGGAGATGATCCGGCCTGCGATGAGGAGCAGCACAGCGAGGCTGATCCAGTCGATGAAACCCTCGGTCACGAAGAGCCACCACGGCCCGCTTTTTCCGGCATGAGTGTCCAGCACGCCGTCGAAATGAAGCCCCTGTCCGGCCCCGATCAGACCGGTGAGTGTGATGGCAGCCAACCCAAGCAGGAGCGCGGTGCCCCCGGCGATGCGGTGGAAGGGATGGAAGAGGATTTGGCTCAGTTTCATGGTGTGGGAGGTGTGGGTTGGAGCTTGGCGATGACCTCATCGAGCCGGTTGCGCACGGTGGGGTAACTGACCTTCAGCAGCGCGGCCATTTCCTTGAGGCTGCCGCTGGCTTTGACGAAGTCGCAGATGAAGGCCTGATCCTCCGCCGAGAGCGCAGCGAGCACGGGGAGTGGGTAAATACCCTCCACTTCGGTCCCGCAATGGTCGCAAGCGAGCCGCTTGACCTGGAGTCGATGCTCACAGCTCGGGCAGGTGACGGGGAATCGCTTCATTTGAATAATATTGATACGAGGTTCAATATTATTCAAGTTTGTTTCACTAAATCAAACGGTTACACAAGGGGGCCAATTCCGAAACCCCAGTCACCACGCCTCGATGGGACCCGAACTCCGCAGGAGTTTCCCATCACCCGTTCGCGGGCATTGGTGCTGAATCTGCCAGGGGGCGTTCCTCTTCGAAAGGGGTGATGTGGGATGAAGTCGGTGGCTCCGTTTCAATGCACTGTCCCACCTCGCGTCGTGATCTTTTCCCGAGCCTGCTCCACCGGCACATGGCGCGGCGTGTTCGCCGCCACGCCTTGCGGTTGCGCCCAGCGGATGCCATTCGCGATCACGCGCTGCACGTCTGGGTGATGGTAGATCGGGTACACCTCATGCCCAGGGCTGAAGTAAAAGATGCGTCCACTGCCACGCGTCCATGTGGCACCACTGCGGAAGATTTCGCCGCCTTGAAACCAAGAGACAAAGATCAGCTCGTCCGGCGTCGGGATGCCGAAGGGCTCGCCATACATCTCGGATTGCTCGATCTCGATGCAATCGCCCAGCCCCGCGGCGATGGGGTGGCCAGGATTCACCACCCACACGCGTTCGCGCTCGCCCGCCTCGCGCCAGCACAGCGCGCAGGTCGTGCCCATGAGCCGCTTGAAGACCTTTGACCAATGCCCGGAGTGCAAAACGATCAGCCCCATGCCCGCGAGCACCCGCTGTTGTACCCTCGTCACAGTTTCATCCAGCACCGCATCGTGCGCCGCGTGTCCCCACCAGAGCAGGACATCGGTTTCATCCAAAACGGACTGTGGGAGCCCTTGTTCTGGTTCATCCAGCGTCGCTGTGCGGATGACAAAGTCCGCATTCACCCCCAAAGCCTCCGCCAGTGCTCCGTGGATTCCCGTTGGGTAAATGGCTGCGACAGCAGGGTTCTGGCGCTCGTGGACGAACTCGTTCCAGAGGGTGACTCGGATAAGGTTGGGCATGTCGATAGGGTTTATGCCGGGAGCTGATCCCTATTGCTTTTTCATCGCGAACGAAGCTTCTGCGTCTTTCATCCGACCTGTCTTGCGAGTCTTATCTCGCAAGACTTTGGCCGACGATGGAAACCAGCACTCAATAACTCCGCGCGAACACCACACGCTTCGAGCTGGGTTTGCCAGTGAGGAAGCATTTGCCCTCTTCGGCGAACTCATCACTCAGCGGGATGCAGCGGATGGTGATCTTCATGTCTTTGGCGATCTTGTCTTCCTCTTCGTTGCTACCGGCCCAATGCATGAGGGCAAAGCCGCCGGGTCCGCTTTCGGCGAAGAAGGCCTGGAACTCCTCCATGGTGTCCATCTTCTTCATGTTCGCGTCACGCATCTCGGTGGCGCGCTTGAGGAGGCTGTCCTGGATGTCTTGGAGACGCTCGGTGACGTCGCGGATGAGATCTTCTTTGGGGATGAACTCTTTCGCCTTCGGTCCCTGATCGCGACGGCAGACGGCGACGCTGCGGCTGGTGATGTCGCGTGGTCCCATTTCAAGGCGAAGGGGGACGCCTTTTTTGATCCACTCCCAGTTCTTCGCACCGCCCTGGAGGTCACGTTTATCGACGTGAACACGAAGAGGCTCGCCGTGGAAGGTCTGGGTGCGCAGAGTGGTGGCGAGCGCCTCGCAGGCCTCGATGACTTCCTGACGCGTGTCTTCTTTCGGAGTGACGGGGAGGATGACGATCTGATGCGGGCTCATGCGTGGTGGCAGGATGACGCCGTCGTCATCGCCATGCGCCATGATGAGCGTGCCGATGAGGCGCGTGCTCATGCCCCAGCTCGTGGTGTGCGCGTGCTGGCGGGTGTTGTCGCGTCCCAGGAACTGGATACCTGCGGCTTTGGCGAAGTTTTGACCGAGGTAGTGGCTGGTGCCAGCCTGGATGGCCTTCTTGTCCTGCACCATGGCCTCGACCGTGTAGGTATCGACCGCACCTGGGAAGCGCTCGTTCTCCGTCTTCACGCCAGGGATCACGGGGATGGCGAGGTGGTTACGCAGGAAGTCGGCATACACTTTGTGCATGAGCTTGGTTTCCGTGATGGCCTCCTCAGCAGTCTCGTGGGCGGTGTGGCCTTCCTGCCAGAGGAACTCGGCTGTGCGGAGGAAGAGGCGCGGGCGCATTTCCCAGCGCATGACGTTGGCCCATTGATTGATGAGCAGGGGCAGGTCACGGTAGCTCTGCACCCAGCGGGCAAAGGCAGCACCGATGATGGTTTCGGAGGTCGGGCGGATGACGAAAGGCTCCTCCAGCTTGCCGGTGGGGATGAGCTTCGTGCTGCCATCGGGCTGCTTCTGCGCTTCGAGACGATGATGCGTGACTACGGCGCACTCGGTGGCGAATCCTTCGGCGTGCTGGGCTTCTTTTTCTAGGTAGCTCAGCGGGATGAGCAGGGGGAAGTAGGCGTTCACATGCCCGGTTTCCTTGAACTTCACATCGAGCTGCTTTTGGATGTTTTCCCACAGGCCGTAACCCCAGGGCTTGATGACCATGCAGCCACGCACCTCGGAGTTTTCAGCGAGATCAGCGGCGCGGACGACCTGCTGATACCACTCGGGGAAGTCTTTTTCACGGGTTGGGGAAATGGCGGAGGCTTGGCTCATGGGGCGCGGAGTATGGGACGATCTGGCGCGCAATCAAGCGGGGAGCTGTCAGCCCGTCTTGACGGCAGGACACCTGATGCCCATGCTCGGCTTCGAATTCATGCGCCACGACACCTGCTTTATTTTCTTCCGCCTGTTCCCTTGGGTGACAGTCCTGGCCGCGTCCAGCCTGCACGCGCAGGAGTCTGCGGAAGCCTGCCTGAGAGAGTACCCTGCTTTGTACACCTTGGAGACGGGTTCCACACCGGCAGAAACCGCCACCCAGCGGGTGATGCGCACGCATGGTCTGCTGGCCACGAAGCTGAAGATGACTCCTGAGGCCGTTGCGAAGATACTGCCGCCTTTGGCAAAAAGGCTGCACACGGACAAGTCCGCACCGAAATTCGACCGTGCCTGCGCCAGTTTCGTCGCGGGGTTCTTTGCCGAAGCGCAAACGCTGGCCTTGGAAGCGGGAGACACAGCCCATCGTGCTGATCCACGCCAGCCTGGAGCAGTGATCAGCGCTCTGCGCCTGGCCGCCTTCTCGGCGATGGAGCAGGGGCAGCAGGAGGCAGCGCTCAAGTTCATCAGCGTCGCTCTGGGGGAGACGAGCTCGGATCGTGATCTGCCGACTTGGACGCAGCTTCAGACCGCCAATGCGCGCGCCTTTGCCGGGCTAAAGATGCTCAAAGATGAGGAGCAGACGCTGCGCTACATCTACACTGAACACGAGCGCATCCTCGGTGCTCGCCATGCCGACTCGGTGCGTCATCACAGCACTCTCGCCGGCACACTCTACCAGCATGGCCATGATGCCGAGGCCGAGCGTGAGACGCGGGCGGTTTTGAAAAGTACGCTGCTACTCCACGGCCCGAAACATGAGCAGACTCAGGTGGTGCAAAAGAACCTCGCGCGGGTGCTGGAAGTGCTAGGACGTCATGCCGAGGCGGAATCGCTGCGGCGGGAAGTTTTGGCCGCGCAGATGGAGATGTATGGTGGTGGTGCAGCCAGCACACTGCGCAGCCGTGAGCAACTGGTGAAGAACCTCTCCGAACAGAAAAAGCATGCCGAAGCTGAGATCGAGTCACGCACGCTCACGGAGCACAGCGAACGCGTGAACGGCGCGGATGCCGTCACCACACTCAGCGGGCGCAGCAGCCTCGCTCTCGCCATCCATGAGCAGGGCCGGCATGAGGAGTCGGTGAAAATGCTGCGTCCACTGGAGGCGGACTGCATCCGCGTGCTCGGGCCTGATCATGTGGACACGCTGCGTGTCCGCCATGCCCTCGGCACCTGTTTGAACGCACTCAAGCAACACACCGAAGCAGAAAGTGTGCTCACACAAGTGCTGGAGGCACGGAAGCAAGTGCTGCCCGCAGACGACATCACCACCCTAGACACACGCCACCAGCTCAGCATCGCCTATCTCGGGCAGGAAAAGATTGGAGAGGCCATCGCCGAATTGCGCCTCGCTCTGACTGGCTATGAAAATGCCCTTGGTAAAGATCATGCCAGATACAAAGCCGCAAACATGACCTCAAACGAACTGGTGAAGCTCAAGGCAGGCCGGGAATTCCTCATCAGCGAGCGGCGCGGAAACGTCGCTAAAACAGCTCAAAAGCTCGGCGCAGAACACCAGCAGACAATCCTTGAGCGGGTGAACATGGCAGACCTGATGCTGGACCTTGGAGAACGTGATGCAGCCCTGAAGGAGTATCAAAACGCCCTGGATTCATGTAGGCGCCTCTTAGGCGATGACCACCTCGGCACTCTCGAACTCCTCCAGAAAGTCGCCACCATGAAGCTGGAGATGAACCGGTTTGCAGAGGCGGAGTCACTGCTGCGCCAGCTTCTCGATCACATGGCACGACAGCCGAACGTAGCCCCCCTCAAGCGCCATGAAGCACGCTACCATCTGGGTATCTGCGTGGGAAACTTGGGGAGAATCAAGGAAGCCAAAGAACTCGTCAAAAGCAGCTACGAGGCCATCATCACAAACCCCGAGGCCAATCCCAAGTATGTGGAAAGCATGAAGAGTGTTTTGGATCAGCTGACACAGCTCGACCAACCACGCTCTATCGGCACTTTCGATACAGGGACTCTCTCGAAACCGCTGAAGCCGACGTTGATCGGCAATCAGAAAGGCACCACCACCGCTGGAGCCCCCATCTTCACCGATGGCGGCATTCCGTTTGATGCCTCGTCTCTGCTGGCCCCGATGGGCATCCATAGGCCGGTGGAGATCAAGCGGTGAGCTTATCCGCTCACTTCCGCAGCACACGCACCTTGTGCGCTTCACTGTCGCCGATGTAGATGCCACCGTCGGCATCGGCATAGACTCCATGCGGGCGGGCCATCTCGCACTTCAGCGGATCACCATCGCCGCCGTTGCCCTTCTGGCCGTTGCCTGCGATGAGATGGAGCAGCCCGGTCTTCGCCTCGACCATGCGGATGGTGTGGCTTTCGCAATCCGCCAGCCAGGCGTTGCCTTCCGCATCCACGGCGATGCCTTTCGGACCGCTCAGCGTAGCTTCCTTGGCCGGGCCGCCATTGCCGGTGAGACCCTTTTTGCCCGTGCCTGCGATGTGATGGATCTTACCGGCAGCGAGGTCGAACTTGAAGACCTGGTTCCCTTCGCGCGTGCAGAGCCAGAGGTTGCCCACTTTGTCGAAATCGAGCGAGCGCGGACCATTCAGCGGCGTGCCTTCGATGGGGGCGCCATCCGGCGTTGGGCCGGCTTTGCCGATGCCGGCAAAGGTGCTGATGCTGCCCGACTTCATGTCGATCTTACGAATGACGTGATTGCCGATGTCGCAGACGTAAAGCGAGCCATCGGGACCGAACTGGATGCTGTGCGGCTGCTTGAACTGCGCCTGCGCGGCGGGGCCGCCATCGCCGCTGTAGCCGGGTTTGCCGTTGCCTGCGATGGT
Source organism: Prosthecobacter sp. (assembly GCF_044378005.1). Lineage (GTDB taxonomy): Bacteria > Verrucomicrobiota > Verrucomicrobiia > Verrucomicrobiales > Verrucomicrobiaceae > Prosthecobacter. Next base: position 32,028 of record NZ_JBILYB010000009.1, read on the forward strand.
GGTAATGACGCCAGTCTTCATGGCCACCTTGCGCACGGCGTGGTTCGTCATATCCACGATGTAAAGATCACCCGCCGCATCGAAGCGCAGCTCATGGGGAAGATTGAAGGTGGCCTGCAAAGCCTGGCCGCCATCGCCGCTGTAGCCTTTCTGGCCTGAGCCCGCGACGGTGTGGATGATGCCATCCGGCGTCACCTTGCGGATGCGCTGGCCGGTGTACTCGCAGAAGTAGATGGCACCGTCTGGACCACGCGTGACGCCGAAAGGATTGTCGATCTGGGCCTTCGTGGCCGGACCGCCATCACCTCCGCCACCCTTTTCACCAGTGCCAGCGAAGGTGGAGATTTTCCAGTCAGCAGCGGTGGCAGACAGACTGACGGCAAAGGCAAGGGTGGTGAGAGTACGGATCATGGCGGGATGGCACTACGAGTCGCAGCATCCTCTCTTTCGGACAGGAAAATCTTGTTCCGCATCGGCGGTCGGGTAGCATCGCGGGCCTTTCCTGCCTTTGAATCAATTCGTCACCATCCTCCGCCGCTGTCTGCTGCTGATCATCGCCAGCAGCGCCTGGGCGTTTGCGGCCCAGCCGCCCCCGGAACTGAGCCTGGAGATGGAGCGGCTGAAGTTCGAGCGCTCGATGATCGAAGTCAGCCTCGCGCCGCTGAAAAAGCATCTTCTGGAACTGGCCGGAGTGGAGAGAAAACGCGCCGAAGCCCGCGACTACGCAGGGGCCATCGCCGCGCGCAATGAACGCCGCAAAATCGAGGATGAACTCGCGCGTCTGGACAAGGAACTGCTGCTGCTGCAAATGCGCGAACAATCTCTCAAAGCCAGCACACTGCCGGACAAAATCGATCTGCCGCTGGATCAGGCAAAGCTCACTGGCGTGAAGCGCGTCGGCGGAGCCCTCACTGGCTGGAGCAAGCCCGGTGCCGCAGCTTCATGGAATCTTCCCGCCCTGCCGCTCGGCGGCTACGAAGTGGTCATCCGCTATCGCTGTGGCGCGCTGGATGGCGGCATGCTGGAGGTGAAAGAGGCCAAATACCGTCTCACCAGCCAGATCGACACGACATTGAAAGGGCCGCAGGAGAAGAACCTCGGCACCCTCAAGATCACCGACGGCTCCAGCACTCTCACACTGACGGCCACGACGCTCGTGAAGGACAATTTGATGGATCTGCTGTCACTCGGGCTCGTGCCTGCTTCGCGCTGAGGTTCTCAGTTCTCAGTTCTCAGTTCTCAGTTCTCAGTTCTCAGTTCTCAGTTCTCAGTTCTCAGTTCTCAGTTCTCAGTTCTCAGTTCTCCAAAAAAGGGGGTGGGAGCGGTCAAGTCATCGCTCTTAAAAACTGCGCACTGAGAACTGAGCACTTCTCCCCGCCAACACCCACAGTCCATTCACAGACCCGCCATCAACTGCACAAACCGCAGCCCTTCCACTGTGAGCTTGCCGCTGTTGCTGATGAGCCCGCGCGTCTGGTAGTAGAGCGGGGTGCTGCTTTCTTTGAGCCAGGTCAAAGCGGCGCCGCCGGTGGTCTGTGAACCTGCGGCGATGGAGAGCGGCAGGCCCCAGCGGCTGCATTTGATCTTCCAGGAGGGCGCGACTGTGGCGGCACCCTCGCGCAGCCAGGGGTACCTTTGCAAAAGCTCCAGCCGAGCGCTGCCGGGCACGGTGATCTCAAACTGCGCCGTGCTCTGCTTCACCCAGGCGGCGACGGAGAGTGTGGGGTTCTTTGCATGAGCAAGGTAGAGTTCCTGGAGGTCCAGCCCGAGGAGGTTCATGCCGTTGTAGATGCCGTGATGGTTCGGCGAGGTGATGCCTGTGCTGTACCATGCTTCGAACTGCTCATTGAGCATCACATTCAGCTCCACATGCACATGCGCGCGGCGCTGGTCGATCCCGCTGCCCGTGTAGCCCATGCGGGCGATGACCTGCCCGGCGGCGACCTTTGTGCCGACGGCGACCTTGGCTTCTTTGAGATGCGCGTAGAGGGAGAAAAACGGTCCCTCTCCCCATTCATGCTTGATGACGATGTAGCTGCCGTAGTTGCTCTTCCCCGAAGGCGTCACATGCACCACTTCGCCAGCGAGGATGGCACACACGTCATCGAGCGGATCTCCCCGCGCATCACGCTGGAGCGGCTTCACATCCATGCCCTCGTGGAAACGTGCATAGGCGATGCCGCCGCTCACCCGGCGCGGATCACGCCAGAAGCCAAACTGGCCGCCTTCCCACGGGTAGCTGACCTGCCCTTCGAAGTTGCGATCCACGAACTGGAAGTACTCTGGCCCGCCGCCATTGAGGAGGGCGTCATTGGCTGTGGGCAGGCGCAGATCGAGAGCCGCGCATGGCAGGGAACTCAGGGCAAGGAGGCAGAGAAGAAGTCGCATGGGGGAGACGGAGTGTAGCACGATCTCAGGTGAAGCAGGCTAGGGTCTTTGAAGCATCATCCTCAGTCGTTGAGCATCGGCGAAGCTGGGATCAATGGCGATGGCGCGGCTGGTGGCTTCCAGGGCTTCGTGTTTTTGGCCGAGTTGAGCGTGGATGGTGGCTCTCGCGTAAGGGATGGCAGGATCGCCGGGCTCGGCGGACTCGCCTTGTTTGAGGGCGGCGATGGCTTCGGCGGTCTGGCCTTGTTGATTCAGGGCGAGACCAAGGTTGTACGAGGCACGGGCATATCTCGGCTGCACGCGCACACATTCGCGCAGAGCCGATACAGTGGCGGCGAGGTCGCCGGTTTCGCTGAGGGCGAGTCCGAGTTCGTAATGATACTGCGCTTCATTGGGCGCGAGCTTGATGGCATCTCGCAGTTTTTGGATGGTCTGAGCGGTGTTGCCTGCGGTGCTGTGCAGCATGGCGAGATCGTGATGGAAGGGCGGCGAGTTCGGGTCCCACTGGATCGCGGTTTCCATGTGCTTGATGGCGCTGGGGAGATCTCGCCGCGCATAGTGCCACTGGCCGAGTTGCATCTGGCCGCTGGGCTGGTCGGCATTGAGCTGGAGCATGTGCTGCATGTCCTTCGCTGCGGCGGAGTTCACGTCGATGGAATCACGCAAAGCCCAAGCTGCGGTGACACGGACGCTGCGTGCAGGATCGGTGAGCAGCTTTTCGAGGTCGGCACGCACGCCAGGAGCTTGCAGCGCAGGTTCGAGCGTTCTAGCGGCGGATTGTCGGACGAGCGGGTGCGCATGTTGGAGCTGCTTTTGCAAAGCGGCGACGACAGGCGGCTCGGTGGCCCAGCGATCGAGCACGAGACTGGCGCTGGCTTTCCAGTGCGGGATTTCATCCGTGTCGAGCAGGGCGATGAGGCCATCGCGTGCCGATGGATCGCCTTGTCGGGCTTTGGCGATGAGCGTGGCTCGTGTCCGTGTCTTGCGATTCATCTTTTCACCCCACCACTTCTCGGTCGCGGCGAGCGACCAGTCCGTGTCTTTGTCCGTGTGGCATTTGTTGCAGGCGTTTGGCACGCCAAACTGCTTTGTCAGCAGCGGATCAGGGATGGTGAAGCCGTGATCGTGGCGCGGGTGCCGCTGCATGTAAGTGGTCTGCGGCATGTGGCAGTTGATGCATTGATTACCAGTGCTCTCGGCTCCGTGAAAGCTATGCGCCTCAGGCGCGATGACGGGTGCATTTGGGAAACCTCCGGCGGTGTGGCAGCGCACGCAGAGTTGGTTGCCGGGCAGGATCGGCTTCATGCTGTGCATGTCGTGGCAGTCCATGCAGCGCACGCCAGCGTGATACATGCGGCTGCTGATGAAGCTGGAGAATTCGTAGTTCTCTTCGCGGATCTGGCCGTCTGGATAGTAGAGATCGCTGCCGTCGGTGATGGTGAGGAGGTAGTGATCGAAAATGGACTCTCCAGGCACGAAGTCGCCGGTGATCTCACCACGCCGCACGTGGCAGCCTGCGCAGTTGTCGATGTGCTGATCCCGCGTCCAGCCGGACTTGATGGCGGGGTTTTGCACATGGGCTTTCATCGGTCCGTGGCAGGACTCGCAGCTCACGGTCATCTCCGCCATGGAGGTGTGGTAGGTGTCCGTGGCGACGTCGTAGTTTTTTCGCACGCGGGTGTTGTGACAGCTCGCGCACATCTGATTCCAGATCATGCCGCGTCCGGTCCAGTGGCCCCACTCGCCAGGCTTGCGGTCCTCGTTGCCATAGACGTTGAACCAGTCGCCCTTTTTCGGATCAAAGCAGGCCTCCATGGTATGAAGTGCACCGCGTGGCCCCTCGACGAGAAATTGCCGCAGCGGATCATGGCCGATGACGCGCTTCACGGGATAGGGCGTCGTTTTGTTATCGAAGCCGAGAGACACGATCTCGAAGCCATCGGCCGACTTGCGTGCTTCAGTCGTTTGTGTGCCGCTTTGAAAGGCCTTCGGTGGCTGGAAGGCAGCGAGATCGAGCTCATCATTGGGCAAACGTTCGGCGAGGCCGTGATGCGAGCTTTTCCACTTCTCAAACTCCACCGCATGACAGGCGCGGCAGGATTCGGAGCCCGCGTATTGCGCGAAGGTAGCCTTCTCGTCCTGCATGACGAAGGCCTCCACCGGCTTCGGCGGAGGAAGCGGCACAGGGGTGTAACTCGGTGCAGGCCAGAGCACCCAGGCGATGAGAGCGATCAAACCCACGAGGCCACCGCCGAGCACGAGTGCAGCCTTGGCATTCGTGGCGGGTTCAGGAGTGAGGGGCGGTTTCTTCATGCGCGGTTACTTCCATACGCAGGAAAGCCGGGCTGCGTCAACGAAGTGACACGGTCCGGCTTTCTTTGAATGCTATGGAAGATTACTTCTCGACCCGCACGAGAGCCACGCGGCGGTTCTTGGCGCGGCCTTCATCGCTGCTGTTGCTGGCGATGGGGCACTGATAGCCGACACCGCATGGCGTGAGGCGCGAGGCCGCTGCGGGCACGCGCTCACTCAGCGCGGCGACGACGGCTGCCGCGCGCTTTTTAGAGAGATCGATGTTATCATCGAAGCCACCGACGACATCGGTATGACCGACGACGAGCAGGCGCAGGGAGGCATCCGCCTTCAGCAGCTTCTCCACTTCATCCAGCGTCGGGCCGGACTCGCCCTTCAGCGTGGCGGAGCCGGTATCAAAGTAGAAGCCGTAGAGATTGACGCCGCCTTGGTCGATGAGGGCGGAGGCCATCTCTTCCGCCTTCACCACGACCATCTTTTCCTCCATGGCCGCAGACTCGATGACATCCAGCGCGATGATGGGCGCGCCCTTGGTCGCCTTCAGTCCTGGAGGCGTGTTCCCTGTCGTGTAGTTCACGATGTAGAGCGAGAGGTGGGTCGAGCCTTTCTTCGCGGCGATGTATTGGCCGCCGACGTAGCTCAGGGCAAACGTGCCTGAGGGGCGGTTGTTGTAGCGACCGCAGAAGAGCCTGCCGCCACCCAAGCTCAGCGCGCCCTCGCTGCCTTCCCAGAGGATTTCCCAGCCTTTGTCGGCCAGTTCAGTTTTGTAGTTCCGTGCGACTTCCAGTGCCGTGCGATTGGCATCCGTGCTGACATAGGAGACACGCGTGACTTTGCCCTCCAGCTCCAGCGTTTTCTCAAAGGCACCCTTGCTGCCATTGGCGATGGGTTTCGTCATTTTGCCAAGCGGCAGTGTGTAAGCTTCAAAGGCCTTCTCATCATAATAAGTAATGCGGGTGGCGTCATAGCGCTTCAGTCCGAGCGGATCTTTGGAGCCCGGAATATCTGCGGCATCGGCAGCGAGCATGAGCGAAGGCATAGCCAAGACGGCTAGGAGAGCGAGGATAGGTTTATTCATCAGTGGAGGGGGAATAGAGAGAGCCTTCGCGTCATTCTGTTCAGAACTCGATGAAAAGTAATCGTGCCGCTGAATCTCTTTTGGCCTTGGGCCACGGCGCTGAGAGCACTGCCTCTATGAAAGTGGCGGCGGGGCGGTGGCGCACAGTCGGTCTCCTCTGGCCTCACCGGGAAGACAAACCTCCCTCAAACCGCCGCCAGTAGATCACGGCCACCGGCAGGATCGATGCACAGCTTTTTGCCGCATCCACGACAGCGAGCCAGGTGCCATCTTGCACCGCTGTGATGATCAAACTTACTGCGATCACCAGAGCGGAGCCGATGAGAAAAATCGCCGCCGGTGAGATCGTCTGCCGCACCTGTGGCATCTCTTTCTCCACCTCATCCCAGAATCGCCAGGCCAGCAGCGCGAGGATGAGCATGGGCACATACGAACTCAGTCCTGTGATCTGCGGCGCATCGTAATCATAGACAGCATGTGCCACGACGATCATCGCAAAGGTGCTGATGAACTCCTGCACGCGGTGGAAGCGGCTGCGCAGCATGTCGTAAAGCGCATGTGTGGTCAGCCCGGTCATGGCGATGTGCATGAAGTTGGCTGAGAGGAAGCGCGGCAGGGCCACGCCGTTCCCATAGTCGGCGTAGTAGTCCATGTTCTCCTCCAGCGCGAAACCGAGGCCGACAAACGCGCCCGTCATCAGCGCCATTGCCGGGATGCGCCGCCACACGAGCCAGGGCATGAAAAGCGATGCCAGGGCCAGCTTGCAGATCTCTTCACGAAACCCCACGCCGATGATCAAATGCCAGAGGTCATACGGGAAGGGCACGTCATCACCACCGATCCCCATCGTGTCTTCCTGCCAGGCTATCATCGACACCGTGGGCCAGATGCTCGCGATGCCTGCCACGATGGGTGCGATGGGCCAGGACCATCGCCACGGCTGCATGGGAGAATGCATGACCAGCAGCACATACCAAAGCCCTGCCGCGAGTCCCGTGAGAGCCAGTGCGAGGTAGGGCACCGTTTCAAAACGATGCTTCAAAAGCCCGCGCCACTGCATGGCCAGATCTCCGAGCACGATGCCTGCCTCATGTTCCAAGATGGGGGGCACCTCGTCCAGCCAGCCGTTGCTCGTCATCGTGCGCAGGCTTGTCTCATCCTTCAGGTTCAAAGCCAGATGCACTGCCGTCTCACGTGCCTGTTTGGCATCGGGAAAGAGAGAGCCTTCACGAATCATCGCTGCGAGTGCGTCTGAGTCATGATCAGTCCTCAGCAGCAAGCTCGCGTAAAATTCATTGGCAAAGGGTGGCGGCTTTTCCTGCCCCGCCAGATCACGAAGACGGGTCACTGCTTCTTGGTTCGGTGTGCCATTTTCGGCGAGATAGGCAGCGAGGTAGTTTTCAAAGGCCTGCCTTTCCACCCCGGCCGACACATGCTTCTCGATCAAAGGCCGCACTTCATAAGTCAGCAGTTTGCCCGACTTCGTGTAGCTGCTGTCATTAGGCATCTCCATCTCCAAAACATCCTTGAGCACCTTCAGGCTGGGCATCAGCTTTCGCAGCCAGCGTGCCAGCGCGCGGGGCGTAGGTTCCGTGGCGCTGTGGAGCCGCTGCCATTCTTTGCGAATCGCCTGCTCCATTGGGTCCACCACCGCATCGTGACCTCGCTCAGGCTGCATTTGCGTGATGACCCAGGATAGAAAAAAAGCGCCGAGCACAATGCCCACAGAGAGTTTTTTCAGCACATCGGCACGGCGTGACCAGTAATGCAGCCGCGAGCGCCATCCGGTAATCATGATCGAGTCAGCAGTGGGGGCTTACTTTTTCCACCAGTCCTGCTCACGTTCCCAGGGCGCAGGTTCTGGCTCACCGGCAGGCTTCGCGGCTTCGGCTGTCGGTGCCTCCTGGTGCGAAGCCTCCTCCTCCATCTCCATCAGCAGTTGGATGTGAGGCGCAGGCTTCGTCGTGCGCCGCCAGATCAGCCAGGCCCAGCAGGCAAAGAAGCCGAGCATGAAGAAGAGGAACGCCAGATTGATCATCACGAACCAATCCATCCCCGCCACATGCTCGCCTGCCATCCCGGACTGGGGACGCTGAAAGTAAGCTGGGGAGGCGAGGATACCGCTCATGACAGGTCGGTTACGTTTTGTCAGCAAAGACCAGCCGCATCGGAATCATGCTGGAGAAGCCAAATCCATGGCTGGCAAAGAACGTCTGCGACTCCGCACTGATGCGATCCGTGAGCAACGTGATGCGTTTGAAGCTCTTCTGTCGGGCAAACTTGACCGCGTAGTCCAGCAACCGTCCACCATACCCCTGACGGCGATGCTGCGGATGCACGATCACGTCCTCCATGAGCACCACCGGCCCACCCTCGGCCGTGCTGATCGTGAAGAGCAGGTTCACCATCCCGATCACCTGATGATCGGTGCGCAGCACAAAGATGCGGCCCAGCCTCGGCTGCTCAAGAATCATGCGCAACCCCTGCTCCTGCTTGGTCTTGTCAGGGTTAAAATCAGCCTCTTCGCTAAACAGCGCCACCAGCAGTTCCACGAGCTGCGGCAGATCTTCGATGGTGGCCGGCTCGATGCGCGGCTCGGTGACGGATGACGACATGGCCCCGAGTATGGAGGCAGCCCTCCCCGATGGCAACGGGCTTCCTGCCTGAACATCATTCGCGTGAAAATAAGTGGTGCCACCGTTTCTCTCCCCCTCATGCCACCCAGGCGTTCCCACTTATCCCTCTCGACAGACTTTAGTGCGGAAGCATTGCGAGACCTCTTTGACACTCTGCCCGACGTTCAGGCATGGATCAAAGATGCGCAGCGACGCTACCTTTGGGTCAATCGCACCTTCCTGCTGAACTACGGCATGACCAACCTCAACGAGGTGCTCGGCAAGACGGACGACGACCTCTCGCCCCCACATCTCGCCGCGCACTTCCGCGAAGGTGACGAAGCCGTGCTCGCTGGCAAGACTGTGCAGAGCCGTCTGGAACTCGTCGGTCGCTACGATCACACTGCTTCTTGGTGCTTCACCACGAAGCGCCCCGTGCTCGATGGCAAAGGCCGCGCCATCGGCACCACAGGCATCACCCGCGTGCTCGATGCCTCGCAGATCGATCAGCGCGGCGACATCCGCCTCGGCGTAGTCATCGCGATGATGATGCGGCGTCTCGGCAAAGCCGTCACGAATGCCGAGATGGCAAAAGCCGCCGGTATGTCATCGCGGGCCTTTGAGCGATCCTTTTTCCGCGAGTACGGCTTGCCACCTCAGCAGTATTTGAAGCGACTGCGCATCCAGACCGCGTGTCGCCTGCTTGTGGATACTCGCGAATATATCGCTGCCATCGCCCAGCGCTGCGCCTTCGCTGATCAAAGCCACCTCACGCGTGAATTCCGCCGCGTCACGAAGACCACGCCTGCAGCCTACCGCGAGGAATTCGCCGCCGCGAATGTTCCAAGCCCTGCCGCTTTTGTTCTATCTAACGCCAAACGGAAACGATAGCCTTAAAGCACCATGAAGCTCCAATCTGGCTCCACCCTCATCCACAACGGCCAGCTCGTCGATGGCACGGGCGCACCTCCGATCCCGAATGCCGCCGTCATCGTCACTGACGGCCTCATCAGCTATGCTGGTACCGCAGCGAATGCACCCGCGTTGCCCGATGCCCGCGTCATCGACGCCAAAGGCGGCACCATCATGCCGGGACTCATCGAGGCGCACATTCATCTGACTTACTTCAACGTCACCGAGTTGCAGGATCTCGACATCAAGTTCCCCGTCGAATACGTCACGCTGCAATCCGCCGTGAACGCCAAGACCGCGCTCGAATGCGGCTACACCAGCGCCCGCAGCGGCGGTTGCCTGCACAACATCGACGTGTGGATGAAAAAGGCCATCGAGGAGGACATGATCCCCGGCCCGCGTTTGTCAGCCAGTGGCCGCGAGATCTGCGGCGCGGGTGGTTTGATGGACTGGAACCCCGATTACCGCCGCATCGGCATGGAAGGAATCGTTTTCATCGTGAATGGCCCCGACGACGCCCGCACCGCCGTGCGCAAGCTCGTCAAAGACGGCATCGAGTGGGTGAAAACCTATCCCACGGGCGATGCCGCCTCACCCGACATCAACGACCACCACACGCTGTGCATGACCTTCGAGGAAATGCATGCCGTCGTCGCCACCGCGCACAATCACGGCCTCAAAGTCACCGGCCACTGCCGCGCCCGTGATGGCATCTACAACGCACTCAAGGCCGGTTACGACGCCATCGAGCACGGCACCTTCATGGACGACGAATGCCTCGAACTCTTGCTCAAGCGCAACGTACCCATGTGCCCAGGCCTCGGCTTCGAGCTATTCAGCGTCCAACGCGGCAAGGAATTCGGCCTCTCGCAGCGTGTGCTAGACGGTCATCAAGAAACCCTCGAAGCCGGAGCTGAAAGCGCCCGCCGGGTGCTCAAAGCAGGCGGCACACTCGGCCTCGGCGGCGATTACGGCTTCGGCTGGACGCCGCACGGCACTTACGCGCAGGAGCTGACCTTCTTCGTGAACTACGTCGGCTTCACCCCGCTCCAAACCATCACCTGTGCCACCCTCGGCGGCGCGAAGATGATGGGCCGCGCCCACGAGCTTGGCTCCCTCGAAAAAGGCAAACTCGCCGATGTCCTCGTCGTGAACGGCGACGTGCTCCAGGACATCTCCATCCTCGAAAACCGCGACAACCTGATCGCCGTGATGCAGGGCGGCGTCATCAAGGCTGGAACGATGGTGCGTCCTCCATCGGCTTGAACCCATTTGGCCCATGCTCGTGTTACTTCTCCATCTGATCGCAAAACGCTCGGAACGCCTTCACCTCATCCTCCGTCGCCACACCCGCCACGATGTGGCTCGCGAGGCTGCGAATGACGAAAGCCTGATCAGCGGGGAGGGCGAGCTTTTTGATCACAAGTGCGATGATCGAAGCAAACGTGTTTCCATTGTAAAAACAGAACGGAGCCTTGCGGTGGCAGCGTCGGCAAAGATCCACCGCCTCGTCCAAACTCATGCTTTGCGTGTGATTAGCCTCCCAGAGCGCCTTCGTGATGTCATGGCCGTCCGAAGTGCGCTTATGCAGTGCGTTCTTGGCCGCGTAGAGCACCGCATTCTGTGCCGTGACGATTTCCCAGGTGTAGTCCGCCAGCCAGGCACGAGTCGCGCTCATGGTTCACTTCGCCTCTTGCTTGCTGGCTTGCTTGATTTGTTTCAGTTCCTCCACGCCGGCACTCTTGAGATAGCCCTTGCCCGTCTTGGCATACACCGGCTCTGCCGCGAAACGATCCTGCATCGCCAGCCCTTCGGCCATCAATTCCTGAAACAAGGGGCTGCTCAGTAGTTTCGGATCAATCGACGTCGTATCCATGGGCAAATTCTACTGTTCCCTTTTCCGCCCCGCAATGATTCATTCCATCCCAGCCAAACCATGAAACTCCCTCTTCTGCTTCTTTGGGCGTGTGCCGTGGGCCAACTCATAGCCGCCGACATCACCGCCGAAAAGCTCGGCTCCGTTCTCCACTTCGCCATCAACGGCAAAGCTATCTGCGATTACCAGATGGAGCCCGGCGGTGTCCCGGAAGGCGTGAATCCCATCTTCAAACACGGCGCTCATCTGCATCCCGTTTATTCGCCCAGCGGCAAGCTCGTCACCGGCAATCATCAAGCCGATCACCTTTGGCAGCGCGGTATCTGGCTCGCATGGACGAAGACCGAGTTTGGCGACTCGCATCCCGATTTCTGGAACATGGGCAAGACCGACGCCAAAAGCGGTGCCTCGCTGCCCGCCGAGGTCCGCTATGTCAAACTCGACAAATCATGGGGTGGTGCTGACGGCGGAGGTTTCATCAGCCAGCACGTCTTTCTCGATCACAGCCACACACCTGACCAAAAAGTGCTCAATGAGACCTGGGAGGTGCAGGTCTCGCAAAAAACACTCGATGGAGTGCTCGCGAACATTATCGACCTCACCAGCACGCAGACCTGCGCCGGTGCCACGCCGCTCAAACTCCCCAAATACCACTACGGCGGCCTCGGCGTGCGCGGCAGCGAGCAGTGGAACCCTGTCGATGCCGTCACCATGCTCACAAGCGAAGGCCACGACCGCAAAAACGGAGACAACACCAAAGCCAAATGGGTCCACCTCGGCGGCCAGGTCGATGGCACGCCCACTGGCATCGTCGTGCTGATTCATCCGAGCAACTTCCGCTTCCCGCAGCCCCTGCGCCTCAATCCCAAAAACCCTCAGCTCTGTGTCGCTCCCTCACAGGATGGTGACTGGTCCATCGACCCCGGCAAACCCTACGTTTCCAAATACCGTCTCCTCATCCACGACGGCAAACCGGACGCAAAATGGATCGAGGCGCAGTGGCAGAGCTACGCGAAATGAACTGGATCAACCACGGAATACACTGAACACACGGAACTGACTCTAACCAATCTCTCAAATGCCCCGACGTATCCTCACTCTTCTTATTTCCGTGTGTTCCGTGTGTTCCGTGGTCAAAGCCGCCGATCTCTTCGACAAAACCAACCTCGCCGCCTGGTGCATTGTGCCTTTCGATGCGGCGAAGCGCTCCCCCGAAGCCCGCGCCGAGATGGTCGCGAAGATGGGCCTCAAAAAAGTCGCCTACGATTGGCGTGCGGAGCATGTCGCCGAGTTCGAGCGAGAGATCTTGGCCTACCAAAAGCACGGCATCGAGATGTTCGCCTTCTGGGGCATGCATGACGAGGCCTTCCGGCTCTTCGAGGAGTACAAGCTCCATCCGCAGCTCTGGATCATGATGCAGGGCGCTGGCGACACACAGGACGCCAAAGTGAAATCCGCCGCGGAAGGTCTGCTGCCCATTTTAGCCAAAGCGAAGAAGATCGGCAGCCAGGTCGGCATTTACAACCATGGCGGCTGGGGCGGAGAGCCGGAGAACATGGTCGCCGTGTGCGACTACCTCAAAAAGAACCACGGCACCGACAACATCGGCATCATCTACAATCTCCACCACGGCCACAGCCACCTCGACCGCCTTCCCAAAGCCATCGAGGCCATGAAGCCGCATCTTCTTTGCCTCAACCTCAACGGCATGGACATCGCAGGCGATACAAAGGGCCGCAAAATCCTCCCGCTTGGTGTCGGCACCGAGGACGTGAAAATGTTGCGCATCATCCGCGCCAGCGGCTACAGCGGCCCCATCGGTATTCTCAATCACACCAACGAAGACGCCGAAGGCCGCCTGCTCGACAACCTCGACGGCTTGAAGTGGCTCGTGCCGCAACTCGACGACGCACCGCCCACCGCGAAGCCCAAGTATCGCACCTGGGATGAGGCGAAGGTCCAAGCTGCTGCCGCTCCCGCGATCACCGCCAAGCTTGCCGTGATCGGCCAAGGCGTGCCGTCGTTGAGCAAAGAATTCGGTGATGCCTTGAAGGGCAGCTATTTCCAACTCGATAACGAACCCTTCCGCACGCTGCCACTCACCATCGAGTGCCGCGCCAAACTCACCGGCAAGGAACGCTTCAACATCCTCGTCGCCTCCGACGCCAAATCATCGGCCACCCATTGGGAACTCTACACCCATGCCGGGCGCGGCACTCTCGCACTCTACATGCCCGGACGCGGCGGCGACTTCGATTCGCAGGTCAATGTCTGTGACGGCGAGTGGCACAACCTGCTCGCCAGCATCGATGAGAAGAACGTCACGCTGTGGATCGACGGCAAACAGGTGCTCGAAAAGCCCGTGCAGCCGCTCCAAGGCACGCCCAAGGCAGGCGGCATCGCCTTTGGCAGCCTCGTCGATCACTCGATCGGCTGCGATGGCCTCATCGACGACGCCCGCATCTCACGCGGCGTCATGAAGCCGCGCAAAGGCGACTCCCCACGCCTGCGCATGGATAACACCCTCGGCCTCTGGGACTTCGACGACCTCCACGCGCTCCTCCCACCGCCCGCGCCCACTCCCGCCGAGTTCAAGCCCGACCTCCCGCCGCTCAACAAAGACGACAACCAGCACTGGCGTGAGTTCGTGAACCGCGAGCGCACCTTCGACTTCTACGGCAAGCAGGCCTTGAAGTTCATGAATCAAACGCTGCCCGAGCTCATCCCCGCCTTCCCCGGCATGGACGGCGGCCAGCAAGGCCACTGGGGCAACCAGAACGACCAAGTGACGTGGAAAGACGGTCGCTGGTCCGCGAGTGATCTTGGGAGCGTCTTTAGCGGTGTCTTCAAAGGCTCAGGCGTGACGGTAAACAAAGGCGTGTGCGTGCGCTTCAATGACAAAGCGGCTGTATTTGATCCTGAGCGCATGGCGTGGCGCTTGGAATGGTCGGGAGGCTTCATCAAGCTCAACGACAACCGCCACGGCTTCATGGCCGGCGCGCCGATGGATGGCAAAGTCATCTCCAAAGAAGAAAAGAAGCTCGCCGGCACCTACCGTGGCTTTTTCCGCCGCATCAATGAGGTCAATATCGTCACCAGCGAGACGCCCTTACCCGCACCAGGCCCCGCCCAATGGCCGCAGTGGATCGAAACCAAGGGCGAACTCGGCACGCAGACGCCCTTCGCGACGGATCGCATCACGATCCCGTTCGAGAATCCGTATGGCACGCTGTTCTTCATCACCGCGCACGATTTCTTCAGCGATGGCACCGCCGCCATCGCCACGATGACGGGCGAGGTCTGGCTGGTGAAAGGTATTGATGAGAAGCTGGAGAAGATCCGCTGGAAACGCTTCGCCACCGGCCTGCACCAGCCGCTGGGCATGAAGGTCGTGAAGGACAAACTCTACGTCCTCGGCCGCGATCAGATCACCTGCCTGCACGACCTGAATGGCGATGACGAAGCTGATTTCTACGAGTGCGTCACGAACGCGATGACCACCTCGCCCGGCGGCCACGATTTCATCATCGGGCTGGAAACCGATGTGCAAGGCCGCTGGTATTTCGCCTCAGGCAATCAAGGCGTGTGCCGAATCACCGGGCATCGTAAGCTCGACGTTCTCGCCACCGGCTTCCGCAATCCAAACGGCCTCGGCATCTCACCCGATGGCCGTTTCATCACCACGAGCGTGCAAGAAGGCGATTGGACCCCCGCCACGAGCCTCTGCCAGATCGAACTCGGCAAAAACGAAGGCGCTCACTTCGGTGCCGGCGGCCCGAAGAACAACCAACCGCCCGAGCCCGTGCTCATGTACATGCCGCGTGGAGAAGATAACAGCGCCAGCAGCCAGGCCTTCATCTCCGGCGACAAGTGGGCCTCGCTCAAAGGCGATGGCAACCTCATCCACCTGTCCTCAGGCGGGGGCAGCGCGTGGCTCGTGATGCGGCAGAACGTCAAAGGCCGCTGGCAGGGCGCGGCGGTGCGCATCAGCGGCAATTTCGACTCTGGCCCGCAAGCCGCGCGTTTCAATCCGAACGACGGTCATCTCTATGTGAACGGCATGCAGGGCTGGGGCAGCTACACGCCCAAGGACGGCTGCTTCCAGCGAGTGCGCTTCACCGGTGGCGACAAACCGGTGCCCGTCGGCTTTGAGGCTCGCGACAACGGCGTCCTCATCCGCTTCAACCAACCCGTGAAGGACGCCAATGCCGCCACCTGCTTCGCGCAATGCTGGAACTACCGCTACGGCCCGCAATACGGCTCGCCCGAGTATTCCGTGAAGTATGCCGACACGCCGGGGCATGATCCGCTGGAGGTGCGCAGCGTGCAAAAGCTCGACGGCGGCAAGACGCTCTTCCTCGAAATCCCTCAAATCGTCACCGCGAGCCAGATCCACCTCCGCGTGAGCACCGGTCACGACATCTTCCTAACCGCGCACGCTTTGGCCGAACCCTTCACCGACTTACCCAGCTACGCGAAGATCGCCAAAACGAATCACGCAGCACAAATCGGCCTCACCGCACCGACACCGAGCAAACCCAACCCCTGGGCCAAAGGCGAAGGCGGGCGCGAACTCATCATCGAAGCCGCTTTAGGTCTCCAATACGTCCAGAAACAACTCACCGCCAAAGCAGGCGAGAAACTCACCATCGTCTTCAAAAACCCCGACGTCGTGCCGCACAACTGGCTGCTCGCCAAACCCGGCTCTCTGCAAAAGCTAGGCGACAAGTGCAATCTCATGATCACCGACCCGCAAGGCCTCGCGAAGCACTACGTCCCCGACAGCGACGACGTGATCGCCTACACTGACATGACCAATCCGAAGGGCGAATTCACCATCCACATCACCGCCCCGAAGGAAAAAAGCGATTACCCGTATTTGTGCACGTTCCCCGGCCACTGGATGGTCATGAACGGCGTGCTGAAGGTGGAGTAGCAGCATGTCACAATTCGAGTTTGCCACACAGTCCATCCTGCTATAAAGCCGATCATATATGATCAACCTCATCTCCAACCCTGCGGATCTGAAGCCTTCCACGACCTGGCAGGAAACCATCTGGGCCTACACCGCCGAGGAGGAATTGGTCGATCACACGACGAAGGCCCGCCTTTGTGTGGCGACTCTGCTTCCCTTTAAAGACAAGCAGCCGGACTGGGAGGGCTTCACCAAAAGCGTGCGCTGGATGCAGCAGTGCGGCGACCACTATGGCGTGGAGATGGTCTTCGTGCTGAATGCTGACACGGGTTACATTTTCGATCTCAGCAACGAAATGTATGCCGAGGTGCTGAAGCGCTTCAGGGCGGAGTTTCCGACCACGAAGTTCATCGCTGGAGTCACCGCGCGTGGGGCGGAGAAGGACGAGGTTTTCAAAGCCGAGCGCTACTGGCCGCTGCTCGACATCGCCCAGAGTCACGACAACGGCGAGGTGATGATCATGACCTCGCGTCTGCTGAACATCCTGGAACCCGAGGCGCGTCGCGATGCCTACTTCGAGATCGCCGAGCACATCACGCATCCGGCCA
Source organism: Prosthecobacter sp. (assembly GCF_044378005.1). Taxonomy (GTDB): domain Bacteria; phylum Verrucomicrobiota; class Verrucomicrobiia; order Verrucomicrobiales; family Verrucomicrobiaceae; genus Prosthecobacter. The sequence continues at coordinate 48,733 of NZ_JBILYB010000009.1, forward strand.
TCGCCCACGCGCTTGAGCCTTCCTTTGTGCCATGGGCCACGCCTTATGAGCCCTGGCTGCTGCATGAGATCGCCAATCATCCGAAGTATGTTGGCGGCAAAGTCAGCACGCTCGATGAGCCGCACTTCCTCTACTGGTCAGCCATGTGCAAAGGGCTGAACCTGCCCTTTGCCCCGCACAGCGGCGATGATTATGGCATCGCCACCGCGATACGGCTCGGCCTGCCTTTGCTCATCGGTGCCGGCGTCAGCGCCTGCCCGCTCATCGCCGCAGCGCGTGACATGTGGCTGCTCGACAGCGTGGCGGACAAGAAGTGCAAGACCGGCACGGGACGCTTCGACACGCGGGTGTACAAGCTCTTTGAAGCCTTCCAATCCTTTGAGGATCTCGTCTTCCGCCTGAACGAAAAGATGAGCGCCGCGCCCTACAAGCACAGCACGGCGCATGTCCTGCATCACCTCGGTTTGATCGACGCTCCAGAGTCGCACCCCGACTGCAAAGACGTGCGCGGAGCCGATGAGTCCCTGCGCATGGAGGAAGCCATGCGCCGACCTCTACGCGTGGCGAAGCGGCTAGGCATTCCGGGTTTCGAGCCGAAGTAAACCTGGATCAAGTCAGCGCCTCATACGCCAGCAACGACGGCTCCATGGCCTTCAGAGCCGTGGCCCAGAACTCGGGATTCGTGAGATCCTCGCCGAGCGTCTGTTTCACGACCTCTTCGCAGGTGGCGCTTCCAGTCATGGAGAGGAAGGCCTCGTAGCGTGGCAGGAATGCCGCGCCTTCGACTTTGAACCGGGCGAACAGTGCCTGGCTGAGCAGATACCCGAAGACATAGGGGAAGTTGTAGAAGGAGACGCCGGTGATGAAGAAATGCATCTTGTAGGCCCAGAACATCGGGTCGATGCCGTCGTCGAGCAGTGTGTCGCCGTAGAGCTTGCGCTGCGCTTCGGTCATCAGCTCGCGAAGTCGTGAAACGGAGACTTCACCGCTGGCGCGCTCGGTATAGAAGGACTTCTCGAACTCATAGCGCATGGGGATGTTGATCAGGTAAGCATGAGCACGGAGCATCTCTTGATCGAGCAGATAAGCTTTCGTGTCTTCGGTGATGCCTGGATCATTCATGAGGCCGCTGAGCAAGATCATCTCACCGAAGTTCGAGGCTGTTTCAGCGAGCGTCATCGGATAGTTGGCAGCAAACGAACGCGCCGGGCGAAGAACGCAGGAATGCCAGGCGTGACCGACCTCATGCGCCAGCGTGACCATGTCATGCACTGTGCTGTGGAAGGTCATGTACACACGTTCTTCGTGCTTGAGCTGCGATCCGGTGCAGAACGCGCCGGGGCGCTTGCCAGCTCGTGGCTGGGCCTCGATCCATTGTTGGGCGAGCATTTCACGGAAGTAGGAGCCGAGCTTCGGATACGCGGCGCTGAAGGCCTTATCGACCGTGGCGCAGGCTTCGTCCCACGAGAGCGGCTTTTCCTCTGGCGCAGCGATCTGCGGGGCTTCGAGGTCGAAGTAATGCAGCGCTGGCGTGCCCTGGATCTTCGCTGCTTTACGCAAGGCGCGACGCGGCAGTTCGATGTGCGTGTGGATGGCCTCCATCATCGCATCGAGAGACTTCCGGCTCATCGCACCATCAAAGAGCGGTGTGTCCAGGAAGTGCGGGATGCCACGGCTGCCATACAAGCTCAGCCTCGTTCCAGCGATGCCATTCAAACCTGCAGCGAGGGTGACGGCGTGATCGTTCCAAGGCTTCTGTCCATCATGAAAAGCCGCTTCACGCAGCTTGCGATCCGGTTCGGACATCAAAGCGCGTCGGCGTGACATCGGCACGCTTTCCTTGTGACCATCGGGGAAGGTCATCTCGAACTCCATCTTGCCCGTGAGCGTGTCGTAGAGCCGTCCCCAGGCATGCAGTCCGTTCACATTGAGATCGGCGGCCAGCGCTTCCATCTCCGACTTCATCTGATGCTGGCCTTCATAGCGCATCCGCTTCACTGCATGCTTAGCGTTTTTCAAAGAGGCATCGCCGAGCAAAGTCGCGAACTCAGCATCGCTCAAAGCCGCCAGTGCCGAGCGCAGGGAAGCCTGGAGCTTCGTGCTTTCGGCTTCCAGTGTTGAGATCCATGCCTCATCGGCCTTCACGGCCTCGTTGTTCGCATCGTCCGCCGACAAGCAACCGAGATAGGCCGAGAGATGGCCAAGACGGTCTGCGAGCGATTCCAGCGCATTGATTACATGGATGATGTCGGCCACGTTGCTGCCAAGAGCAGAGGCTTGCGTTTTCAGCGCCTCGACATCGCTCACGAGAATGGTTTTGAAGTCAGTGTAGTCAGCGTTGCCAAAGCCGGAGAACCAGGATTCGAGAGACCAGCGGTCGGGTGTGGAGGTGGACATGCTCTTTTGTTACGAGGAAGCGGGCGTGGTGCAAGCAAAGTAGCCTGCATCGCTCCGAGTGATGAGCGGCTATTTCTCCTCTTCCCACCACTGCATGAGCATTTGGCGGGCGCGGTAAAGGCGGCCTTCGACGCCGCGGACGGAGGTGCTCAGCACTTCGGCGCACTCCTCATGGCTCAGGCCTTCCATGGTGGTGAGCATCAGGGCTGCGCGGAGTTTTTCTGGCAGCATGGCCAGGCCGCGCTCCAGCTTCTGCATCTCGCTCTGCCACTCGGCGCTGGTGGCGGGGCTGTGCTTCGGGCACTCGGGCGAATGCGCCACGTCATCCAGTGCGACGGTATTTTCTCGCTGCCGTGTGGCTCGGGTCTTGGCCCGGTCCCGGCAGAGATTCAGAGCGATCTGATAAAGCCAGGTCGAGAGCCGCGCACGACCTTCAAACTCGGGCAGCGCCTGCCACGCACGGATAAAGGCATCCTGGCAGACTTCGCGGGCATCCTCCGTGCAGTGCAGCCAGCGGCAGCAGAAGCCATAGAGCCGTTCCTCATGCTGCTGCACGATCCATTCGAAGGCGGCCATGTCTCCTACCTGGGCGGCACGGATCTTCTGCTGCTCCACACTGGCGTGCGTGGCAGCTTCCGGCTCCATGAAGAGGAGATCAAGGCTCGCGGGTAAGGCTGTCATGGGTCCACTCAAGAAGTCGTTTGGCCTGCGCGGGGCGGAGATGTCGCTTCATGGCGAAGAAATGCTCCAGCGTGAGATGTTGGAGCTCACCCTGGCACTTGTTCAGCCGCTCCAGCGCTGATTTGAGCCGCGCATCATTCACATCAGCTCCACTGATCGCCGATGCGACCTCGAGACCTGCCGCGCGGATCTCTCCACGCAGTCGCACGCGCTGCTGCTCGAACTCGGTTTCGATGGGTTCCAGCATGTCATGCTGCTCAGGCGTCAAATCGAGGTGCTCATGCATCCAAGCATGGAAATCCGGCTCTGTGTGATCCTGCGCGTGGCTCTCCCCATGGCGATGAAGCACCCAGTCGGTGACGAACCACGCAGTGCCACCCGCCAGGACGACGGAGCAGAGCACGGAGATGAGCAGCCACTTCGCGCGCGAGGTCATTTCGGCAGGCCCTCGCGGAAAAGTTTCATCGTCGGTGGAACGGTGTGAGTGGTGTCGCGCGAGGCCATGGACCAGCAGACCATGCCCGCTGTGATCATGCCGGAGATGGCGGCCAAAAGGAGCAGCCACTGCACAAAGGAGCGCCAGCGTTTTGCCCGGCCATCATCCACCTTTACCCGCGCCATGATCGTGCTTTCCAGCGACGCAGGCACCACACCCGGCATCGCCGAGGCGGCGCGCTTGAGCATGGAGTTGAGATCGGCGTCGTTCATGACGAAAGCGGGTTACTCCAGGATCACCGTCGCGCGCTGGGTTGGCTTGGCGCTGAGTTCCAGCACGGCCATGGCAGCGGCATCGTTGGCGGATTTGGCGGTAGGCACGAGCGACCAGGTGCGGTAGCCTGGCGCGGTGTTCAGCGTCAGGCGTACGTTGAGACCGAACTGGCTGTTGCCATTGTCCAGCGCCCACTCGTGTAGGTAGAGATAGGTGCGGGGGATGGTGAGCTGGATTTGATGCCGGCTTCCACCGCTGGAAGTGTGCGTGGATTGAAACTCCTTCGCGGCAAATGCGGCGGAGTATCCGGTGCCAAAGGCCCAGGGGGAAATGTCATGCACATGCCCTTTGCCAGGGGCGGCGGAGCCGGTGACGCGCAGGGGGGCGGTGCTTCCAGCTTCGAGGCGCTTGCCATAGCTGCGCGCATCCAGATTCACATCGAGCTGCCATGCGGCGGCTCCAGAGCTCGCGGCATCCAGCAGCATTTCATCGCCACTGACATCACAGATCAGCGTGAGTCGGGAAGGGTCAGCTTTGACTTCCAAACTAACTTTGCCCGTGCTCTCCGACGCTGGCGTGAGTGGCACGGGCTGATTCAGGCCGACATTCCGTACGAGCGTGATCTCGCGTGTGCTGGTGAGCGTGAGGCCTGAAGTGGTGAGGCTCAGTTTGAGGGGGGAGCGGGAGACTGGCGGGCCGTTTTGCGGGAGATCAAAGCCGAGATCGAGAGGATGTGCCGCACCGGGCTTGAGATCAAATTTACCATTCAGCGGGGTTCCGAGAAACTCCGCCTGCCAGGTGCCGCTGAAGTCGTTCTGACTTGTGTTGATGATCTGACCACCCGCCACGAAGCGCTGCTCCTGATTGAAGAGCGTGTCGCCGCTCCACACGATGGCCGCAGGCTGCAACGGGGCGCGCAGCGTGACGATGCTGGCACGCTTGCCGGAGATGATGAGCACAGGCAGGCGGGCAACGCTTTCCTCCGCTGGTAGGGATGCGCTAGAGCTGCGCGCATACTTAATGGTGAGCGTCTGCTTGGCACCCGCCGCCAAGGTGATCTCGGGCTGCAGCTCGCGTGGCTTCCAGCCTCCGGCGATCAGGGGCAGGAGGGTGAATGACTGGCTCTGCTGGCTTGGATTGATCAAGGTGAAGCGCGCTTCCAGGGCTGCGCCATTCTCACGCCAGTTGGCATAGGGCGTTTGGATGGACCAGGGGACATTCGCCGTGCCATCAAGCATGGATTGAAACAAGGCGCTGCCGAGCCGCGCGTGCAGGCCGGGGCGGGGGAGGAAGACGCCGTCCTGGCTTTCATAAAACAGGCTGCGGTAGGTGGTGATGAAGCGATCAAATTTTTGTGCATCGTCACGTGCATCGGAAGGTGGGAGATCGAGCAGGCGGGTGATGTCGCCGAGGTCGGCAAACATCCAGCCTTCCTCCTCGGCGAGTTCACGAAGCGCATCCGAGATCGGGGCTGTGATGCCGAGGGTCGTTTCTGGCTTGGCACTCATCGGCAGCCAGGGTGCAGTAAGAATGACATCAGCCTTCAGTGCTTTGGCGGCCTCCACTGCCTGACGTGTGGCATTGGCAAATGCCTGGGGCGACATGCCGGATTCCGCCTCCGCCAGCCCGTGGCAGATCAGCACCAGATCCACCGGTGACTGCCTTGCCACCGAGCCGAGCATCGCCGCTGTATCCACGATGCCGCCTTCGGTCGAAAGTGCGCGTATCGTGAGGCTGGGAGCGAGTGCGTCAGCCCCGGCATTTTTTCCTGCTTCATAAATGCCGCCCGTGTAGAAAAACTGGTTTGCCAGCTCGCGGCTGAAATAGGCCGGGAAGGTGGACAGGACGCCCAGATCCGCCACCTCAGACCAGATCTGCATCTCCCGCTCACCCACCAGTGCGAGGATGTGGAGCGGTTCCCTTTGGGAAAGCTTCCGCCAGGCATTCGGCAGCAGCTTTTGCAGACGCTGCTGGCGTGCTTCGCTCAGTTCGAAGGTGTCGCGTCCCTGCGGTGGCTTGGGAGCGGGCAGTCTTTTTTCCAGTTCACGGGCCTGCTCCGTCGGCGTTTGGGCGCTCAATGACCATAGGCAGGCACTGGCAAGCAGGCCCGCCGTGAGGAGGCAAAGGGGTTGGAGACGTGGCATCCGTCGTTCATCGCCGTGGCTGGCAGATTTTTCCAGTGCAAAGACGGGCTCACTCCTCCGGCTTGAGCACTCGTGGTGCGGAAGTGAAGTCCGCTGGCAGAGGCACGCCGAATACCTGCGGCTGCTCCAGTTTGCCACGCTCGGCCTTCGGTGTGAGGTGATCAAAGAAAGCCTCGAAGCTCAGGCTGCATTGCAGGCGGCGCTGGCTGCTGTCGATCTTCGGGTTCAGTTCGATGATGGCAGAGTCAAAGGGGGGCTGGGTTTTGAGCCGCTTGGCCTGGGCACGGGTTTCCTCGATGGACACTGACTTGTCTTTGATCACAGCGATGAGCTTTTCTAAATCCGCGCGCGTGATGTCTCCCCACAGTTTCCGCCATTGATCAGGCTGCACGAGCGGCGCCTGCACATTCACCCAGCGCTTCTGCTTCGGCGTCACCTGCTCCCAAAAGCCAACGATGAGGAGAAATGGCTCCGCGATCTCAAACTGCCGCATCGCATCGCCCAGCCCGACAGGCGTGCCGTGCTTCGCCGCCTTCGGGTTCACGGGCACGCGGCCATGATTCAAGTTTGCACTGGCCGGGATGTCCCACTTTTGCGTGTAACCTTTCGGTTCATAACCGCCGAAGAAGGTGTCGCGCAGCCACTTTTCAAAGATCAGGCCGTGGGACTGGACCTCGCGCGCAACGAGGGATGCCGAACACAACACCAAGCCTGCGATCAGCCAAGCGGCGGCTCGTTTGCAGGCTTTCGTCATTCGGCATTCGCTCATTCGTCATTCCTTTCACAGTCCTTTGACCTTCGTCTTCACGCGCAGCAGGAACATGTCCGCCGTGATGTAGAGCGTGCTTTTGTCTTTGCCGCCCCAGGCGCAGTTGGCGGTGGCTTGTCCGGTGAGGATGTTGCCGAGGTGCTTGCCGTTCTTGTCGAGGATCAGCACGCCGCCGGGGCCGGTGGTCCAGATATTGCCGAGGCTGTCCACCTTCATGCCATCGCAGCCGCCTTTGCGTTCAGGGGACTTGAGCTTCTGGGCGTTGAAGATCTCGCGGCCATTGGCTGGCTTCGGCACGATGACGCCATTGATCACTCCAGCGATGCCGCCCTTGCCTTTGACGCCGAGGTCGTAGGCCATGATGCGGGTGTTGTCTTTGTCGGACACGGCGACGTACAGTGTCTTTTCATCCGGGCTGAGCGCGATGCCGTTCGGCCACTGGATGTCATCAATCAGCAGCATGGCGGGTGTTGTCACTCCTGCGACGGGATGCACCGCATAGATGCCATGGTAAGGCGCATCCGGCGTGGTGCCTTTCTTCAGGCCGTAAGGTGGATCGGTGAAGAAGACGGTGCCCTTGCTGCTGATGACAAGGTCGTTCGGGCTGTTGAAGCGCTTGCCTTGGAAGTTGTCGGCGAGGCTGGTGAACTTACCGTCCTTCTCCAGCCTTGCGATGCGGCGCTCGCCATGCTGGCAGAGCACGAGTTGCCCGTTGGCATCCACTGCGAGCCCGTTGGAGCCCTGGCCGCCATCGCCGGAAAGGTTCCCGCTGGGCTTGAGCACGACGGAGGCGGCCTTCTCGCCTTCTTTCCAGCCAAAGACCGTGTTCTCCGGCACATCGGAGAAGACGATGCCGCTGTCTTTCCAAACCGGGCCTTCCGACCAGTTGAAGCCGCTCGCGAGCACCTCGATCTTCGAGTCGGAATCGAGGAGGGCATCCAGCGCCGGGTCGAGCTTCTCGATGCTGCCTTTGAACTCGGGCAGGGGATCAGCGGAGAAGGCCAGGGTAGTAAAGAGGATGGCGAGACTGGAAAGAGCGGTCGGTTTCATGGAGGTGCAGCGAGGCTAGCGATGGGCCTGAAGCAGAGCCAGCCTATTTTTTCCCAACGATCAGTGCCATGAGCCCGTTTCTGGACACACGTCACCCTGAAATATCCTTATGAAGCTGAAACTGACTCGTAACACTTACACGACCCGCAGCACTATCGGAGAACTGAGCATTGATGGGAAATCGGAGTGCTTCATTCTCGAAGATCCCGTCCGCCCAGAGAAGATCAAAGGTGAGACGGCGATACCCGCAGGCTCTTACGAGGTGATCATCACGCACTCGCCACGATTCGAGCGTGATCTGCCGCTGCTGCTGGACGTGCCGAACTATGAGGGCGTCCGCATTCACACAGGCAATACGGCCGCAGATACGGAGGGCTGCCTGCTGCCAGGCCGTTCCAAGGCGGTGGATTTCGTGGGGGATAGCCGCACGGCCTTCAATGGGTTGTTTGCCAAGATTCGCGCAGCGCTGAAGTCGGGCGACAAAGTGACCCTGGAGATCATCGAGGGCGGGGTGTCACCCTTCATGCCTACTGTGCTGGGCGGCGAAAAGATTGCCGTCGCCGTGCTGGTGGCACAGGGCTGGCGGGTGTTGGCTGATCCGCTGCGTTTGCGCGCGAAGGATGACGAGCAATCGGAGATCCTGGCGCGTCTGCCGCATGGACTGCTTCTGGATGGCACAGGACAGCCTTCGAAGCGTGGCTGGGTGCATGTGAAAGCTGTGTTGGAGGGTGGTCTGGTCGAGGGTTATGTCTCGCAGGACTTTGTGGAGCCTTTCGCTTTCGCGCCTGATCCATCAGTTCCACTTCCGAAGAAAGGCGAGCTGACGCCGACCTCCGCTGCTGACAGTGCGGAGCTGCTTTTCCGAGTAAACGATACCGCGCTGAACCTGCGCAAGAAGCCGGAGGCCGACAAAGACGGCCACATCATCGCCCGGCTGCCGCGAGGTCATTTAGTGACCCGTCTCGCTGTGGTGAAGGATGCGCCTCTCTGGTGGGAGGTCAGCACCATCGTGGAGGGGGAAAGCCTGCGCGGTTTTGTACACAGCGGTCTGCTGGAGCCTCAAGCGGGCTCTATTTCCCCTGCCACTGCTTCAAGTGTGGTGGAGTCGTCGGAGGTGCAACTCACGGAGAAGGCGCTGGATCTCATCATTGAATTTGAGGGCATCGACCAAGCTGGAAAATGGCCCGGCGGTGGCTCTGGCATCAGCCTGGGTGTTGGCTACGACCTTGGTTACAAGTCACTGGACCAGTTCCGTTCGGATTGGGGGCGCCATCTCAGCGATGAGCAGATCGGCCGCCTGAGCCGGGCTTTGGGCAAGCGTGGTGAAGCGGCCAAAAAGATGGCTGCGAGTCTGGCGGATATCCGCGTCACCCGAGTTCAAGGTGAGGAAGTCTTCCTTCGTGGTTCGGTGCCCGTGATCAAGGCGGACACGCTGAAAGCCTTCCCAGGGATGAAGCGGCTGCCGGGCGATGTTCAGGGCGCGTTGTGCTCCCTCGTGTTTAACCGTGGTGGCGATATGACCGGCGACCGCCGTCTGGAGATGCGCCAGATTCGCGATGCCATCGTGGACAGCTCACTGACGATGAAACAGCGACTTCTGAGCATTGAGGCCAGCATTCGTGCCATGGAGCGCATCTGGCGTGGCACGGATGTCGGCAGGGGACTCATCAAACGCCGGAATGCCGAGGCTGATCTCGTACGCTCCTGCGTCTGATGCATCCACTCACTTCACCGCCACATCCGCCGTGAAGGGCGTGTAGTATTCGATGTAGCCGATCATCATCTCATCGAAGGTCTGCTGACCCCAGCGGACCGTTTTCGTCGGGTCAGGATTGGCGGGATTTTTGTCGCTATTGTCAAAGATGGCGGTGGTGGTGACTTTGCTGCCGCGTGGGAGGAGGCGGGGCTGGGCGTAGTTGTAGCGGAGCTGCCAGTTGAAATCGTAGCGGGGGATGTCGAGCAGGATTTCGTGGCTGCCGTCGGGCTTGGTGACCTCGAATTTGTAGGCTTTCCCACGCACGTGCATGTGGGCCATGTAGGCGAGGACGTTCATGTCAAAGGGGACGGTCTGCTCTTTGACCTCGACGTGATTGGCCACGCCCGCCGGGATGCTGAGGCGAGTGTTCGTGACGGCGGCGGTGTGGACGATGTAGCGGGGCGTTTCTTTGGCAAAGTGGAGGCCGATCTTGAGCTGGTCCTGCGTGGCTTTGCCGTTCGGGGTGTAGTGGATCTGGAAGCTCATCGTCGCACCAGCGGGGAGTTTTTTGGCAAAGCCTTCGGGCCAGTGGTTGTGCGTGTTTCCCGGCACATACGCCGCCCAATATCCCTCGGCGCCTTCGCCGCGATCACGCGCTTTGCTGCCTTTTTTATGAACCTGGACGATGACGTGATGCACCACACTGGGGTCGGTGGGCAGGATCTCATAACCACTGACCCAGCGATCTTCGGGGAAGTCGGTGGTGGCGGTGAGGAACTGGTAGGGCATGGTGCCTTCGGCCTTGATGGAAACGGCGCGCGGGAGCTGCACGACGGCGTCGGGCTCGCCGAGAACCCATTGCTCGGGGAAGATGAGCTTCGCGGGAGCATCGGCTGGATTGCCCTTCGGGCGGTCGCTGGCGAGCCAGGCGAGGAGGTCGCTTTTATCCTGTTTGGAAAGGGAGCAGTCATTGATCCACGGAGTGTCCTGGCCGGCGGGAGGCTCGGCGGCGAACCATGGTGGCATGACACCGCGCTCGACCTGCTTGCGGATCATGCCGGCGTTTTCGATCACGTCTTCATAGCTCTCCAGGCTGAAGGGCCCGACGCTGCCCTGGCGGTGACATTCGAGGCAGTTCGCCTGCATGATGCGCTCGATCTGGTGATGGTAGGTGACGCTGGTCTGCGCGATGGAGGTCGCCTTTTTCAGATCCAAAGCGCAGCCCGGTGCTGTCGTGGCGGCGATTTCCGGTGCGGTGCTGGCCAGCATGGCCGCCATGGCATCACGCAAGTAAGTCTTGGTGGGCTGCTCTTTGGCATAGCCGAGGCCGTATTGGTCATTGATGGCTCCGCGGTAGGTGAGCGTGCGGGCGTTGTCGATGAGGAAGACCTCGGTCGTGGTGGTGGCGGTGAGGGCGGCGGTGATGTGGCCGTCTTTGTCGTGAACGACGGGTGATTTGAGCGCGTGAGTGCTGACAAACTTTTGGATGTCGTCCGCCGTTTCGCTGGCGACGGGGCAGACGAGGATCATCCGCACCTGCTGCGCTGCGGCGTCTTTTTCCAGACGGGCGAGTTCAGGCCCGAGCTTGCCGCTGATGGGGCAGGTGGCACCGAAGAAGACGAGGATTGCGCCTTTGCTGCCGGTGAGGTGGGCGCTGAGTTTTTTGTCACCAAGAGTGAGATCAGTGACGAGGTGCCCGACGCCGTGGTCGCTGCCTTTGAGGATGATCGGGGCCTCGGTGAGGTCTTCGGTTTTGCTTTCGCTGGTCGGTGCTGCGGGGCTTTCGGGAGCGCCAGGGACGCGCGGGATGATTTCTCCGCGCGCTTTCATCTGAGCGACGACGCTGTCTGCTTCCTCAAAAGTGACGCTGCCATCCTTGTCGATGTCGAGTTTGTCGAACCACTGCTTTTTGGGCATTTCCTCGGCGGTGAGTTTGCCGTCCTTGTCTTTGTCGAGGAAGTCGAAGAGTCGTCGGTCGCCAGTGCCGGAGGATGTTGGCGTGGCTTCGGGGATCTTTTGGCGCAGCGCCTTGGCGGCTTCGATGAGGGTGAGTTTGCCATCTGCGTCGAGATCGAGCTTTGGCAGGATGGGCGCGGCCTGCATCTCATCGCCAGAGATCTCGCCATCCTTGTTGATGTCGTAAGCGTCGAAGCGCGCCTTCAGATCGGAGGTCTGGGCGCGCACGATCAGGGCAAAGGCAGCCACAGCGAGGACGGAGGAGATGAGCAGAAAGCGTTTCATGGGCAGCAGTGGGTGGGGGGGGCGCGCGGGATTGTATGACAGGAATCTCTGCGGCGTGCAGAAACCTCGCGATGTGCGCTTGGTTGCTCCGAGGACGTTTTCGCATCAATTCAGCGGTTGCGCAGGTGCCCGGACGTGGCTTTGAAATACGCCATGCCAGCCGATGCCGACCCAACGCTCCAGTTTCCCATCCTCTGCCGTGTCACGCCGTGGTACTTCCGGCGCATGAGCATGATGGCTGCGATGATGGCCACCTTTGGGCTTTATTTTATCTACGACGGCAAGTTTGGTTACCCGAAGGCCAATCAGATCGCCGACAAAAAGACCTGGTTTGATGAGGTGGTGCTCAAGACTTTTGACGAGGCCAAGGCGGCTGGAAAACTCGACCTCTGGATCGAGAATGCCAGCCAGCAGAGCTGGCCTACGGGCCGCAACGGTGAGCCGCCGCGCTGGGTCTCCTATGCTGCCGAGCACGGCTGGCCGGAGAAACCACACCGCTACACGGAGAAAGAGATTCACGAACAGTTCTGGTGGGGCGGCGGCACGCTGCTGGCAGCGTTCTTTGTCGCGGGGCTCATTTTGGTGAACAAAAACAAGGTACTGCTTGGAGAGACAGACCATTTTATCTCTCCCGAGGGGAAGAAAGTGCTCTTCACCGAGGTCTTCCGCGTGGACAAGCGCCCCTGGGATACCAAGGGCCTGGCCTATGTCTGGCATCGCCCCGAGGGCGGGGCCGAGCAGAGGGTGATCATCGACGATCTCAAATACGACGGAGCGGTGCTCGTGCTGGAGCAACTTCTCGCCAACTTCAAAGGCGAGTTGATCGAGAAAGTACAGCCCGAGGAAATTGCGCCCGCCGCCCCCCCTGCCGATTTGTCCTGATCCCTTGAGAAACAGGCATTTTCAGCCTCGCCAAAAATCCAAGAATTCGCTCTTGCCAAAGGGGAACGAGACGCTACCTCTCCGCCGCACATCCCCCACCCCACTATGGCAGACAACATCCAAGACAAAGTCCGTGACATCATCGTCGAGCAGCTCGGCGTAAACCCTGAACAGGTGACGCTGGAAGCCAAGTTCATCGAAGATCTCGGAGCTGACTCCCTCGACACTGTTGAGCTGGTCATGGCCTTCGAAGAAGAATTCGGCATCGACGTTCCTGATGAAGAAGCTGAGAAGCTTCTCTCCGTGGGTGACGTCGTCCGCTACGTCGAGGAAAACGCCGAATAAGCGGCCACCTCGAATCCAAACCCATTTCAAAAAAGCAGGCGGGAAACCGCCTGCTTTTTCGTTTTATCCACCCTTTGCCACCTCACGCCTCATGACCTTCGCCAATCCTTGGTTCGCCACCGCCGTGCTCGGTCTGCTGGCGGTGTTCCATCTCGAACTCATCGCCCTTTTGCTGAATCTCGCCCGTCTCGGCAAACCCATCCCGGCCATGCTGGCAGACGTCTTCCCCGAAGACACCCGGGAAAAGCTCCAGGAATACATCACCGACGGAGCGCGGGTGGACTTCACTCGGGATGCAGCGGCGCTGGCCGTGCTCGTGGCTTTTTGGTGGGGCGGTGGCTTCGGCGTGTTGCAGAACGAGGTGGAGCTTCTCGGCTACAGCCCTGTGACCACTGGCGTCATTGTGCTCGCCATCATCATGCTGGCGCAGACCTGGCTCAGCCTGCCTTTTTCGATTTGGGATACCTTTGGCGTGGAGACGAAGCACGGCTTCAACCGCACCACGGTCGGCACCTTCATCGGCGATCACTTCAAGAGCCTCGTCCTCATGGCCGTCATCGGTCTGCCCGTCGCCTGGGTGATCGTCTGGTTCTTCCACACCCAGCCATTCGCGCCGCTCTACACCTGGCTTTTTCTGGTCGGGTTCAGCGTGCTGATGACCTTCCTCTCGCCGCGCGTGTTGATGCCGATCTTCCTCAAATTCACCCCGCTGGAAGATGGCGCGCTGCGTGAGGCCATCTTCGCCCTCGCCCAGAAACTCGATTTCCCGGTGAAGGAAGTCAGCATCGTCGATGGCTCCCGCCGCTCTTCGAAGGCGAATGCCTTCTTCGCTGGCTTTGGCAAAACGCGCCGCATTGCCCTCTTCGACACCCTTTTGCAAAACCACACCCAGGAGGAAGTCCTCGCCATCCTGGCCCACGAGATCGGGCACAACAAATGCCGCCATGTTCCCGTCCACATGGCGCTCGGGTTTATTGAGATGGGCCTCATGCTCGCCATCCTCGGCTGGGTGCTGAAGTCGCCCGCTTTCTTCGCCGCCTTTGGCGTCCAGGGCACGCCTGTCGGCATGGGCCTCGTGCTTTTCGGCATCATCTATCGCCCGCTCGGCATCCTCACCGGACTGCTCGGGCTCGCCGTCAGCCGCAGACATGAGTTTCAGGCCGATGCCTACGCCGTCAAAGCCGTCGGCGGTCCGCAGCCCATGATCTCCGGTTTGAAAAAACTCTCCCACGACCACCTCGCGCATCCTCAGCCGCATCCTCTCACCGTCCTCTTGCATTACAGCCACCCGCCCATCGGGGAGAGGTTGGCGGCACTGGAGGCGCAGCGCTGAGTCGGGCACTGGTGCCACGCTTGACCCCTCGGCCTCCCTCGCCATCCTCCGCGCCCTCTTTCCCGCCCATGTCCGCCGTCCCCACCGCCGCCCAGATCCGCCAGACCTTCCTCGACTTCTTCAAGTCGAAGCAGCACACCATCGTCCCCAGTGACAACGTGGGCTACACCAGCCGCGATGGCGCACGCATCTTCACCAATGCGGGCATGAACCAGTTCGTCCCCATCTTCCTCGGCGAGCGCAGCGCGGACGTGGACACCTGGCCCGGCGTTTTGGCCAAAGGCCTGCCCACCCGCGCGGCGGACACGCAGAAGTGCATCCGCGCCGGTGGCAAGCACAACGACCTCGAAGACGTGGGCCTCGACACCTACCACCACACCTTCTTCGAGATGCTCGGGAACTGGTCCTTCGGCGACTACTTCAAAAAAGAAGCCATCTCCTGGAGCTGGGAGCTCATCGTCGAGCGCTTCAAATTCCCCCCGAGCCGCGTCTTCGCCACCATCTACCAGCCGAACAAAGACAAAGGCGACCCCGCCGACCGCGATGAAGAAAGCTGGAACCTTTGGGCCGAAAAATTCCGCTCCGTCGGCCTCGATCCCGACATCCACATCGTCAACGGCAACAAGAAGGACAACTTCTGGATGATGGCCGACACCGGCCCCTGCGGCCCCTGCACCGAGATCCACATCGACCTCACGCCCGGCCCCATCGAGCTGAGCGAGGACCGCCAGCGCGAAGGCGCGAAGCTCGTCAACGGCAGCGACGCGAGTTGCATCGAGATCTGGAACAACGTCTTCATCCAATACAACGCCAACCCCGACGGCACCTTCACCCCACTGCCCGCGCAGCATGTGGATACCGGCATGGGCTTCGAGCGCCTCACCAGCATCATCCAGGGCACGAAAAACTTCACCGACTTCGAAACCGCGAAGATCAGTAACTACGACACCGATGTCTTCAAACCCATCTTCGACGAGCTGACCAAACTCAGCGGCAAGCACTACCAAAGCACGCTGCCCAAAGCGAACGAGCAGGGCCACGTCATCCCTGTCACCGAGCAGGAAAAGATCGACGTCGCCTTCCGCGTCATCGCCGACCACCTCCGCACCCTCAGCTTCTCCATCGCCGACGGCATCCAGCCCGGCAACAGCGACCGCAACTACACCCTCCGCCGCATCCTCCGCCGCGCCGTGAAGTATGGCCGCACGCTCGAGTTCAAAGAGCCCTTCTTCTACAAGCTCGTCGATGTCCTCGCTGCGCAGATGGCGGATGTCTTCCCCGAACTCCGCGTGAAGAAAGAGCAGGTCAAAGCCGTGCTGAAGCTGGAGGAAGAGGCGTTTAATCGGACGCTGGATAAGGGGATCGCGCTTTTCGAAGAAGCTGTTGCTGGTGCACGTTCGCGCGATTCGGACCCATCGAAGGGTGGGGGTGACGGGATGCGCTGGGGGAAAGGTGGAAAAGGCGAGTTGGTTGTCTCCAACCGAAACGAGGATGGTTCCATAACCAAGATGATTTCTGGTGAACTAGCGTTCCGTTTATATGACCAAGAGGGCTTCCCGTTTGATCTCACGGAATTGATGGCTCGGGAACAAGGGCTGACTGTTGAGCGAGCAACATTCGATGAACTCATGGAGGATCAACGTGCCCGTGCCCGCGCCGCCATGAAGAAAAACGTCGTCTCCGTCAGCGAGATCGAAACCAAGGACGCCACGAAGTTCATCGGTTACGACACGCTCGAAGCCGATGCCAAGGTGCTCGAAGTCGTCGCCATGAAGGACAAGACGGCGGTGGTGCTCGACTCCAGCGTTTGTTACGCCGAAATGGGCGGCCAGATCGGCGACAGCGGCCAGATCATCATCGGCGCGAACGCCTTCCCCATCTCCAGCACGACAAAAGTCGGCAACACTTGGCTGCACTTCATCGAAGGCGAAGATGCCCCCGCCGTCGGCTCCAGTGTCCGCGTCGCCGTCGATGCCACGCGCCGTCACGCCATCGAGCGTCATCACACCGTCACGCACATCCTGCATTGGGCGCTGCACGAGGTCGTCAGCCAGGACGCCACGCAAAAAGGCAGCAACGTCACGCCGGACAAGCTCACCTTCGACTTCAACAGCGCCGCTTTGACCGCCGCGCAGCTCGCCGACATCGAAAAACTCGTCAACGAGCGCATCGTCGCCAACGACATCGTTTCCTGGACCGAAGTGCCCTACACCGACGCCAAGGCCAACAGCGGCATCATGCAGCTCTTTGGCGAAAAATACCCCGAGAACGTCCGCGTCGTGCAAATCGGCGGCAAAGCGCATGCATTGGATGGTTGGAGCATGGAACTCTGCGGCGGCACCCACACCCGCCACACCGGCGAAATCGGCCTCTTCCGCCTCGTCGCCGAAGGAGCCGTCGCCGCTGGCGTGCGCCGCATCGAAGCCATCGCCGGCCTCGAAGCCTACAACGCCGCCAAAGCCGATGCCGACCTCCTGAAGCTCCTCGCCGGCAAAGTCAGCGCTCAAGGTGCCGCCGACCTCGAGAAGAAGC
The DNA here is from genome assembly GCF_044378005.1 of Prosthecobacter sp. Lineage (GTDB taxonomy): Bacteria > Verrucomicrobiota > Verrucomicrobiia > Verrucomicrobiales > Verrucomicrobiaceae > Prosthecobacter. The sequence continues at coordinate 65,512 of NZ_JBILYB010000009.1, forward strand.
TCGACCAACTGCTCACGCAGCAAAAAGAGCTCGAAAAAGCCCTCAAGTCCGCCCAGCAGCGCGAAGCCAGCGGCAAAGCCAAAGACCTCCTCGCCACCGCCGAAGGCAACGTCATCATCGCCAACCTCGGTGACGTTGACGCCGATTACGCCATGGCCGTCAACGACGCCCTCAAATCTCAATTCACCGGCATCATCGTCCTCGCCGCCACCGGCGGCGGCAACGTCACCCTCATGGCCAACGTCGGCAAAGACCACCAGTCCAAAGTACAGGCCGGCAAAATCATCCAAACCATCGCCCCCCTCGTCGGCGGCAAAGGCGGCGGTAAACCCGATTTTGCGCGTGGAGGTGGTAAGGACGTGAGCAAGGTCGATGCGGCACTCGCCGAAGCGCGGAAGCTCTGTTCGTAGTTCGGGCTTCAGCCCGTTCCGTGTTTGTAGTTCGGCCTTTAGGCCGTTCTTGGTGGTTTGTGACGTCAAAGAACGGGCTAAAGCCCGAACTACAAACCCAAACGACGAACCTTGACGGCCTGAAGGCCTGAAGGCCTGAAGGCCGAACTACAAACTCCCGCCATGTATGCATGGCGGCGAATGACTCACGAACAGCGGGAGAACGTCCTCCAGTGGCGCAAACTCCGCAGCCGCCCCTGGCACACGCCGCCGCATCCGCTGGGTGGAGCGGGTGAGTTTCACCTCACGGCCGCGTGCTACGAGCATCAGCCGATCATCGGCGCTGCACCCGAACGCATGGATGCATTCTCCGAAGAGCTGCTATCCATTTTGGAAGGATGCCAGCTTCACGCCTGGTGCTTGTTGCCCAATCATTACCACCTCTATCTCGAAACACCGGACATGAAGCAGACGCTGGTGGCTCTGGGCAAGTTGCATGGTCGTGCGTCCTTTGTTTGGAATGGCGAGGACGCTCAACGCGGACGTCACGTCTGGCACAGCGTGGCAGACCGGTAGATCCGCAACGAAGCCCACGGCTGGGCCACGGTGAACTACATCCATCACAATCCGGTGCGTCATGGCTACGTCGCCAAATGGCAGGAGTGGCCGTGGTCGAGCGCGAGGGACTATTTGAGCCGTGTGGGAGATGAAGAAGCGCTGAAGAGATGGAAAAACTAGCCCGTACTCGATTGCGGCGCTGGTTGGGACGACGCGCGCTTGTAGCAAGCTCGTAGTTCGGGCTTCAGCCCGTTCCGGGGGTGTCGAGCGCTTAAAAGACCTTCAAAGAAACGGGCTGAAGCCCGAACTACGAGCGCAAGCCTCTGATTTCATCATTGCCCTTGATGCTGTCTTTCTCATAGCATCAGCGCCTCATGAAAACTTCCTTCCTTCTCCAGGCCGTGCTCGGTGCGGTTCTAGCCCTGCCACTCGCGCTTCAGGCACAGGGCCAGCGGCCCATCATCGTGCCGGACGACCGCTATCCCGCGCGTCCAGGCCAGGGGTCCTACCTCATTCAGGAGGTGGAGTCTCTGCAAAGCACCACCCGCACGCTGCATCAGGCCTTTGTCGCCTACTGCAAGCGCTTCAACGTCGCCGCCGCCAGTCCTGATGGGCAGCTCATGCGCGCTCTGGTCGATCTCCAGTTGGACGTGAGCCGCCTGGCGAGTCAAATCCGGGCGCACAGCAACAACGCCAACATCCCGCTGGGTGAAGCCTATCGTTCTTTTCACATGGCGGAGTATTCCTCCCGCGATTCGCAGTTGATGGCGGTGCAGGCGGGCTTTGTCCGCAGCATGTTCCCCTATTTTCGGGACATCGATCAGCATCTCGAAGAACTCGGTCGGCTCGGCTATCGCAACCCCATGCTGAGGCGCGTCGAGATGGAGGGACGCTCCTACAGCGGTCGTGGTGCAGGGGTGCAGGAGCGTCACTTTGACCTGCCTCCGCTGTCTTCACCTCAGCCGCTGCCAAACACACCGATCCCGCCGCGCTCTGATCGTGACCGGGATCACGACCGGAATGACAAAATCGACCTCGGCGATGTGTTGAAGCAGCTCTTCCGAGGCAGGCTCAACTAAAGCTGCCTGACGGCGGGCAAGGTTTGCAGTGGCAAAGTCCGCCTGCCCGGCTAAGGACACGGCCCCTCATTCCGAGTCCCACGCCATGAATCCCACGCCCGACGCCCCCGAACCGACCGAGTCCGAACTTCTGCAAGTCCGCCGCCACAAGCTGGAGGAGCTTCAGAAACGCGGCATCGCGGCGTTTGGCGGCAAGTTTGAGGTCACCAATGATCCAGGCACGCTGAAGGCGAACTTCGTCGAAGGGCTGGATGTCCAGGTCGCGGGACGCATCCTGTCCCGCCGCGTCATGGGCAAGGCGACCTTCTTTGACCTCGGCGACATCTCCGGACGCATCCAATGCTACCTCAGCAAAAGCGATGTGGGCGACGATGCCTACGCGCTCTTCAATGACCTCCTCGACATCGGCGACTTCGCGGGCGTGGTGGGCTTCACTTTCATCACCAAGCGCGGCGAGCGCTCCATCCATGTGAAGACGCTGACGCCGCTTTCCAAAGCGCTGCGCCCGCTGCCGGACAAGTGGCACGGCATCGCGGATAAGGAGATCAAATACCGCCAGCGCTACCTCGACCTCATCTCGAATGACCGCAGCCGCGAGGTCTTCGTCACCCGCAGCAAGATGGTCGCCGAGATCCGCGCGTATCTGCATGGCCGCGACTTCCTGGAAGTCGAGACACCGATGATGCAGGACGTTCCCGGCGGTGCTGCTGCACGTCCGTTTGAGACGCACTTCAATGCGCTGGATCAGAAGATGTACCTCCGCATCGCCCCCGAGCTTTATTTGAAAAGGCTGCTCGTGGGTGGCTTCAACCGCGTCTTCGAACTCAACCGCAACTTCCGCAACGAAGGCGTGAGCCGTCGCCACAATCCTGAGTTCACCATGCTGGAAGCTTACTGGGCCTACGCCGACTTCGAGCAGATGGCCGACCTCGTCGAAGGCATGATCTGCCACCTCGCGGAGAAGTTCTGCGGTGGGCTCGTCATCGAGCACAAAGACGAAGAAGGTGCCGTGACAAAGACCATCGACCTCACCCGCCCGTGGAAGCGTGGTCGCTACCATGATCTGGTCAAAGCTGCTGCCGGTGAAGACTGGTTCACGCTCACCAAAGAAGCCAAGGTCGAACGCGCGCACAGCTTGGGCGTGCAGGAAATCCGCGTGAGCGACGAGCATTACGAACTCGATCAGAAGGCCTTCGAGAAGCTCGTGGAAGAGAAGAGTTTTAACCCGCTCTTCGTCACCCATTCGCCGAAGGAACTCGTGCCTCTGGCCAAACAAAACGCCGAAGACAGCGCGCTGGTGGATGTCTATGAACTCATCATCAACGGCCAGGAAATCAGCCCCGGATACTCCGAGCTGAACGATCCCATCGTCCAGCGCGAACGTCTGGAGCATCAGGCCGGCGAAGAGACCCAGAAGATCGACGAAGAGTTCATCACCGCCCTCGAACACGGCATGCCCCCCGCCGGTGGCATTGGCATCGGCATCGACCGCCTCATCATGATGCTCACCGGAGCCGAAAGCATCCGCGACGTCGTGCTCTTCCCGCAGTTGAAGCGCAAAGAAGCTTAATCGCCAAAATACCATGACCCCCATTCTCCAGACCGATACAGGCCCTCTCTTGCACAAAGCCGTGGAGGAAGCCACGCGGCTGTTGAAGGCGGGTGAGGTCGTGGCACTTCCCACGGAGACCGTTTATGGCCTTGCGGCGGATGCTTTGAACCCGGAAGCCGTGGCGAAGATCTTCGAAGCCAAGGAGCGGCCCAGCTTTGATCCGCTCATCGTGCATCTGCCGAACAAGAAGATGCTGGATGAAGTTGCGGATGTGCCTGAGGACATTCGGGCCATCGTGCAGAAGATCACCGAGAAGATGTGGCCAGGACCTCTGACGCTCGTTTTGCCGAAGAAGCCCTGCGTGCCTGACATCGTCACCGCTGGCCTGCCCACCGTGGCGGTGCGCATGAGCAAAAACGCCGTCTTCCGTCGAGTCGCGGATGCTTTGGGGAAACCTATCGCGGCACCAAGCGCGAACCGCTTTGGCTCCATCAGCCCGACCTCGGCCAATGCGGTCGTGGACGAGCTCGACGGACGCATACCGCTCATCGTCGATGGTGGTGCCTGCCTCTGCGGCATTGAGTCCACCATCATCAAGATCGAAGCAGGATCGCCGAAGCCGATCATCACCATCCTGCGCCCAGGCCCGATCACGCCGGATGATTTGAAGGCCTTTGGCAAAGTGAAGCACCTCGTCCGCAGTGTCATCGACGAGGCCACCGATGCCCCCGGCCAGCTCGCCAGCCACTACGCTCCGCGCACGCCGCTGCGCCTTTTGACCAAGCCCGAGGATTTCACGCCCGAGCCCGGCAAGCGCTATGCCCTCATGAGCTATCGCGGCGATGCCAGCGACGGTTACACCGGCCTCACCGAGTGGGTGCATGTGCAGATCCTCAGCCCCGGCAAAGGCAAGCTGCCCGAAGCAGCGGTGCGCTTCTTCTATGTGCTGCGCGAGTTGGATGGCCTCGGCGTCGATGAAATCATTGCTGAGCCGATGTTCGAGCATGGCATGGGCATCGCCATGATGGACAAGCTGCGTCGCGCGGCGGTGAAACACTAACTCTCCCATGAGCGAGCCGAAGAAAGACACTAGTTCGCAGGCCAAGAGCACGGGCATCGTCTCCATCGCCATCCTGTGCAGCCGTGTGCTCGGCTTGGTGCGGGATCAGCTTCTCAACGGCCTCTTCGGAGCGCACTTCACGGGCATCTTCACAGCGGCTTTTCGCACGCCGAACATGCTGCGTGACCTATTCGCTGAAGGCGCGCTTTCGACGGCGTTTGTCACGACGTTTACCAAGAAGATCAAGAACGAGGGTGATGAAGCTGCCTGGGTGCTCGGGCGGAAGATGCTAGCGCTTTCCATCTGTTTCATGAGCATGGTGGCGATGGCTGGCATCGCGGTGGCACCCTGGCTGGTGAAGATGTTGAATCCCGGTTTCCATCCAGACAGCATCGTACTCTGCACTCACCTCGTGCGCATTATGTATCCCTTCATCGCGCTGGTCTCGGTAACTGCGCTGGTCATGGGCATGCTGAACTCGAAGCGCATTTTCTTCATCCCCGCAGTGGCGTCGGCGTTCTTCAATCTGGGCTGCATCGTGGGTGGGATCGCCATGGCCTGGGTGCTTGATCCTGGTTTTAGAGAAGGAAACATCACTGAGAAAGGGCTGACGGGTTTTGCCATTGGCACACTGATCGGCGGGGTGCTTCAACTCGGCATCCAGCTTCCGTCTTTGAAGAAGGTTGGCTTCACCTTCGGTCTCGATTTTGGCTGGAAGGATTCGGGTGTTCGCGAGGTGCTGCATCTCATGTGGCCCTCGCTCATCGCTGCGGGCGGCACCCAGATTGGCGTGTTTTTAAACTCCATCTTTGCTTCTCTGACTCCAGGCAGGGAGTCCGCCAGTGCCTGGCTCGCCAATGCGCAGCGGCTTCAGCAGCTTCCGCTCGGGCTCTTTGGGGTCGCGGTGGCGACCGTGACTCTGCCGATGCTCTCCCGACTAGCCACTGAGGGCATGACGCCTGCGTTTCGTGGAGCTTTGGCAAAGGGATTGAGGCTTGTGCTCTTCCTCACCCTGCCAAGTGCTGTCGGTCTCTCGCTGTTGTCGCATGAGATTGTTTCCATCCTCTTTGAGCATGGAAAGTTCACGGCTGCCGATGTCGCCGCGACGGCTGGGCCGCTTCAGGCTTATGCCTTCGGGCTGGTGTTTTACTCGGCCATCAAGGTGCTCCAGCCTTCCTTCTATACGATTGGCAAACGCTTTATCCCCATGATCGCGAGCCTCGGCGTGATTGCTTTCACCGCCAGCGTGAACGCCTTCACCGTCTTCGTCCTGAAGTGGGATCACACTGCGCTCGCCTGGGCCACTGCCATCGGCCTTCTGCTGAACTTCGCGACGCTCTACCTCTGCATGAGGAAGTTTGCCGGAGGTTTGGAGACACGCTCTCTGACACAGGCACTGACGAAGTTGCTGGTCGGTGTGGCACTCATGGCGGGTGTATGCTTCGCGGCGAAATTTACGCTGCTCGCAGGCTGGGCGAAGATGGGCTTTGTGATGCAGGCAGGCTCGCTGGGAGTCACCGTCACCCTTGCTGCGGCGGCCTATTTCTTTGTGACCCAAAAGCTCCGAGTTGAGGAAGCGGGTGAGTTCATCGGCATTGTGTCCAAACGCTTTAAACGCTGATCTGCCATGTCTCGAAAACGCATCTGGATCACCGCTGCCGGGCTGCTTGTCGGCATCTGGACAATCGTGGCGGTGATCATGCATCAGACGGATGACCTCGTCGCCTGGCCAGGCAAGGTGCAGGACTTGGTGGAGCAGGCGCCGTGGCTTTCGGGTGAAAAAACGAGCGATGAAAAACGCCGCCAGTATCTGGCCAAGGTGATCATGAACTACCAGCGGCTGGACATCGGCCAGCGCAAAAGCTTGCGCGAGGATGCGCAGGAGTCGCTCGACAAGTTCTTCGCCTCGCTGACCGAGGAGGAGCAGAAGGAATATGTGAACCGGACCATCGAGCCGCTCTTTGAGATCATTGATCGCGGGCTGAAAGTCATGCCCGCCGAGGATCGCAAGCGCATGGTCGGCCGCATGAGGGGCGACATGAAAAGCCTGCGCGGCAATGATCCTGATGGCGACCGCCTCGCCGAGCAGGATCGGAAGTTCATGGACGAGCTCGTGGCCGAGGACCCGATGCTCTTTCTCCGCGAAGCGAGTGTGAAGCAGAAGATCGAGTTGGCTCCCGTGCTGGAAGACATGCAGGGCCGTGTGCAGGGGCTCCGACGCTGAGTGCAATCCCGCAGCGTTGGTGGCGTTTAGTCGTCATGCGATACGTCCTTGCCGTTCTCTGCGTCCTTTCCTCCATGGCTTCAGTGCAGGCAAAGAAGCCGAATGTCGTCTTCATCCTCACGGACAATCAGGGAGCGTGGACGCTTGGGTGCTATGGCAATCCCGACATCCGCACGCCGAACATCGATGCCCTGGCTGCGGGTGGGGTGAAGTTCACTCGGGCACTAAGCAGCAATGCCGTTTGTTCGCCGACTCGGGCGACGTTTCTCACGGGGCTCATCCCCTCGCAGCATGGGGTGCATTCGTTTCTCGATCCCAAGTTCATGATGGGGCCGGAGGCTTACAACACACTCGCGGAGTTCACCTCCATCGGCGAGATCCTCCGGGCCTCGGGCTACACCTGCGGGCTGAGTGGAAAGTGGCATCTCGGCGCGAATCTGACACCGAACGAGGGCTTCGGCTTTTGGGTGACGAAGCCAGATGGAAGCACTCAGGAGTTTTATGATCAGAAGATCATCGAGAATGGACAGGTGACGAAGGTGGCGGAGTACACGACGGACTACTGGACGCGGCGTGGGATCGAATTCATCGAGGCAAACAAGAACGAGCCATTCTTTCTCTACCTCGCTTACAACGGGCCGTATTCACTCGGCAATCTGATGCTCAATGAGTCGAAGAACCGCCACGCGGCCTACTATGCCGACAAGGAACTGCAAAGCTTCCCGCGCGATGCGATGCATCCCTGGCAGCATCACAACAAGCAGTTCCACAATGACCCACGTGCGCGGCGTCGCATGGCGGCGGAGGTCAGCGGAGTGGACGATGGCGTGGGCGAGGTGATGGCGGCGCTGAAGCGGCTGGGTTTGGAGAAAGACACACTCGTCATCTACTCTTCGGATCAGGGTTGGATGGGCGGGCAGAATGGAATCTGGGGCATGGGTGATCACACGCGGCCCATCGGTGCGCATGAGCTGATGATGCAGATCCCGCTGATCTTCCGCCAGCCGGGCGTCGTGCCTGCTGGAGTGACTTCAGACCTGCTGGTGAGCAATTATGACTTCGTTCCCAGCCTGCTCGGCCACCTCGGTTTGAGTGAAAAGCTGCCCACGAAGCCAAAGCTGCCAGGGCGTGATTTCTCCGCTGTGCTGCGTGGTGAGAAAGCTGCGAACTGGGACAACACAGTTTTCTACGAGATGGAAACCTGCCGTGCGGTGCGCGGGGAGCGGTGGAAGTATGTGCATCGGCATCCGAACGGCCCGCATGAGCTCTACGATATGGAGACGGACCCGAGGGAACGCTTCAATTTGTTCGGCCAGCCGGGCACGGAGTCCACCACGAGTGAGATGTCCGGCAAACTGAGTTCCTTTTTCGAAACTTATGCCGACCCGCAGTATGATCTGTGGAATGGCGGCAGGTCGAAGGCGAAGCGGGTGGAGTAATAAGAGGTTCCATCCCGCCGGGACGTGAGTTGGAAACTCACGGCACCAGTGTACGACTTGCAAAGTCGTTCTACAGCGAGGTCACCCATCGCGTGCGGTAGAATCGGCGCTCGCCGGGCGGCGGGGTATCGGTGATGGTGAGGGCGGCATCTTTCGCCTGACTTCTGCTGGTGAGCGGGGTCCAGTTCTGGAGATCGGTGCTGTATTCCCAAAGGTAATAGAGGCCACGACGCGTGGTGCTGCTGAGGGTGACTGAGCCGTTTGGATTCCAGGTCTGGGTGGGGACGATGGTTTCGGTGAGGACTTCGCCGGTGAAGTATTTCTGGGTGAGGGTCCATGCCTGTTTGCCAACCTGGGAACCGATGAGACGGGCGGGGTGGTCGTCCTCGACAGGATGGATGCCACCCCAGCGGCGGGACTGGCCGGCCTGGTCGGCGGCGTCATACCAAGTGGCCCACTGGAGGGTGACGGTCTGGCTCGGACCTTGCTCGAATTTTAGATAGTTGTTCTGCTCGGCGACGAAGCTGCCGAGGCCGCCTGGGACGTAGGCGCTACCGGTGATGGATGTGAGGATTTCAGCGGCGGCACGGGAAAAGGTGGAGTGACCGGAGATGTAACCGGGGAAGGCGGGTGTGTTGAAGTTGGCGCGCTGGTAGGGCAGCCAGTCTTCGCCGAACATCCAGCGGACGGTGTTGGCCTGGGTGAGGGGATCTCCAGGCTCGCTGGGCCAGGAATAGACGGCGATTTTGCCAATGTAGTTGGCGCCTAAGACATTACTTTTGAAGTCGATATCCCAGATGAACTGGTGTTTGCCTCCTGGCTGTGAGGTCTGGTCGGTGATGACTTCCACGACGCCTGTCATGAGCGGGATGCCTTGAGCATGATAGGAGGGACCGCCAGGGTCGGAAGACTGCCCCTTGCTGCACAGGTAGCGGATCATGGTGATGGGGCGCGGGCCTTCGTAGTAGCGTTTGACGCTCCAGCAGGCGCAGGCGGCGTCGTGGGTGGCGGCGGCGAGGGCAAAGTAGGTCTTCACGTCCCATTCGAGGTCGTTGACGATGGGGCCGATGCCTCCGATGCGCTTTTCAAAGCCTGGTGTGTCAGAAACTTCGTTCGCCAGGACGTGCCAGTGCCCTGGAGGGGTCTCGGAGTGGGGACCGTCGGCCCAGAATTCGGCCATCACGCGGGAGAAGTCGCCGAGCTTGACGATGTTCGAGGCGTAGGGCTGGCCGGTGACGGGATTGACGGTGTGGCCGGTGCCGTTGTCATTGCCGAGGGGATTGTTTCCGAAAGCGCCGGGGGAGATGTCGATCAAAGTCTCGCTGTTGAGCTGGCTGCTTTTGATGAGGAGTTCGAGGGCACCGGCTTTGTAACTGGCGTCGGTGGCGGTGCCGAGTTTGGAGGGTGGGCCGGGATCGATCCAGAGTTCGTTGGGATTGTCACGAGCGAGAGAGAAGGGTGTGGCGCTGAGCCAGGTGACACCGACGTATGGCTGGATGGTTTCGGGGATGGGGATGCCGTTTTGGGAGAAGGCAGCACTGAGGGCGAGAGGCTGCCAGCGGTTGGGATCAGTGAAATTTGGGATGCCGCCGACGGCCCCGCTGCTGCCGAGCACGATCATGGCGGGCTGTGGATTCCAATACGCGGGGTCCGTGTAGCCGTTGGATTCTCCGGAACCGTCGGCAAGTCCCCAGGCGAGGATGGTGGCGGCGATGCGGTTGCCGACATTGGCGGGAGCGGTCCCGGCGGTGGAGGTGATACCGGCGTCGAAGCCCAGGGAGACCATCTGGGCATCCAGCGCGGCGTTGGTTGTGGCTGCACCTGTGCCTGTGGCGAATCGGGACTTCAGCAGCCGATAGGCGGCGTAGCTGATGGCCTCCCTGCGTGCCTCTTCGACACTGCCTGGAGCCGTGGCGCGCTCATGATGGATGTAACCGATGGCGGTGCTGTCGTAAGCGGCCCAGGCGTCATACATGACGGTGGCGAGGTGATGGAGATTGCGGGCGTGTCTTGGCGGATGCGGAATGTTGATTCTGATGGCACCGAGGAGCTGCTCATTCCAAAGTCGTGCGGCAGACTGCTGAGCGTACGACTCAGTGGCAGCGCTGGCGGCCATGACACCAAGGAGGATGATGAGTAGCCTGAAATGCATGGTCAAAAGGAGGTGTGGCGGCGTGTGCGGCGCAGGCGGAGGACGAGACCCGCGGCGAGGATCAGGAGTGATCCACCCGGTTCGGGCACGGGCGAGAGGCTGAAGCGGTCTGTGGTCGCGAGTCCTCCAGTCGTGGAACCTCGGATGACTGTGTCGATCTCAAACGTGGAGAGTGTTTCGGAGCCGAGACCGTTGGGGAAATTCCAGCCGGTGGTGGAGGTGTAGATGCCCCATTGCTCGGAGCCTTGTGGGGCGGCGCTATTAAAAAACCAGGCGTAGAGCTGCTGACCGGCGGGTAAGTAGGCCGAATCAATATTGGCGATCTGCCCGAGCACATTGCCGGTGCCGAAGAGGTCATTGATCATGAGCACGCTGCCGGAGTTCCCAGCCTGTGTGATGGTGCCGCTGCTGCCTCCACTTTCTCCCAGGGGAGTGAAAAGCGCGTCAATGGCGAAGTAGTCGTTGCTGGTTTGCAGCGTTGTCAGATTCCCACCCGAGGTGTCGAAGACGCCGATGCGGATGCAGGAGCCGAGGGTGAGCAAATCGCCGGCACTCGTGGCAAACATGGGGCCGCCGTTGCTGTTCACGGAGATGGAGACAGTGGCTGCCTGTGCCTGATGACCCAGAACCATCATGGTGAGAAGGAGGATGAAGCGTTTCATGGGGTTTCAGGGGACGTTTTCAAAGCGCACGCGCCAGAAGTAGCGTGTGCCTGCGCTGGAGGAGCACTGGCGGGTATCGAAGTCGGCATCGCTCGTGATCACGACAGAGGCCGCAGGCTCCCAGGTGCGGAGATCGGGGGAACACTCGGCGATCACGGCCACATCGGGCTGATTGCGCGGGCTCTTGAAGGTGAAGGAAACCGTCGCGCCATTGCTCGCGGCATTCAAAGCGGTCAGCGGAGTGCTGCGTGCGGCGGGATTCAGTCTCCAGGCGTATTCGGCAATGTTCGCCAGGCCATCGCCATCGGGATCAGCCTCGCTTCCAGTGAGTGTGGAGGAGGCGTTGATGGAGTAGCTCTGCCAGGCCCAGTTTCCATAGGTCGCAGGTACATCGATGAGTCGGAGCTGGCTGCCACTCGTGCTGCCTTGCAGGACCTCCACGGAGGTCGTGCTCAGCGTTCGATTTCCCAGCGCCGGAGGTGCCAGCCAGGTGTCGGCGGTGAAGAGTCCCCACTGCGTGGCGAGGTCAGGATTCGAGTGATTGAAGACCCAGACGTAAAGCTGAGTCTCGGGCGGCATGTAGGTGGCATTGATGTCCGCCACCGTGCCGAAAATATCGCCTTCAGTAGGGAAGCTATTGGCGCGCAGCACCGTGCCCCCGCCTGCGTTTTGCGTGGCCCCCCCGGAGCCGATCAGCCCCTCGGCCAGCGGTTTGAAGACGGTCTTGAGCTGGGCGTAGTCGCCTTTGTCCGGGAGGATCTGATCTCGCGTGGCATTCGGCAGATTGAAGGAACCGACCCGCACGGCACAGCCATGTGGCAAGAGCTGACCTTCCTTGGTGGCGAACTTGGCCCCACCCACGCTGCTGAGCGTGATGGAGCCCGCATTCAGGCTGGCTGCGCCCAGCATGGCCAGGACGGCACCGAGGAGAAGGGAAGGTGGGTTCATGACAAAGTGGGTAGGCATCAAGGCGTCACGCTCACCGGAGCCACGGTGATGTTCTTGTTCGCGTTCACATTGATCACGACGCCTGCCCCCGCAGGCAGGGTGGTGCTGTCGGAGGTCTGGCCAGTGCCGCTGTTCACCAGGCTGCTGCCTGTGCTCAGGTAGGTGCCGGTTTGGGCAAGCGTGCCGGGGGCCAGGGTGACCACGGAGTCATTGAATGCCTGGAGACTGGTCGTCACGCCCAGTGATCCCAGAGTGGTCGTCGCTCCCCCCAGCGGGTTCATGGCACCGATGATGTTCGGCACATTGGCATGCACGCGAATCTTCGTGGTCGTGGTCTTTAGACAGCAGATCTCGCCTTTGCCCAGCGTGACTGTTTTGGCGCTGCCAAGCTGCATTACGAACCCCTGCCCCGGTCGCACGATGGCGTTGCTGGCATCAGCACCGAGGACGGTGATCCAGGTGCTGGAGAGGTTGCTGAAAAAGTAGGTCGTTTGCAGGCCGTTGCTGCCGAACAGGCTGATTGTGTCACCAAACGGGGTGAGCCCGCCGCCATCCGGCAGCAGACCGGCCAGCGTGGCGTGCTTCCGCACGATGAAGGTCATCCCGCTCGTCAGTCCCGCTGCCGCAGGGGTGGAGCCGAGCTTCAGCGTGGTGGTCGTGTTGGAGAGAATATCGATCGCCAGCCCCGCGCCGGAGCCGGACTGCGGCTCGGCATAGTGCAGATCAAAGGCTCCCTCTGTCCACCCAGGGGCGGAGAATTCGACCAGCGCCTTGCCATCCACATCTGCCGTCACACTGACAGCTTCGGCGCTGTAAAGATCCGCACCCACGAGGCCGCAAACCCAGGCTGAGTTCCCTGCCGGGACATCCACGGGGTAGAAGCCCACGATGCTGGAGGTGGCTGCCGCAGCGACGCCAGTCCAGCCAAGACACAGGAACAAAAGGGCCACTCTGAATGCTGGAGGCACACCGGCGGAGTGGGATGCGAAAGGCAGGGGCGGCATAGGATCGAAGTTAATTAATATAACTTAATATTATGCCCCTGATATATGGAGGGACAAGCATATTTATAATTACAATAACGAAAAATGAGCTGCCTGCCGAGTCATTTTTCGCATTGGCTGAAGCCCGTGAATGGCTCCTCATCGACCCAACCCAGTGCCAGATTGTGCCTTCGCGTTCGTTCAGTTTGCCGCCCATGACCGCCTTCCGACTTCTCGCTGCTGCTTTTCTCTTCACCACGGCCCTGACTGCCGCTGAAAAACCAAACCTCATCTTCATCCTCTGCGATGATCTCGCGCAGGGCGACCTCGGCTGCTACGGGCAAAAGCTCATCCAGACGCCGAATCTCGACCGCATGGCGGCGGAGGGCACGAAGTTCCCGCAACTCTACTCCGGCACCAGCGTCTGCGCGCCAT
>NZ_JBILYB010000010.1:0-78806 GCF_044378005.1 Prosthecobacter sp.
GAATGGCCGCTTTTGGCGATTAACACGTCCAGCGCTTCATCGAGCGCTTTGTCTTCCTTCGTTTTGGGTCTTCTCATGTCTTCCTGTCCTCGGTTTTGACCCTCCACACAAACTTTCTGACAGGCTCAAGACCCGAAACACAAACTTTCGGACACGCCCGGCATTGTAAGTGGTGCGGAACTGGCGGATGTCCACGGACCAAACCGGGACGGTGGCAGTGCCGACATTAGAGACAGGCCTCATGCCATTCAGATCAGGCCGGAGTCCGTTCCCTACCAGTCTGCGCCCGACCATGTCTTCCAAGCTGAAGTATCGCCCGAGCACGATGTGTGGCTGTCCAGGCGTCATCGTGAGGCCGTAGCCAGAATACAGACCTGGATCAGCACCGGTGGCAAAGGCTCCTGCGTCTAGGTTTAAAATGAGCGAGCCGCCATGCACCGCGACAGGTGCGGCGACACAGGTCGAGGCGAGGCTAAAGAGAGCGAGAGCGGTGGCGAGCGAAGACAACTTCATGGGAGACCGCCACGGTGGGTCATGAACCCAAGTGCTGTCAGTCGTAAACCCGTGCCTGCGACATCATGCCGCACTTGATCAGCCGTTGGGTGGCAGCTTTCGCAGTTTTCGCTGGAGTGAGCGGCGGTGCATTCCTAGCACGACGGCGGTCTGGCTGACGTTGCCATCATTATCCGTGAGCACGCGCTGGATGTGCTCCCACTCCAGCCGATCCAAGGAGGGTGTGGCGATCTCGGTTTCCTCCTGCGGGGCAGATGGATCACGCTGCAAGGCGGCGAGGATCTGATCCGCATCGGCGGGCTTGGTGATGTAATCCCATGCGCCCTGCCGCACGGCCTCCATGGCGGTGGCGATGCTGGCATAGCCGGTCAGGATCAGCACGCGCAGTTCAGGCCATTCCGCACGCAGTTCACGCAGGCAGACGAGTCCGCTGGCGGCGGGTAGTTTTAAATCCAGCACTGCCGCGTCGGGCTTCAGCTCGGCAGCAGCAGCGGGGGCCTCTTCGGCGCTTTCGACGGCTGAGACGGTGTAGCCACGGTCTTTCAGAGCACGCGCGAGCCGGTGGAGATAGGTGCTGTCATCATCGACGAGCAGGATGCGCTGGATCAAGAGGCTCATGACTCGATGAGGGTGGCGGGAAACTCAAAGCTGGCGCTCGTGCCGCCGCCTTCACGCAGTTGATGCGAGATTTCTCCACCAAGCTGGAGAGCAAGAGTGCGCACGAGGAAAAGGCCGAGTCCCATGCCCTGGCGCGGCGGTTTGGTGGTGAAGAAAGGTTCGCCAGCGTGCCTCTGTGCTGCGGCGGACATGCCGGGACCGCGATCCAGAACGGTGAAGCGGAGCTGCCCGTGCTCATGAGAGATTTCCAGCTCTACAGGTTGGCCTTGGGTGTCAGCTTCGCAGGCATTGTGAATGAGGATGATGAGTGACTGCACCACGGGTTGTTTTGGCAGATGCAAAGTCACGCCCTGAGTGAGATCGCGGATGACGAGCCGCGCATTCAAGGCCGCAGGCATCGCGGCTCTCAAGTCGCTGATGAGCACCACCGCTGAGCAGGGCTCTGGCGCATCGCCTGTGCCGGAGGTGGAGCGCCGGTCCAGCCTGTCCAGGATGGTGCGGCAGCGCTCCACTTCCTGGCGGATGAGGGTGGCGTCTTCCAGCGGTCCCGGTGCGGGCAGCTTTGCCAGCGCCACTTCCAGCTCATGGCTAGCCACAGCGATGGTGCCCAGGGGTGAGCCCAGCTCATGAGCGACGCCCGCCGCGAGAGCTGCGAGCGCGCTGAACTGATCTGCCCGCGCCGCTCGTGTCTCGGCCTCCGCCAGTGCGGCATCACGCGAGCGCAGGCTGCGGTGCATCCGTTGCACAAAGTAGGCGATGCAAAGCGCGGTGAGGAAAAACGCGACCGCCATGCCTTGCAGATGCAGTCCATAACCGGGACAGCCGATCTCCCCGATGCCGCCAGGACCTTTTAAAGGCAGGCCATGATAAAAGATGTACATGTAAGCCCCAGCTGAGAGAGCGACGATGAGCGAAAGCCAGCGAACTCCTAGCGACATGGCTGCCAGCGCGATGAGCACAAGGTAAAAGCTGGAGAAGGGATTGGAGGCACCGCCGGTGAGATAGATCAGAACCGTCAGCAGCAGCACATCCGCCGCGATCACGGTAGCTACGGTCCATTCTCGGTGCGGAGCGTCATGCTTGGTAATGGCCAGCAGGATGATGTTTGAAACAGCGGTAAAGCCGATCACGGCCAGCAGTGGCAGCCAGGGCAGCTCCAGCTTCAGCACGCCACCGGCGATCGCCAGCGTCACCATCTGCCCGGCCATGCCCACCCAGCGCAGTCCCAGCAGCCAGCGCAGCGTGATGGTGGTGATGGAGGGAACGGTGTTGGCCATGGTTGTCATGAGGAGTCGAAACGAACTCGGCATCAAAAGGCCAAGACGCCTCACTTGTCCTGCTCAGCATTCATACTTTTGGCGCTTTCAGGCATGGTAAAGCGATGACGAATGTGTGGGTGCGACATTATGCCGCAGGGCATGAATCGAAGAGGCGTGTTAGGAGACGCGTTAGCCCGAACCAAGTAATCTCCCGCCATGAACTCCCGGCTCTTCCTCACACTTCTCCTTCCTTTTTCGGCCATGACTTCTCAGGTCAATGCCGCCTACACCCTCGTCAGCGGTGGTGCCACGATCGACTATGATGCAGCAGCCTGGGCCAGCCTAGCAGGCGGCGCAAACGTGCCCGGCTTTGAGGCCTTGGTCATGGATGAGTTCTTCAATCAAGCAGGAGTCACCTCACGCACAGGCACTCAGATCCTAAATGATGAAGTCGTGGCGAATCCAGCCACCACAGGTCTTTACCATGCCATGAATGGCTCCACCGTCACCAATCTGGCGGACCGGAACAATCAGGCCACGACCTTTGCCTATGAAGTCGGAAATCCAACGGGCCACACGGGAGTTATCGGCCTCGGTGGCATCACCCGCTGGGACGTGAATCCACTGCTCGGCGGCGGCCAACTCGGCTTTGGCGACTACACTCTTTTTTATGATCCGACTCGCCTGCTTGTCGGTGGCACGGGCTGGGCTTTGCGAGTAAACATGATCGGCGGAGGCGTGGCCTTTGACCTCAAGAATGTGGCGGTGAACGCCGCGGCCTCGGCCTTCGACATCTCGGGTGATCTGGCAGTCAGCTATGAGATGGCGAACTTCTATCTCGCTACTCCGGCCAATCAGGGGAACGACGTGGGCAACTTCAGCTTCAGTGCTATAGCAGTGCCCGAGCCCTCACGTATAATGTTCTCAATGCTGGGTATTGCCGTGCTCGTCATGCGCCGCCGCCGCTGCTGATCATCATTCTCGGCAACTGCCTCGCTGTGGAGGGCACTGCCATCATGCCGTATGCAAGGACGTCGCTCTCAGTCGCCAAGCCTGCTTCTGACGATGAGCTGGCTCGGTGTGGCTCTGCTGTCTCTGGCGGCTGAAGAGGGAGCGAAACCACCGCCCGCAGAAGCGACCGAGCTAGAGGCCATCGTGATCACGGCTGAACGCGAGACGGCCTGGAGCCCGCGCATCAGCACCGCGACTCGGACGAATGCACCGATGAATCGTGTGCCGCAGTCCATCATCGTCATCCCGAGACAGATGATGAAGGAGCAGGACGTGCAAAATCTGGCGGACACGCTCGTCAATGTCTCCGGCGTCGTGCCGGTGAAGACGTATCAAACGCTGATCCTAAGCCCACTGGTGCGTGGCTTTTCAGCCGATGTGTATGCAGATGGCATGCCCGCTTACAGCACTACGGCGACCACTGATCCAGCGACGGTCATCAACGTGGAGTCCGTGGAAGTGATCAAAGGCCCCACGGCAGCGCTCTTCGGCGGCGGTGTGGGTTCACCGCTCGGCGGCATCATCAATGTCGTCTCAGTCGATCCACAACCCATCCAGCAACACACGCTCGGCCTGCGAACCGGAAGCTGGGACACGATCAATCCCTTTGCTGATCTGAACCTGCCGCTGACGGATGATGGCTCTCTGTCTCTGCGCCTCACCGGCGACTATGAGTCCGCAGGCAGTCATATCGACGTCACAGGGCAAAAGCGCTGGTCGGTGAATCCCACACTGCGCTGGGAGATCACACCCGACACCGTCTTCACCCTGCGTGCCCAATTGAGCAATCTGAAGATGCTGGAATACTCCGGCCTGCCCGCCGCGCTGGTGCTGCCGCCAGCCACGAACAACAACGCACCCTACACGGGACCGTCCGTCGATCCTTACCGCTTCACAGGTGCCGAGGATGCTCCAGAAAGTGAGATCCGAAACACGCGCATCGTCGCTGCTTTGAAGCACTCGTTCTCAGAGAGTCTCGATGTGAATCTGACCGCGCAGTACTTCCACAGCAGCTTCGAGGAGTACTCCATCTACACCTTTGCCAGTGCCCAGTCGCCGCTGAATGCCACGCCGAGTGTGTATCCCGTGCTCAGCGGTTATCTGCCCTCCGAGGTCGAACAATGGACCATCAACGGCTGGCTCACGAAGCGTTTCGAACTCGGACCGACGAAGCATGAAGTCGTGCTCGGTGGTGACATCGACTTCACCACAAACTCCGCAGGACTCGGCTTCAGCCATCTGCGCATTCCCATCCCTGGACCAATCCCAGACACCGTGATCGCCGCCCGTTTTGGCTTCATCGACTTCGCCTCGCCAGGCAGCACGTTGCATTACGTGCAGCCGGACATCATCGACCAAACGAGCAACCGCTTCCGCACCATGGGCGGCTACATTCAAGATCACATGACGGCCTTTGATCGTGTCCATGTTTTGGCCGGGCTGCGTGTCATCAGCCTCGCCTTGGATCATCAATACACAACCGAGAACACGCTCGGCGCACCGACGGCCTACCAAAAAGACTATCTGGAGATCGCCCCTCGCATCGGTGCCGTGATCGACATTGCAGGCGGCGTCTCCATGTTCGGCGCGTATTCAGAAGGCTATCGCGGCGTGCTGAACTACACCGGCAAAGAACCGCCCGTGCCTGAGTCCTCCACCATGATGGAAGGCGGATTCAAGCTGGTGAATGACGACCTCGGCCTCTCCGGCACGCTCGCCGCCTACCAGCTCATCCGCGAAAACGTGCCCACGGCCAATCCCTTTATCCCCGGCTCCACCGTCCAGATTGGCCAGCAACGAGCCCAGGGTGTGGAACTCGATCTCGCGTGGGAGCCCACACCTTCTTTTTCGCTGCTCTTCGCCTATGCCTACACCGACGCCATTGTCACGGAAGATGTGGTCAACAAAGTCGCCACCGTCGGCCAAAACATCGACCGCATCGGCAAAAAACTGCCGCGTGTGCCCGAGCACAGCGGACGCCTCGCCGCACGCTACCGCTTCCGTGAAGGCGCACTCAAAGGCCTGGGTCTCGGCATCGGCGTCACCGCTGGATCGAAGCGGCCTGTCAGCTTCACCAACGACTACTTCACGGAGGCCTACTACGTCGCCGACGCCCAGATCTCGTATGAGCGGAAGGCCTTCAAAGCCGTGCTCTCCATCACCAATCTCACCAACCACTTCTACTACGAGCCCTACCCTTATCTCGGAGAAGACGTGGTGGCTCCAGCGCGACCGCTTTCCATCGGCCTCACGCTTTCCACGACCTTCTAAAACGCACCCGTCATGAACTCACGCCTCCGCCATCTGCTGCTGCCTCTGATGACACTCGGACTCGCTTCCACAGCACCAGCCGCCACGATCAACGTCCGTGAAGGTTCCGTCATTTTTGATTTCGATCCCGTAGCTCTCGCCGCTTTGAATGTCGGCTCCAATCCAGCCATCGGCGGCATGATTCTCGAAGAGTTCTTTCAGGGCAATGCGGACCGTAATCGCACGCGAACACAGATCTTGAGTGAGCACATCGTCCCGACTTTCAGCGCCATCCCCACGACTTATCTGAAGTATGAGATCAATGGCAGCAGCGTCACCAACCTCACTGGACGCACCCGGAAAGTGAGCACCTTCTCCTATGATCCCGCCAACGTCACCGGCACTGCCTCGGGCGAAATGGGTCTCACCGGCGTCCTGCGTTTTGTCGGTGATTTCACCGGCGCTTTCTTGCTCGGCGACTTCACCTTCCGCTACAACCTGCCAGCAGGAAACACGCTGCCGAATCGTGGCTGGGTCTTCGTTAACAACTTCGATTTTCCAGGCGTGCCCGCCTTTGAAACCAAGAACGTCGTCGTCACTGCCAGCGCCGGGAAACTCGTCATCGCGGGTGATCTCACCATTTCTTATGAGATGGATCAGTTCTTTCTGCCCGGAGATCGCGGCAAAGATGTCGGCGAATTTCGTGTCGAGACACCCATCGCCGCCGTCACACCGCCGCGCACACCAGCAGCGTCGAGCTTCACCGCAGGCAGTATGCGAATCGGAGTCATCGGCAAAGGCAACGCCTCCTACCAACTCCAGTATTCCACCGACCTGCTGAACTGGATCACCGTCGGTCCGAAAGTCACAGGCAAGGAGCAGCTCATCCAGTGGACCGATGCTGGCCCACCGCTCACGCCCACTGCCCCGTCGTCCACTGCGAAGCGCTTTTACCGACTGCTGGAAGAATAAGCAACGACTCACATCCGACCATGTCCCCACCTTTAGCTAACTTGGACCACCAAACCCGTCGCGATTTCCTCCGCGCCTTGACCGCCGCCAGCAGCCTCCTTGCCACTGCGAAAAGCACTGCCTCCGATGCCGACAAAGCTCATGCCGATGCCGTGGCGCTGCTCAAACCCGGCACGGAAAAGATCCTCATCCTGCTCTATCCAGGCTTCACCGCGCTGGATGCCATCGCACCGCATTACGTGCTCGCTGGCATGACCGGAGCCAGTGTGAAGTTCATCGCCGCCACGCTTGATCCCGTGCCGAGTGAGAGCGGCTTCACCGTCAGCCCGCAGCTCAGCTTTGATCAATGCCCTGACAAACCCGACCTCCTACTCATCCCCGGCGGCACCGCAGGCACCGTGCAGGCGATTGAAAACTCCGCGCTTCTCGACTTCGTTCGCCAGACAGGTGAAGCCTCTAAAATGGCCGGTGGCATCTGCACGGGCGGACTCATTCTTGGCGCTGCGGGTTTGCTCAAAGGCCGCCGCGCTACCAGCCACTGGCAGACGCTTGACCTGCTGCCCATCGTCGGGGCCGAGCCCGTGAAGCAACGCGTCGTCATCGACGGCAACCGCATCACCTGTGGCGGCGTCACAGCCGGGCTCGATCTCGGTTTCGAACTGCTACGTCAATACCGTGGCGACTTCTATGCGCAGGGCGTGC
Organism: Prosthecobacter sp.; assembly: GCF_044378005.1. Classification (GTDB taxonomy): domain Bacteria; phylum Verrucomicrobiota; class Verrucomicrobiia; order Verrucomicrobiales; family Verrucomicrobiaceae; genus Prosthecobacter. The sequence continues at coordinate 7,326 of NZ_JBILYB010000010.1, forward strand.
AACTCCTCGCCGAATACGATCCGCAGCCGCCCTTCCCCAAAGCCGGCAACCCCGCCACCGCTGCACCCGAAGTCGTGGCCCTGCTCAACCACATGCACAGCGACTACGTCGCCAGTTGGGGCAAAAAACTCAGCGCCGTGATGGAGCAACGGGCGAAGTAGCTGGGTGAGCTTGTCTTCGTGAAACAACATCAGAAATACGACGCCAGGGTGCAACTGCTTGACTGAAACCACCGCGAGAGATGGAACGCCGCAGAGATGATGGGCTGACTTTGAGGGGAAAGACTGGGAGTCCTTGAGACGGCTTCGCCGGAGACCGGGAAGAAAGACTTGGAGACGCGGAGACCTGAATGAAACACCGCGAGAGGTGTGAAAACCTCCAGTGCTGTCACCGCCAACCCGTAATGCTCCCCCAACGACAACGGGTAAGAAGCGCGACTTGAGTAGGCTATGTCTTGCTGACCTGCCATCAGGCTTCTGGGCTGGCAAATGAGGAACCACCGCTTCATGACTTTTGGCCTGAGCCCCATCGCTTGGTGGGGCAGTAGTTCACTGCCCATCCGCTTTCCCGGGCACACGCGGATCATGGGCGGGCACGAGGAGATTACGGTCGGCATCCCAGAGGATGGCTTGGCAGGCACCAAAGGCGGTCACGGGCTCTAGCTTGTGGCCCAGCTTCGCCAGTTCAGCCAGCGTTTCGTCACCGAAGGCTTTTTCGATCTTCAGTTCGTCGGGGGCCCACTGGTGGTGGAAGCGGGGTTGCTTCAGGGCGGCGTTGGGTTCCATGTCGCGGTCGAGTATGTTTGAGATCAGCAGCAGGGCCTGGGTGATGATGGTGGGGCCACCAGCGGCTCCGGTGCAGAGGATGGGCTTGCCGTCTTTGAAAACAATCGTGGGGCTCATGCTGGAGAGAGGGCGTTTGCCGGGAGCGACGGCGTTGGCTTCGGCACCGATGAGCTTGAAGGCATTCGGCACTCCGGGCTGCACGGCGAAGTCGTCCATCTCATCATTCAGCAGCACGCCGGTGCCTGGGACGATGACCTTGCTGCCGAAGGCAGTGTTGATCGTCTGATTCAGCGCCACCCAGTTGCCCTCGGCATCGGCGGTGCAGAGATGCGTGGTGTGCTTGCCGAAGATGTCACCTTCCCAGCGCGGCGGCATGTTGTGACTCGGCACGGGGGTCACTTTTTTCAGGTCGATCTTCGCGGCGAGATCCTTCGCATACGCGGGATCAACAAGCCCGCGCGGCACATTGGCGAAGTCGGGATCACCCAGCCAATGAGCGCGGTCGGCAAAGGCGAGCTTCATGGCCTCTGTCACCACATGCGCGCGCTGCGCGTCGCTGAGATCGCGGATGGGGAAGTGCTCCATGATCTGCAAAATCTGCGCCACATGCACGCCACCACTGCTCGGCGGCGGCATGGCCACGATGTCATAGCCGCGATACTTTGCCCGCACGGGCTCGCGCTCCACGGCCTTGTAGTTCGTGAAGTCATCCGCCGTCATGATACCGCCGTTTTCCTTCATCCATGACGCCACCTGCTGGGCATACTCGCCGCCGTAAAACCAGGCCGTCCCGTGCTCGGCGATGGCGCGATAAGTCTTAGCCAAGTCTTTCTGCACGAGCAGGTCGCCCTTCTTCAGCGGTGAGCCATCGGCTTTGAAAAAGATGGCTGCACTGGCAGGGAACTTCTTCAGCTTCTCCGCCGTCGCGGCGAGCTTCCGCGCATAGACCTCGTCGAGAACGAATCCTTTTTCCGCGATCTCCGCCGCTGGCAGCAGCAGGTCAGCGAGCGTCAGCTTCCCATGCTTTTTCAAAGCCAGTTCATAGGCCCGCAGCGCACCCGGCACGCCCGAGGCGAGTGCGCCGGTCTTGCTCGCTTCGTTGTCCAATTTACCGTCGATGAGATACATGTCGCGGCTCGCCTTCGCGGGAGCCATTTCACGGCCGTCAATGCAGGTCACGGAGCCATCTGCTGCTCGGATCACGAAGAAACACCCGCCGCCGATGCCTGAGTTATGCCCGTCCACCACGCCGAGCGTCAGCCCCGTGGCCACGGCGGCATCCACGGCGTTGCCGCCCTTTTTATAGGCCTGCACGGCGGCTTCCGTCGCCAGCGGATGCACGGACGCTGCGGCGAATTTTGGAAAGCCAGGCTCAGCAGCCTGAGAGAGAATTCCAACCAGCAGCAGGAGGAGGAAAGGGAAGCGTTTCATGGCGGAGTTCCAAACAAGCACGCGCTCATCCCTCTATCCACCAAGTTTCTCCCATCTCAGGATAGCGTGGATATCCGAGTCTTTTCTCTGGCCTCAAAGCTGCGTTGCCATGTAATGTCCGCGCCCATTTCCGTTACTTCTTTTTAAATGCCCGAAGACCCCGTCGATCCCGTCGCCCCGACACCGCCCCCTGAGGCGGAGGAGCCGACCTATCCATCGCTGGAGGAGTTGGCGCAGCTTTTGCCTCAATACGAGATCCACGAGATCATCGGCATCGGCGGCATGGGGGCGGTTTACAAAGGAAGGCAGATCGCGCTAGACCGTCTCGTCGCCATCAAGGTCATGCCCGCCGCCTCCGCGCAGAATCCGGAGGACGTGCAGCGTTTCATCAAAGAGGCGCGCTCCATGGCGAAGCTGGTGCATCCGCACATCGTCGCTGTCTTTGACTTCGGGCAGACCTACGCGCGGCATCTATTCCTTGTGATGGAATACGTCGAGGGCTGCGATCTGCACCGGCGGACACGACGAAAGGAGATCACCACGGAAAAGGCGCGTGAGGTCATCGCCCAGCTCTGTGATGCGCTCCAGTTCGCCCATGACCGAGGCGTGGCGCATCGCGACATCAAGCCGGCGAACATCCTCATCACGAATGATTGGAAGGTGAAGGTGGCCGACTTCGGCCTCGCGCGTGATCTCTCCGCTCTGCCAAATCCCGACGAAGTCGAATACGGCACGCCTGACTACACTGCGCCGGAGCGTCTGATCACGGGTGCCAACGTCGATCATCGTGCGGACATCTACGCACTCGGCGTGGTCATCCACGAGATGCTCACGGGCAAGACGCCCACCGCTGCGGGCAAAGATGCTGGCAAAGGCCTGCCGCATGGTTTTGCCAACGTCATCACCAAATGCCTGATGAGCGAGCCCGAAGCCCGCTATCAAAAGGCCAGCGAGGTGAAGGTGGCCCTGCTCACCGCCACCGCCGAAAAGCAGCGCACGGGCGACGCGGCTCCAGCACCCGCAGCCGAGGCAGCCGCCAAACCGCAGATCCCTTTTGAACCTCCCGAGCACTACACGAGCTACCGGCCTTCCTTGGCGGCCAAGCTCAGCAGGATGCTCGCACCTGCAGGCTGGGGCATCGCTTCGGTGCTTGTGCTGGCCGCCTTCGCCTGGCTCATCTTCAAAGACAGAGTCAGCATTGAGCCCGCCGAACCCAAGTCAGAACCGGCGAAGCCTGCCGAAGTTGCTGTCCAAAAGCCCGAGCCCGTCAAAGCACCTGAGCCGATGCCTGCGGTGATTCCGCCCACGGCTGCGCCAGCTCCACCCGCACCAGCGATGGCAGTGGCCAAACCAACGTTGCCTGCCCCAGACAAGCCAGTGGTGAAGCCCGCCATGCCAGAGCTAAAGCCGTACGCCGTGCCCGAAGGTGCTGCTGGCGAGGTGGCACGACTTGATGGCCACGCAGGTTCCGTCTTTGCCCTGCAACTGCTCGGCGATCAGAACCGCGTTCTCTCCGGTGGTGTGGATGGCACCCTGCGGCTCTGGGATCTCAGCACTCAAAAGCAGATCTACAGTGTGGAAGCGGGCCTCGATCAACTCTCCCGCCTGCAAATCAGCGCCGATGAAACGCAGGCCCTCGTCTTGAGTTACCGCAGCGACAAGCTGGCGCTCATCGAGCTCGCCACCGGCAAGACGCGCCACAGCGTCTCCTTTCCTGATGACAAGCTTCAGAACGCCGTGCTCCTCAAAGATTCGCAGACCATCCTCGCTTCGGGCTTTGGTGATGAAGGTTCCGCCAACCTGCTTCTCTGGAAGCCGGACTCCGGCAATGCGGATCTCATTCCCGTCTCTGGATACGCAGGCCGCAACTACAGCATGATGCTCACGCCAGAGGGTTCGGGAGTCATTCTGAGCGCCTCGAAAAAAGACGAAAGCACCACGGGCGTCTTCCGCCCGCAGCTCACCCATTTTGTGCCAGCCAGCAGCACCTTCACGAAACTCGATGCCGGCCCTCTGGGCTACATCACCCGTGTGCTTGGCCAGCCAGGCACTCCGGTGGTCTTGGTGACCGCATCCACTCCAAAGGTGATCAGCCTTCCTGACATGAAGGTCCTGCTTTCCCTGCCCGAGATCACCAAAGGCAGCTCGAATGTCATCAGCGCCGAGATCGTGGATGCCGGACGCCTCCTGCTGACTGGCTGGGATGACAGCACGCTGCGCGCCATCGACATCCCCAGCGGCGAGGAAGTCTGGCGGCAGACCACACCGGAGCCTGTGACGTCCATCGCTCTCAGCAAAGATCAGCGCTGGGCCGTGCTCAGCACTCGATACAAAGACGGCAGCAATCAGCAGCAGGGCGACTTCGACCTCCTCGTCTGGCGTTTGCCGAAATGGTCTGAACTTGAGAGCGAGAAAAGCATGCTCGCCAGCATCGCCAAGCAGATGGCGAACCTTGAGGAGCACGATGCCGAGCTCGCCACCCTCCGCGCCAGCCTGCGCGAACGCGCTGCATTGCCGACACAGGCGGATCTCGACACTCAGCGTCAGAAGCTCGACGAAATGTACGTCGTGGCCCTGCGTCGTGATTACCCGCGCAGCTCGCCCACCGATCAGCAGGCCATCAAGGCGGAGATCGAGCGCATCGCTTTGCAGGGAGAGCTGCCAGCTCCGGGGCTGGATGCATCACTTCCGCCCGTGCTGCAAAAGCTGCGCGGCATCTATCGCCAGCAGCTTGCCAGCTTTGAAAGTGTTCATCATGAGGCCACCAAGACCGCCCTCCAGTCCGTGGATGCCGTTCTGAAGCCGTTGATGCAGAAACGTGAAAGTGCGGGAGACAAACTCGGGGCGCTGCGTGTCAAAGCCGTGCTCAAAGAGTGGCAGCAAACGCCGAATGCGCCGGTCGGAGATGGCGCGCCATTGCCCATCAAATCAGGAACAGCGGTAGGCACGCCCACGAAGCGCCCGGACCGCCCCGGCAGCATCGTCGCCATCCAGCGGCTCGCCTTGAACACGAGCCCGATGATGCCCCCGATGGAGGTCAGCCGCATCCCGCGTGATCTCGGGCAGGCAGTCGCCATCGCTGGAGCCTCCGAGCATGTCTTCGCCCTCCTGCCAGATGGCAAAGTGCGCGGCTGGGGAAACTGGAATGGCAGCGCTGTTGTCGTCCCCTCCGCAGCCGCCGACGTCGTGCAGATCGACAGCACCAACACCTCCGCGCTTGCCCTGCTTGCCGACGGCCATGTCATCGCCTGGGGCCCGGACAATGCGGCCAGCGGCATCAGTTGGAAATCCACCGATGGCAGGGCACCAGTCCGTGTCTATGCCGGCGAGGATGGCACAGGCTACGTTCATCTTCAGGATGGCACCATCCAGCCCGTCGGCACCGTGACCCCCGCCGCGCCTGCGGAACTCAGCATCAGTCGTCAGCTCATTCGTCTCCCCATCCACGGCTGGATCGCCATCCTGCCCCGCGATGGATTGCCGCTTTTCTGGGGTAATGCCGCCCCGCCCGTGATCCCTCTGCCCGTTGATCTGAAGGACATCATCAGCCTCAGTATTTCCTCCAGTTTCGGCGTCGCCCTCCAGCGTGATGGCACCATGACAGGCTGGGGCCAGCTCGCCCAGGATCAGCGTTACCGCACCCGCAAGCTCACCTCCGCCACGAAGGTCTATCACGACTACGCCGAGCGAGTCTTCCCCGTGCATCGCAGTGACCACTCGTGGGAACTCGTACCAAATCCCAGCGTGCCCGAATACGTCGCCGAAGATCGCGGCAGTGTCACCGAAGGCCGGCTGCGTGGAGCCATCGACGCGGTCTTCACGCGTGAGTTTGTGATCGCACTGAAACCCTGAGGCTCACTCCGGCAGCACTGGTTTCAGTGCCTCCGCCCAGACCGCATAGCCTTTTTGGTTTGGGTGCAAAGTGTCAGGCATGAGGTCTTTCGGAATGATGCCCAGCGGCCCCAGCCACTTCTCTGTGATGTCGAGGAAGGTCACCCCTGGACGTTTCCCCAAGTCGGCAATTCGCGTGTTGATGTCGCGAATCAGGGCTCGTTTTGGCTCCACCGGCATCAGGCCTCGCGGGAAGATCGCCATCAGGATGATCTTTGCGTCAGGGCACTTCGCCTGGGCTTGATCCACGATGGCCGTGATGCCCGCCGCGATCTCCTCCGGCGAGTTCGAGCGTGCGTTCACCGTACCCGCCAGATTATTCGTGCCGATGTGGATGACGATGGCCTTCGGTTTCAAACCATCCAGCTCCCCGAGTTCGATTCGCTTCAGCACGTTCTGCGTGCGATCCCAGCCAAAGCCGAGGTTCAGTACACGCCTGCTGCCAAACAAAGTCTGCCAGCTTTCAGTGCCGCGATTGCCTGACTTCCCCGCCTCTGGCTGGCCACCCCAGAAATGCGTGATCGAGTCTCCGATGAGCACGATCTCGGGATTGATCTCCGCCTTGATCTTCATGATCGCATCGTGCCGCTCCTCCCAGCCGTAGCCGTCCTTTTCAAGCTTCCCCATCGGGATCACCGCCGTGTTCACCGTCGTCAGCAGCTGGATGTGTTTCCTAATGGATGCCGCCACCTGCTGGCCGAGGAATTGATACCCAGGCTCCTTGAAGTGGACATCGTTCGGCGGCTGAAACTCACTCAAGCGCGGCAGCATCGCTGCATACAGATCATCGATTTCCACGCCATGCTTTGCCATCACGCGTGCCGCCACTTCGTTGCGCGCCACGAGATCGGCAGGTGATGCATCCTTCATCCCGCCTTCTGCCACCGGCGTCGTGCTCGCCCAGATCACCTTGGCACCTGTCGCCTTCAGTTGAGCCGTGATGTCATCCAGCCTCTGCTCGTAATCCGCCAGTGGCGTCTTCCGGTCATGAATCCCAAAGTTGAAGTGAATGATGTCCCACTTCCCATCACCCAGCCACACCTTCAGCTTCTTCAGCCCATTCGCCGTCGGTCCGCAGTTCTCCGGCGCACGATGCACATTCGCCGCGCCTGCCAGTGCCTTCTGCGTCGCCAGCGTGTAGCCGCGTGAGACCGAATCGCCAATCAGCAGCACGCGCGGCAGATTCTGATCATCCTTCACATAATCCCAGGCCGTGACACGGCCCGCCAGCTTGTCCGCCTGATACAGCGGCAGATAAAAACCCATGCCGAGGTTCTCCTCCAGCACCGTTTCCCAGGCCTGCTGCTCCGGTGGCAGCGTCGCCTTCCACTTCGCAAACTTCTCCGCGATCACCTTATTTCCCGCTGCCTTTTTCTCCGCCGCCTCCTTGGCATTGGTCGGCTCGTTCGCGTGGAGAGTCAGAGCCAGCAGGGAAGTGAGAAGAAGCAGTCGGAGTTTCATAGAGGCGGGTAACGAGGGTAAAACGACTTTTCAAGTCGTACACTGGTGAAGCGAGATTTTATCTCGCTTTCATGTGTGAGCTTCAAACTTACCTCCCCCTGCTGACTTCAAGCCGGCATTGTTGAACAAGTCTTCCCACTCACTACTAAACGAACGCACAGAAGCCGTCACCCGCCGTTTCCGGGCGGACATCCATTGCTCGTGAAGCGTGTGTAGCCAGCGCATGAGGGAGAGTGGGAACGTAGAACGACTTTTCAAGTCGTACACTGGTGCGGTGAGATTCCATCTTGCCCAATGCAGGCGGGTTTCAAACCCGCCTCACCAGTTTACGAGTTGGAAACTCGTTCTACTCCATGAGCTCCGCGAGCCTGCTGCCTTCGACACGGACGACCCAGTTCTCGATGTTCTGCACCTGCTCGGTTTGTTCGTCGTAGGTGCGTTCGACGCGGCATTGCACGACGGTGTCGGCGTGCTGGAACATGGTGGGCAGGCGGTCTTCGGGGAAGGCCATGATGAGCTGGAGGCCGAAGTTGCGCGCGAGGGCGAGACAGTCGTCGATGCGGTCTCCACTGAGTTTGCTGAAGGCTTCGTCCATGACGACGAGGCCGAGGTTTTGCGGATCATCGCGACGACCGAGATCATACACTCGGCGGAAGGCAGCGAGCGTGGCGACAAAGAAGGGCGCTTGGTTCTCGCCACCGCTTTGTTTCTTCGCGCTTTTGTTTAGACTGATCGCGGCGGCATCGCCACGACCGGCGGGTTTAGCCTCGATGTCCCAGTGGTGGTAGTAGCGGTAGTCGAGAGCGCGTTGGTGGCGTTTGTCCTCGGGATTGTCGGCAGCGTCGATGGCGGACATGAGTTCGGCTTTGGCACGCTCGATGTCCTCACGCCCGGCGGCGTTGAAGAGTTCCATCTCGCTGCCGCTGGGCAGGCCTTTCTCCACGAGCGTCCAGATGGCGCTGTGGGCCTTGTCGGCACGGCTGGTGAGCTGGTAGCGCCAGCCGCCGATCTCGTGATCCATGGCGCGGTTGAGTTCGCGCTTGGTGCGGTCGGCTTCGCTGAGCTTCTCGCGCAGCACGTCGAGCACCTGATGCTGGAGCCGATCCTCCCACTCGCGTTTGGCTTCGAGTGCGGCGGTCTTGAAACGCTCCAGTTCATGCGATTCGAGGTCTTCACGGCGCTGATCGTAGGCGTCGTTGTCTTCTGATTCGGCATCGAGTGCATCGCTGAGATCTGCATGAGCGCCGGCGAGCTCGCGGCGTTGCTCATCACGCAGACGGCGGGCTTCCTGAGCGCGGGTTTCGAGCTGAACGGCCAGCGTCGCAGCCATCTCGATGGATCGGCGCCACGACGTGGACTTCTGCCGCTCGGCGGCGATTCGCTTGCTGATCTCATCATCGCTGATGCCACGCACAAGAACGCGTGAAGTCTGGCGGGCGATGCGGGTCTGCTCTTCGAGCGTGATGTCCTCACTCAGGGCGTCTTCGAGCTTTGTCTGCTCCACGGTGAAGGCGGTGATGGCCGTCTTCAGGCTGCCGATGCGCTCGTGGATGCCTTCCAGCGTGGCGTTTTGCACCCGCAGGTTTTCCATGGCCTGCACATGATCCGGCGTGGCCAGCAGTTCCCAAGTCGCACGCAGCTCGCCCAGCTCGGAGCGCAGACGTGGGAGCAAATGGAGTTCGTTGGCGGCATCGGGAGCGCTGAAGTGGTCGAGACGCGACTCGCGACCTCGATTGATGAAGGCGCGCAGGTCGTCGCAGTCCAGCCGCACCTCGGCGATCACGGCTTCCGTATCTCGCAGCTCACCTTCGCGCAGGTCACGCAGACGGCGCAGGCCTTCCTCGCCGAGGGTGAGTTCTTTTTCAGGCACCAGCTTCAGCCGACGTGGCGGATCTTTGAGCCAGCCATCGAGTGAAATGGCACGAGCATGCTTGTCGAGCTGGGAAGCTTTGTTCACGGCAATGATGTCGCCGAGCAGATGATCCAGCAGACGACCTGCGACTTCGTGTTTCGTCTCCAAAAACTCACGCAACGAGCCTTTCTCGATCTTGGCGGAGCTTTGCAGAACTTCTTCGGGATGAATCAGTGGCTCTGTCGGGCTCGGAGTCTGCTGGGCCTGATCCCAGGCGGCCTTGAAGTCTTCCGGGAGGATGGCCCGGCGGTGGATGCCGAGCATCGTTTCCAGCAGTGGCCACCATTTCTCGGCCGCAGGCTTCACCTCCACCACTCTGCCGAGCACTGCGGCACGCTGGCCGCGAGCCATAAGTGCGTTCAGAAGCGGTGATGGAGCCGACTGACCTTCCTGAAGATGGCCGAGGTCCTTTTGCAGCGCGGCTTTGCGGGATTCGTGTTCGGCAAGACGAGCCTCAATGGGCCGCAGCGCCTCCATGGCCTGATCACGGAGCAGGTGGTAAACCGGCGGCATGTCGCGTGCAGCGGCGAGGGCTCGGCTCTCATCGGCACTCTGCATGGAGGAAAGCAGGGTCGAGGCACTGTCGGGGATATCGAGGCCGAGACGTGAGGCATGAAGCGTCCAGTCCTGCCAGCGGCGGACACGATCACGCAGCAACTCGCGCACGCTGGTGGCGGTCTCTTCGAGGCGTGCGATGTCCTTTTCCAGCTCGCGACGACGGCGGTCGTTTTCCTCCAGCTTCACGGCTTTGTCACCTAGCGCAGCGCGTGCAGCATCCACGGCAGCGCGGAGCCTTTCGCGCTCCTGCATGGCCTGCTCGTGAGCTTCTTGATTGTCGGCATGTTCGGCACGTTTGGCTTCCAGCGTGGCACGGCGACGGGTCAGGTTTTCCAGCGCTTCTTCATGCTTCAAAGCCTCGCTCAAATGCGCGTAGAGGGCGGATTCACGCTTCGAGGTGCTCCAGTCCTGATGATGCGCGGAGATGCGCTTCAGGCGCTCAAGCTGGTCATACATTTTCTCCAGCCGTTCCTGCGCCCGGCGATGTGCATCCACACTGGCTTTCACGGCCTTCACATCCGGCATTCCAGGTTCGAGCAGGAACTCGCGGACGAATTTTTCGAAGTTGCTCTCTGGCTCGAAGGCCATGGCGCGAGGCAGCGTCTTGCCCATCTGCTCGGGATCGAAACCGAGATGCGAGCGCAGCGCCATTTCATCGAGATAAGCCTTCTGGCGATCCCAGACATCGCCGTCGAGTTCGCGCTTCACTCGCGTGCGGAATTCATCTTCAGGCAGGAACTGCATCGCCTGCGGTCCGGCTTCGTTGTTGAGGAAATCCTGCCAGGCAAGGCGACGTCCGGCGCGGAACCAGATCGTCGAAGGCTTCGCCGTGGGGCCTTCATACTCGATGCGTGCTCCCCAGGTCTCGCGGCGAGGTTCGGTCTCGCCAGATTCCAGCGGCCAGGTGAACTCCAGCGCGGCGAGCGTGACACTGCTTGGTCGCAGGTATCGCTCAGCACCGTCACGACCGGTGGTGTTCGTATCGCAGAGGCAGTAGCCGCGCAGTGAACGTCCGCTGCCAGCACCGGCGGCGGCTTTGTTAAAGCGGCTCTGCTGCTCCCCGAGCATGACGAACTGGATGAGGTCCAGCAAAGCGCTTTTGCCGCTGCCATTGGCTCCCGTGATGAGTGTGAGACCTGCGACGTCGATGAACTGCCGGTAGCCATACCAGTTCACCGCGAGGATGCGGCTGAGGGTGATGCGCGAGTTCATGTCGGCACCTCCTGTTCGGCATCGCGAGCGGGTTGATGGGCTTCGATCCGTGCCTGCCAGGCCGTGATGTCGTCAAAGGGAATGACACGGGCAAGGCTCGGCAAGATCTCGATCTGCATCTCGCCGGTCTGACTCATGCCTTCAGGCTTCAATGTGCGGATCAGGCGATGACGACGAAGCTTTGGCAGCGTGGACTCGATCTGCGCCGGGCTAGGTGGCTCGATGCGGTCAAAGAACACCTTCAATGCCGCCCAAAGCTGATCGACGGTCACGATCACGGCTTCCTGAGTGCCGGTGCTGATTTCATCATCATAAAGCCGCCACAGCGCGAGCAGCACCAGCGTCTCGTCTTTATCAAATCGACCGAGCAATAGGCAGGACTCCGTGCGTGGCCGCGCCTGGAGCAGCGAGTGCTCGTCATCAATGATCAGCTCTAGCGCCAGCGGCGCGAGGTAGTCCTCCACATGGGTGCGGTAGTGGTCACGGGCGAGCATGTAGAGCTCCCGCCCGCTGCCTTCATCTCCAAGCAAGACACCACGGCCGAGCAGCTCCGCCAGCACCTCGCGCAACGCGGCGCGGTCACTGTCGGGCACATCACTCCAAAAGGAGCGTGGCCAGAGAGGATCGGAGGAGGTGGCAGACATGGGGCGCGGATGATGGCGTGGCGTGGGGCTAGCTCAAGCCTCTCTTGTGATGGCAAAGCGCTCGATGCGATGCCCGGCGAGGTGGTCGTGTTCGATGATGTGAGGTTCCAGGCCGTTGCGGCGGCGGAGGCCATCGACACTCCAGCGGACGCGTTTGCCTGCGAGAGCCGGGGCGTGCTCGTAGGCGACGACGGCGAGCAGATCGAGGAGGTCGTCGGTGGTCTCCAAAGTGATGTCTTCGGTGCTCGTGCTGCCTTTTTTGGTCGGCAAAAGCTTGGCGACGAGGCGGGCGGCACGCTGCGGCGTGAGGGCGAGGCGCTGGCGTTCTTTCCACGCGGCGAGCACCTCGTCCTCGCTTTGCTTGGAGGCTCCGCTTTGACCAAAGGTGAGATCGACGGGCGACTTCGTGCGGCGTGGTTTGTAGAGAGATTCGGTGCCGTAGAAGAACTTCGTTTCGACACAGCGCGGGGTGAAGTCGGCTGCCTGTCCGGCAAACTCGGAGAAGCGGCTGCCAGCGTGCGTGGCATTGATGGCATCGCAGTAGGCTTTGATCAGCTCTGGGCGGCGGCCGCGAAGTTCGGTCTGGTAGCGATAGCGCTGCTGGCTGAGGCGATTGAAGGCAGCCATGCGCAGGTCAATGGCTTCCGCACGGCGTTTGAGGCCGCCGAGGTCGCGCTCGAGCTTCGTGAGCATCATCACGGCATGGTCATAGGCGTCACGGTCCTCGTAGCCATAGTGTTCGCGTAGTCCGGCGGCGAGCCGCTCACGCATGAGGGGATCGTCGTGACGCTCCGAGATGGTGCTGCGGGCATTTTCGATCCGCGTGAGCAGTCCACCACGGCGAAGTGCATCGTAGCAGACCATGTGCTGACCTTGGCCGAACTCTTCATAAAGCAGGCTGAGTGTGTCCGCGGCGGTGGCGGTCTGCCTTTGCCGCTGCTCGAAGCTGGTGACGATTTTCTCCACGGCGTGAAGCTGCTCGATGGCACGCTCGAGCCGCTGGGAGAGATCGGTGATGGTGGAGCGGAGCTGGTCGGGCTGTTTGATCTGCGGATCGAGCACGCCGCGCTCCTCCAGCGTCTGGCAAAGGCCGCGCAGGGTGTCGGCGAAGGTCTTCAGCTCGGCGACGCGATCCTCCGCGAGGTCACGCAGCATTCGTAGCAGAGGTCGGAGTCCCGGTGTGATGACGGCCCAGCGCTCATGCAGCCCGAGTGTCTGGTCTTCGAGCCATCCGGCGGCGATGAGGCGATTGAAGAACTGCCCAGCGCGTTGTCGGGCATCACGCAGAGCCGCGCCTTCATCCTCGGCGAGCAAAGACAGCGGATGTTTGGCGATGACTTCCTTGATGATCTCCGTCGTTTCCCGCTGGGAGAGTCTGCCTGCCTCGCCAGCCTCCTCGATCAGCCGATCCGCACAGTCCACATAGACCGGCGCAGAGGGCCGGGCCAGCGGGCGGAAGAAATCCGCCGAGACGCTGCGGCTGAGGCGGGTGCTGAGGGTTTCGGACATGGCGGGGTGAAGAGGTCAAGAGGAGGTCCAAGAGGTCAAGCGGGGAGCTGCCTGATGAATTCTTGATCTCTTGACCCTCACGCCAGCCGCAGGCACCTTGCCGAAGGTTGAAAAAATTCGTCGCCAAGCTCTTCAAGCTCGTGATCGGCAGCAGTTTGCTGGCGGGGGTGGTCTATTTGACCACAGATGCTTTTGGTCGGACGTGGCGTGAATTCGTAATCGGGGAGCTGGCGCATCGCGGCCTGCACGTGGATTTTAAGCGCCTGCTGGTGAACCCGATCGGTGGGATTGTGGCGCGGGATTTCCAGGTCTTCACGGATGCAGAGCGGAAGCAGGTGCTTATCGAAATGGATCACCTGAATCTCGATTTCAATCTGGGGAAGCTGCTGGAGAAGAAGTTTGTGCTGGAGGCGCTGGAACTAAGCCACACGAATGTCACGCTTCCGGTGGAGAGCGAAGATCCCGCCACCGGACGCGAAGCCGCCGTAATTCAGATCGAGGACCTTAGCGCGCGTGCTTTCATTCAGGATGGACGAATCGATCTTCAGGAGGCGGAGGGGAAGCTCTCAGGCATCGTGCTGCACGTTAGCGGCGAACTGCTGCTGCCAGACAAAACAGAAGCCGCAGCCACTCAACCCGCGAAGAGTGACCGGACCACAATGGAGCGAGTACAAAGTCTGAACGAACATCGGGTGATGATCCGCAAAGGGTTGGATTGGCTGAAGCGATTCCAGTACGTGGGGACCCCACAGTTGAATCTCGAAGTTCATGGCGAACTCACCAAGCCCACAGAGATGAGTGCCCGGCTCTTTTTTGAAGCCGAAAGCCTGAGCTATGGCAGCTACACCTGTGAGGCGCTGCGTGCCGAGGCGCAGTATGAGTCTGGCTTTGTGGACCTGACACGTTTTTATCTCAAAGACCGCCTGGGTGAGGTGAGCGCGAGCGCCACGTGGAATATGGGCGCCGAGGATGTGCGCTTTCATCTCACCTCAAGTGCAGATCTGCCTGGAGTCGCTCAGGCCTTTCTCGACAATGACAACCTGCGTGAGATCGTCTTTTACGAGTCGCCCCATCTGGCGCTGGAAGGCGTGTGGCATGTCAATGGACCGCTAGCGACGCATAAGCGTCCCGTCCATGTGACAGGCAGGCTGGACTGTGGCCGCTTCAGCACTCGTGGAGAGGTCTTTGATGGGCTGTCTGCAAACATCGGTGTGGCGCCTGAAGGTGTTTACATTCGTGATCTGCTCTTGCGTCACAAGACGGGAACGATGGCGGCTCAGTCACTCGTGCATGAGTCAATGGGTGCACGTTATGAAGTTCTACTTCGCATGGATCCAAATGCGTTCCTGCCATTCGCGAAGATGAAGCAGACTCGTGAAATCATTCAACGTTTCGAGTTCACACCGGAGTCCTCTATCCATTTGGAACTTACAGGCAAAGGGCCCGAGTTCGATCCTCAGAAATGTCTGAACCAGGGGAAAGGTGATCTGCGCCGCTTCAAATATCGCGGTCTATTTTTAGAGCAGTTGCAGGCAGATGTGGAGTTTCAGCATCCGATGCAGCACTACCGGAACGTTAAAGTGAGGCGCACTGAAGGTGTGGCCGAGGCAGTTCATGTGGAAGTGGATGATTTGGCAAAATCAGTGAAGCTCGAAGGCACGAAGTCGGGCATCGATCCTGTGGGCCTCGTCGGTGTCTTTGCCCCAAAGACGGCAGACGTCATCGCGAAGTATCGATTGCCGAACACAACCCAGGCAGAGGTTTCAGGGACGATCTTTTACAAGGATCCCACGAAGAGTGATTTCTTGGTTAAATTTAATCATCCGACCGGCACTGGTCGCTACTCACTGTTTAATGAGGATTACATCATCAGGTCTCCCACAGGTGAACTGAGCTTCAAAGGTATGGACTTGAATTTCGATGTGAGCGGTCAGCTCTTTGGTGGGCCTATGAGTGCCAGAGGGCGGGTCGATCTCAGGCCCGAGTCGGATGATTTTAATGTCGTGGTCACCGCCGCCAAGTTCCCCTATGAGGTCTTCAGTAAAGACATGAAGTTTGAGAAGGTGCGAGCGGATGTGTTCGAACGTGGAAAAGGGGTGAACTTTGATATTCAAGCCTCTGTGATGGGGGGTAACTTCACGCTCAATGGTTCCACGGCCGGGGCGCGTAATCCGCAGTCTTACTCAGGTGAGATGCAGATGAAAAACATCAGCCTGCCCAAATTTGCGGACATCTACTGGAAAGGGAATGACTCCCAGGGAGATGCCACAGGATACTTCAAATTCACTGGCGAATTGGATAACTGGAAGGCGCTCAAAGGAACGGGTGCATTGACGATCTTGAACGGCAATCTGTACTCCATTCCTATTGTCGGAATGCTGGCTCCCGTGCTCGGCACCATCTTGCCGAAACAAATCGCAGGTTATAACATAGCTAAGGAGGCGGACTGCACCTTCAGCGTCGCAAACGGATTCCTGATGACGAAAGATTTTGAGGCACTCACCAGCACCTTCAAAATCCTGCTTGATGGAAGCATCGACTTCATCAACGACCAGCTCGATATGAATGCCCAGGTGCGCGTGCGCGGACTGCCTGGCATTGTCTTCCTGCCGTTCAGTGAATTG
The DNA here is from genome assembly GCF_044378005.1 of Prosthecobacter sp. Classification (GTDB taxonomy): domain Bacteria; phylum Verrucomicrobiota; class Verrucomicrobiia; order Verrucomicrobiales; family Verrucomicrobiaceae; genus Prosthecobacter. Next base: position 23,353 of record NZ_JBILYB010000010.1, read on the forward strand.
CTGGAATACAAAGGCACGGGCGACACCGCGAATCCCAAGTGGGAGGCCAAGCTTTTGCGCGGTGTCTCGCAACCTGACCGAGCATCCCGTGCCGAAACCAACCCGGAGACGATGAAGGAAGCGGGGGACAAGGCAGCAGATTCAATCAAGCCACTGCTCCCGCAATTGAAGAAGGCGCTGACGCCTCTTTTCAAGAGTCCGGGAAGCCGCTGAGAAAGGCGTTCTGATTATTCTCGAATAAACTGACGGCTATTCCTGTCCATTGGACCGCACTCACCTGTGCTGCCATGAAAAAGACCTTCCCCTCCTCCTCGGTTCTCGAATCCTTGGAATCCCGCCTTGCCCCCGCAGGCATCGTCAGTCTCAGTCTCTCTACCAGCGGTGCTCTCACGATCACGGGCGATGCTCTGGCGAATGACCTGCAGATTACCGAATCCGGCAACGACTGGACCATCGCCTCCCAGGTCGGTGGAGACACGCTGTTCAAAATGAACGGTGGTCCTGCTCTCTCCAGCATCACCTTTGCGGCACCTCTTTCCATCAAAGCCAGCCTTGGAGCTGGGAATGATGACGTGCTCATCTCAGAGGCCATCATTCCAGGCACCGTCAGCATCGACGGCGGCGAGGGGGATGACGTCGTGGATCTCACCAGCACGAGCATCGGTGGTGCCACGGCGATTCGTCTCGGCAATGGGCATGATTACTTCACTGCCGGTGGCGATCTTTTCTTTGCCAAAGGCTTCTCGGTCGATCTTGGCAACGGGCAGAACACCTTCGACGTGAATGCGACGACGCTGCTTTCCAATGGCAGCATCAGCGCCGTTGCTGGTGGATCAGCCGTCGAGCAGCAGACCTTCATTTTAGCCGCTGAACTGGGGGATGTGAAAGGTTCTGTGACCTTGCGCACTAGCACAGCAAGCTTCACAGACTTTGAGATCGGTGCGCTGACAGATGACAGCCTACGAGTGACAGGAAACCTTACCCTCACCGCTGCCGCTGGAGATGACCTTGTCACGCTCGCGGGTAACATCGAAACACTGGGCACCTTCGCCATCGGACTCGGTCATGGTGCCAACAGCGTGCTCACGAACGATGCCGCTTTGATCAAAGCCAACACGCTGAATTATGCTGGCGGTAGCCATCAGGACAGCGTCACCTTTGCCAATGAAGTGCTGCAAGTGACAGGCAACATGAGCTTCAATGGCGGTGCGGGCACCAACCTGCTCGACCTGAATCCTGCCAGCTCGATGAGCATCGGCGGCAGATTGAGCTACAGCGGTGGCAACGGAAATGACACGCTTCTTATCGACGGACCAAGTGCGATCATTGGTGGCGTGGTGAGCATGGCGGCTTCTTCTGGGAACAATGCCTTTGGTCTTAATGCCATCAGCGGTTCTATCGGTGCCTTCTCTTACTCTGCTGCCGCTGGCAATGATGTGGTGGATGTCGGCGAAAGCACTGGCGTCTCCAGTCTCGTGACTGTGCGTGGCAATGTCAGCATCAACACAGGTGCCGGCAGTGCTGATGTGATGGTGCGTGATGCCGACATCTACGGTAATCTCACCGTGAATACCGCCGTCGCCTTTGGCGGCATCGACACAGTCCGCCTGATCGACAGCGACTTCCGAGGCAATGTCGGCATCAACCTTGCTGGTACTGCTGAAAGCGATGTCATCGTGCGTGATGGAATCTTTGATCGTGCAGTGACCATTAATACCGGTGGCGGCGATGACTATGTGGCCTTCGATACGGACACGGACGTCTCTTCCATCTACAGCATCTTTGACGGCTACGTGCGGATCAATCTTGGCGCAGGCAATGACATCTTCGCCGCTGGCTCAAACCCTGCCGTGGATACGGTGGGCAATGACTTCAACAGCTACGTCGATGTGAATGGCGGCACCGGTTATGACCGCGCTTACTTCATGCACTACGACTACAACAACGGGTTCAACGGGCCACTGCCTTGGACTTACAGTGTGGAAGAAGCTTACTGAGTAGCTGATTACTGGTGAGCCCGTCCGCGATGATGGGCTTACTTTTTGCCACCCTTGATGAACTCCTCGCGGCTCAGGCTGCCATTGCTGTCGCTATCGAATCTAGGAAAACGCTTCGGCGCTTCATCGGGGTCGGGCTGGTTGGCGAGGAACTCTTCTTTCGTGAGTTTGCCGTCTTTGTCCTTGTCGCGTGAGTCAAACATGGCTCCGCGATCTTTGCTCGGCTCGGATTTCTTGACGGCGGGCTTGTTTTGAATCTGTGGTTTGGCTTCGGGATGCTTCGCCAGCAGGGCGCGGAGTTCAGTGACGATGGCAGGCTGGTCGCTGGCGAGGTTCTTCGACTCCAGCGGGTCGGCTTGATAGTCGTAGAGCTCGAACACGGCCTTGTCCGTATTCGTGCCGATGGGTTTCCATTCGACGAGGCGATAACGATCCGTGCGGATGGCACGGCCCAGGCCTTCGCTGCGCGGATAGACGTGGATGGCATGGTCGCGAGTGCTGGCGGAGGCGTCTTTGAGTACGGCGGCGAAGCTGCGGCCATCGAGCGTCGCTGACGCGGGCAGACCGGCCAGCTCGGCGAGCGTGGGGTAGATGTCCACGGTCTCGATCAGTGACTTCGTGCGGGAGCCAGCCTTCGAGATGCCGGGCGCGCTGACGATCACGGGGATGCGTGCGGCCTGCTCGTAATTCGAGTGTTTGCACCACATGCCGTGGTCGCCGAGATGCCAGCCGTGATCTCCCCAGAAGGCGATAATCGTGTTTGAGGCGAGACCCGTGGCATCGAGTGCATCCAGCACCTTGCCGAGCTGCGCGTCCATGTAGCTCGTGGCTGCATAGTAGCCGTGGATAAGATGACGCTGCTGCTCGGGGGTGACGGGGCCTTTTTCGGGCATGTCTTTGTATTGGCGCAGCTCTCCCCAAGACGATGGCGCGAACTTTGGCGCTCCCTCGGGAGCTTTGTCCGAAGTCGGCTGCGGCAGCGTGGCGGGGTCGTGGAGGTCCCAATATTTCTTGGGTGCGACGAAGGGCAGATGTGGCTTCAAAAAGCCGACCGCGAGGAAGAAGGGTTCGTCAGGCTTTCCCTTCGCGGCTTCGAGACGCTTGATGGCCTCCTCCGCGATCAAGCCATCTCCATAACGGTTGTCGGGCACGTCGGCATTCTCTGTGGGGGCACCGCGTGGGAGCTTCCAGGCTTCCTTTTTGTTTTCAAACAAGGCTTGTTCACGAGTGGACTCGGGCGGGTTGTTCTCCTTCAGCGCATAGCTGATCGTCTTCGGCGAGTAATGCGGCACACTCCACGAGGCTTCGTCATTCACGTTGCCATGACCGACGTGGAAGATCTTGCCGAGGCCTTCCGCACGGTAGCCGTTGTTTTTAAAGAGCTGCGGCAGTGTCACGGCATCAGGCGCACCTTTGCGGAAGTTCGTGCTGAGCTCGTAGATGCCGAGGGTCTGTGGTCGCAGGCTGGTGAGCAGGGCGTTGCGTGAGGGCGAGCACACGGCCTGATTGCAGAAGGCCTTCTCAAAGATCATCCCACGCGCGGCGAGTCGGTCGATGTTCGGTGTCTTCGCGTGGCTGTCGCCAAAGCAGCCGATGGTGGGCTTGAGGTCGTCCACGCAGATGAGCAGGACGTTGGGCTTTGCCGCAGAGAGCAGAGGGCAGAGAGCGAAGAGAATGAAAAGGGCGCGCATGAGGCGGCTGGGAACGGTGCCGCATGGCCTATCTTGCAGCGCGCCAGAGGCCCTCTGTCATGAGCATCTTCGGATGCTCGGGGATGCCGCGTTCATTCTGCCGATGCTGCGCCACGAGCAGGTCCACGGCGGCAGCGCCGAGCACATTCGCCTGTTGATCGATGCCGGGCACGCCAGGGTGATCTGCCCGCCAAGCGAGAGTGACATGAGCGATCTTGCTGCCCGTGGGGAACCAGTCGTTCAGAAGATGTCCGGCTTCGATGACGACATCGGGTTTGGCGGACTTCAGCCAAGCCTGGAAATCCGCGCGACTGATCTCACGACGCAGGCAGATCAGTTCGGAAGCCTGCGCGAGCGGCAGCGGATGATGCGCGAGAAAGCTCGCCGACCAAGCGCGATACATGCGCTCGTTGATGGTGCTGCCGCTATAGAATCCGATGCGTCGATAGCCCTGCTTTTTCAGCATCCGCAGCGTGGTCATCATGCCGAGGAAGTGATGGTGATGCACCCGATGCAGCGCCGGGCGTGCATAACCAAGACCGACGACGACACTGCTGAACTTCTCCCACGCCATCGAGACATGCCCGCGACTGCGTGAGAGCAGCGGCGAGAGGATGAAGCCGGGAATGCCGCGCGCCTCCAGGATGCCCGAGAGTCTGCGCGCAGACATGCCGCGTGCCTTTAAATAAAACTCCTCCAAATGATAACCGAGCTGCTCAGCACGCTCATGAGCGCCACGCAGCAGTTCACGCGACCAAGATGAAGTCTTCAAGTCTTCCGCCTCTCTTTCCGCCCAGACAAACGCGAGCGTGGTGGGTGAGGCGACCTGCTTTGACCTCCGCATGTGCGTCATCAGCTTCGCGATCTCGGGGTCAGGTCGATAGCCCATCGACTCTGCCGCCTGAACCACCCGCTCACGAAGCTCTTCACTCACCTGCCGCTCGCCACGCAGCGCGCGTGACACTGACATCTTCGAGATGCCGAGTTGGGCAGCGATGTCGGCGAGCGTTGGGCGGGGCATGATCAGCGTGTGACTTCGAGCGTCAGCGCAGGCTGCTTTTCCGTGATTTCCAGCGTCCAGTCGCCAGCGCCGGGTTTCTGCTCCTTCGTTGTTGCGGTGCCATCGGACGTGTCGAGCCCGGGGACATCGGCGGCGCTGTAGCTGACCGTGATTTTGACTTTGCCGAGCACGGGGCCGCTCTTTTCGTCGAGTTTGAAGCCTCCACGCATGACCCGTGCTGAGGCCACAGGTGCACTGGGATCTTCAGGCGTGAAGACGACGCCACCCCAGCTCACAGGCGTGCCATTGATCGTGACTTTGCCGGAGATCGCCGTGCGCTTAGCGGGCTTCAGGAAGCCCTGATTGCGTAGCCAATCGCGCAAATGACCGCTCCAGGTGCCGAGCACGGGATCGCTGAGGAAGAGGCCGACGCCATGCGGACCGGGGCGATAGCTGTGCAGCTCGGCAGGCACTTTGTTTTTCCGGCAGGCGAGGTAAAAGGCCACCGCGTTTTCGGCAGGCACAGCGGTGTCTTCATCAGTCTGGAAAAGGAAGATCGGCGGTGTCTGCGCAGTCACGCGGCGCTCGGTGCTGACCTGAGCGGCAAGTTCGTCCGTGTTGTTCGGGCCGAGCAGATTTTTACGCGAGCCATCGTGACGATAGCTCTCGATCATCGAGATCACGGGATAAGTTGGCGCGGCAACATCGGGACGAGCACTGACCTGATCCACGGCGTCGTTCGTCATGCCAGCAGGCTTTTCATCGAACAGCGTCGCCGCCATGGAGGTGAGGTGCCCACCAGCCGAGAAGCCGACGATGCCGATGCGGTTCGGGTCGATGCCATACTCCTTCGCATTCGCCCGCACATGGCGGATCGCGCGCTGCACATCCATGAGCTGGATTGGGTAATGATAGCCGTTTGGCCCGAGGCGATAGTGCAGCACGAACGCCGAGACGCCGAGGCCATTGAACCACTTCGCCACCTGCGTGCCCTCGTGATCTGCCGCCAGACCACCGTAGCCGCCGCCGGGGCACACGACAAAGGCCGCGCCATTCGCCTTCTCCTTTGCCGCAGGCCACACATACACGAAGGGCTGATCTTTATCCTCCTGCCCCTTCGCCCCCGGAGCACCCTCCGGCCAGAGACGGACTTTAGCAGGCTCAGCATGGGCGATGCCGAGCAAGAAGGATGCGGCGAGGAGAAGAGAAATCTTGTTCATGGGTTGGGAAAGCTGTTAATCCTGTCCCACTCCACTCGTTCTTTCACCTCCCATGATCAGCCGCCGTCATTTTCTTTCCACCAGCCTCGGAGCGCTAAGCGTCTCCACACTGCCTGCCATCGAGCCCATCAGCCGTCCTGGCAAAAGCCGGATGCAGCTCGGCGTAGCGGCCTACAGCTTCCGCGAGTACTTCCAGTGGATGCGCGGCAAGGAGAACAAGCCGAAGGAAGGCCACAAACCTTGGAGCATTCTGGATTTCATCGACTGGTGTGCTGACAACAACGTGCCCGGAGCCGAGGTGACGAGCTACTTCTTCCCGCCGGATGTGGATGAGAAGTTCCTGCTCGAAGTGAAGCGCCGCGCCTACCTGCGTGGCGTGCAACTCGCTGGCACGGCGGTGGGCAATAACTTTGCTCTGCCGAAGGGCGAAAAGCTCAGCGCTGAGATCGCCGACGTGAAGCGCTGGATCGACTATTCCGCGATCATGAATGCGCCGCACATCCGCGTCTTTGCAGGCCCACAGCCGAAGGATCTTAGTGAGGAGCAAGCGGTCGCGAACTGCCAGGAAGCCTATCAGGAGTGCCTCGACTATGCCGCGAAGAAGGGCGTCTTCCTCGGTCTGGAAAATCACGGCGGCATCGTCGCTGAGCCCGACAACCTCATTAAGATGGTGAAAGCCGCAAATAGCCCATGGGCCGGCATCAACTGGGACAGCGGCAACTTCCACACCGAAGACCCGTATGGCGATCTCGCGAAGATCGCGCCGTATGCCATCAACGTGCAGCTCAAGATGGAGATGAGCCCCAAAGGCAGCAAGAAAGGCGAAGGCCAGCCAGCTGATGTGCCGCGTCTTTTGAAGATCCTCCGTGATGCCAACTACCAAGGATGGTTCACGCTCGAGTATGAGGTGGCTAAAGATCCATTCGCCGAAGTGCCGAAGATTTGCGACATGCTGCGCCCGTTGCTTGGCTAATCGTTTTCACTCACCCTTTTCTAGTTCCCCATGTCCACATCGTCCAAATTCACCACCACCACCTGGCTGATCATCGTCATCGCCAGTATCGGATTCCTCTTTGATACCTATGAGTTGCTGATGACGCCGCTGGTCGCGGCTCCGGCGATTGCGGAACTTTTGAAGGTACCGCTCAACAATCCGATGGTCACGGATTGGGTTGGCAAGCTGCTGTGGATCGCGGCGCTTTGTGGTGGTGTGTTTGGTTTGCTCGGCGGCTGGCTGGTGGATCGCTTCGGGCGGAAGAAGATCATGGCGGCGAGCATCTTCCTGTACTCGCTCTCTCCTTTCTGCGCGGCCTTCGCGACCACGCTGCCGATGTTTGTCTTCTTCCGCAGCACGACCTTCATCGGCGTGTGCGTGGAGTTCGTGGCGGCGATTACTTGGCTGGCGGAAGTGTTTCCCGACAAGAAGGACAAAGAGAAGTGGCTCGGCATCACGCAGGCCTTTGCTTCACTCGGCGGTCTCTTGGTCACGGGCGTGAGTGTGTGGATCAGCAAGCATGGGGCGGACCTGCCACATTGGGGTTTGCCACTTGGTCTCGGTGCCACAGATCCAGGTGCTTGGCGCTACACACTGATGACGGGCATTCTGCCTGCCATCCCGATTGCATTGCTGCTGCCGTTTGTGCCAGAGAGTCAGGTTTGGCTGGAACGCCGCGCGGCGGGATCACTGAAGCGCCCGAGCTTTGGCGCACTGTTTTCGCCAGAGCTTCGTCGGGTGACTTTGGTCACGGCTGCACTTTCAGCATGTGCTTATGGCATCGCTTTTGGAGCACTTCAGGTGACGGTGGCGCGTGTGGCACCGGGGCTGCCTGAACTCAAGGAAGAGTCGAAGGCACTGGCTCCACTGCGGAAAGAAGCGGAAGGACTCAATCTCGAACTCAACAAGCTCGCAGCCACCGATCCGGCTCGCAAAGAAATGATCGGTAAGATCAAGGCGAACTTCGGCCAGCAAAAGCCGCTGAACGACAAGGTGAAAGCCATGAGCGACAAGGTGCAGCTTCATCAAGAACTCGGTGGTCTTGTGGGCCGAATCATCCTCGCCGTGTTGCTCATTTGGGGCATCAGCCGTGTCGCTCTGCTGAAGATCTTCCAGATCCCAGCGCTGGTGCTGCTGCCGCTGACTTACTTCAAGCTTTTCGAGCAGGGCGGTCAGGCCTTCCTTTGGGCCTATGGCGTGTGCGGATTGCTCACGGTGGCGCAGTTCAGCTACTTCGGTGAATACCTGCCGAAGGTCTTCCCGATGCATCTGCGCGGCACAGGCGGCAGCTTCGCCACGAATGTCGGTGGTCGCATGATCGGCACCAGCATGGCTTTCCTGACGACGAGTTTTGTGGCGCCTATGATCGCTGGCAAAGGACCGATGCTGCCCATGCATGTCGCCATGGCGGCGGGTTATGTCGGCACCGGCATCGCGGTGATCAGCTTCATCGTGGGCTTCCTGCTTCCTGAGCCGAAGTCGGAAGATTGATCTCTGAAATGAAGATTCCAAACGCTGGCTGGATGCTTCCGGCCAGCGTTTTTTCATGCCCAGGTTAGCCGAGTTTTGACCCAACCTCCAACGCATGACCTCGCAAGAAGTCGGCGGCGGGAAGGCGTTTGCCTCCTTCGGCTTGGACTTCTTCGAGCTTCAGCAAACCGCGCCCGCAACTGACGATGAGGCTAACTTTGGGATCAGCGGAAATGATCGTGCCAGCGACGGGACAGGCATCGCCTTCGATGATGGTGGCGCGGTGGACTTTCAGTGGCTTGCCATCAGGCAGGAGGCAGCTCGTGCCGGGCCAGGGATTGTAGGCGCGGATGAGGCGTTCGAGTTCGGTGGCGCTGCGGGTCCAGTCGAGGCGACCATCTTCACGCTTCAATTTGCCGCAGTGAGTGGAGAGCGCGTTGTCCTGCGGCGTGCGCGGCGGGTTTCCTGCGGCGATGAGATCGAGTGCTTTTTCGAGGCTCGCGGGTGCGGCGAGGGCGAGCTTGTCATGCAGCACGCCGCCGGTGTCCGTGGGCAGGATGGGCATCCGATCCATGAGCAGGATATCACCGGTATCGAGGCCCTCATCCATGAACATGATGGTCACGCCAGTCTCGGAGTCGCCTTCGCGAATGGCCGCCTGGATGGGCGAGGCTCCGCGATGTTTCGGCAGGAGCGAGGCGTGGATGTTCAGGCAGGCCAGACGCGGCACCTCGAGCACGCTTTTTGGCAAAATCTGGCCGTAGGCCACGACGACGGCGACATCGGCCTCGAAGGCTTTCAGTTCATCGACGATGTGTCGAATCTTCGGCGGCTGCAAAACGGTGAGCCCTGCGGCAAGCGCACGTACTTTGACCTCGGGCGGTGTGAGAACGAGCTTCCGACCTGCGGGCTTGTCCGGCTGCGTGATGACGCCGACGACTTCATGTTTGGGTGTGGACAGCAGCCACTCCAGAGAGGGCAGGCCGATGTCTCCTGTGCCGATGAAAAGGATGCGCATGAATCAGATCTTCATCTTCTCGATCTCCCGCCACGCGTCCAGAGTCATCACGCCGGCTATGATGTCGTAGAGCACCTTGGCAGGAGGCTGGCTGGCATCAACGGGGCAGATGCGGTCGCCTGCGTAGTAGTCGAGGATCGGTTTCGTCTCGGCTTCATAGGTGGCGAAGCGCTGCTGAATCACGGTCTCGTTGGCGTCATCGAAGCGGTTGTCCTTCAGCGCACGTTTGCGCAGACGGCGGGTGAGTTCCGTTCGGTCGGGACAACTGAGGTGGAAGACTTTCAGCACTTCGATGTCCTTCTCCATGAGCTTCGCCTGCTCGACATTGCGTGGGATGCCATCGAGCACCAGGAAGTCGATTTCGGGTTTGAAGACATGGCCATCCACGCGCTGGTTGATGTTCGCGCGCCAGAGTTGGACGGTGAGATCATCGGGCACGAGTTCGCCACGGCTGGAGTATTCCACAAACTTTTGCCCGAGGGCGGTGCGGGTGTCGAGCGAGCGGAAGACATCGCCACAGGCCAGATGATGGAAGCGTGGAATGGAACCCAGGACCTTGCCCTGCGTGCCTTTGCCACTGCCTGGGGCGCCGAGGATGAGAAGAGTGCGGAAGCGAGGTGTGTCAGACATGATGTCTTGGTTTTAGCACGTCACAGAGTCGTCACAAGCCGCGCTTGGGGCCAGTTTCGGCCTTATTGTTACCCGAGCAGCACGAAGGCGGTGTCGCGCACGGCTTCAAAGGGGAGCTGATTTAAATCTCCGCCAGGAGCCCGAATGACGCGGACGGTGGACTGTGGTGGAGCCCAGGTGGCTGGATCGGTGGGGCCGAAAAGCAGCAGGCAGGGAACTCCGCAGGCCGAGGCCATATGCGAGATGCCGCTGTCGTGACCGAGGAAAAGATCGCAGGTGCTGAGGTGGTCGGCGAGTTGCGTGAGCGGCAGGCCATGCCAGCGGGTGAAGGGCAGATCCTGAGGCACCGTGCCGCGCTCGGCTTCCGCCTCGCCGGAGATGAAGACGATCTCCATCTCGGGATGTGTGGCGTGGATTTCCTCCGCCAGTTTTTGCCAGCCGATGGCGGGCCAGTTTTTGGTCAAAGAGCCGCTGCCGGGATGGATGGCGATGCGCTTCGTTGGGGTTTGCGACTTGGTTTGGCGGAGCAAAGGTTCCCGCCATGTTGGCTCTTCGAGAAACATGGCCAGCCGCTCCAGAGGTCGGGCGAGTTGCTGGGAAGCATGTCCCTGGCCGACGATGACTCGATGCGGGCATTCGATGAGTGTTTTCACGCCGAGCTTTTCCATGTTCTCCCGCAGGATGGCATCGGGATCGAAGAGGTAGCTGACGATGAGATTGAAGCTGCGCAGGTCATCGGCCAGCGCGGAGTCGATCTGGGCGTTCTTGGCGTAGAATTGAGCCATGCGCAGGTCGCCGAGGGGGCGTGTGGCATCGGCGATACCGGCTTTCACCGCGAGATCGGCGATGCCGGAGTAGCCCATGACTTCGAGATGGGCGTGCGGGATGTTTTGCCGCAGCAGACGGATCGCTGGCAGCGTGAGGATGAAGTCTCCGATGGCACCGCCACGGATCACGAGCACACGCGGTCGTGCGGAGTCCATGCTCAGTAGGTCGTCACGGCCAGCACGAGCAGCGCAGCGCCGTAGGCCACGCCGGACCAGATGGCGAGACTCCAGCGGCCTTCTTTGGCGAGCAGCCAGCCGATCCAGTCACGCATCAGGTAGGGCATGCCAATGAAGTACATGCCGACGATGATCCACACGTAAGCCAGCGTGGGCAGGAGAAGACGGGTGAGCTGAGGCTGGAGGAAGGCGGAGGCCAGCACAGGCCCGGCGACGAGCAGCATGAGGCAGCCGAGGGCACGCACGGCGAGGAATTCCTTCACATAGATGAGCACGGCGACGAAACCGATGGGCACCAGCGTGAGGAACCATTTCCGCAGGAAGAAGAACTCGCCCATATCCATGTTTGCCATCACGATCATTCCCCAGATGAAGTCGATGCTGAGCAGCAGCGCGCCCCAGCCGTAGTGGCGGGGAAAGGCGCGGAGGAAGGCCTTGGTTTTGTCCGCATTTTTCCAGGCCCAGAGATGGGAGGCGAGCAGCGCCAGACCGAGCACGATGCCCACGGGCTTCATCGGCAGGCCGCCGGTGGGGGCCAGATGGTAGAGGTAGTCGTGGAGTTCTTTAAACATGCGGGTTGAGGGGCGGGCGGCGAGCAGACTGGCGCAGGGGCGCGGGTTGCGCAAACGGGTTTGAGGTTGCCCCGCCACCCGCCCACGGCTATCTCGGGCCATGACGTTTTCTGACACGGCCGCTTGGTATGTCATCCACACGAAGCCGAAGTGCGAGCACCTCGCCGCTGCGCTCATGCTCGGCCTTCCGGGGGTGGAGACCTACTGCCCGCGCATCAAATTTCAGCGCAACACACGGCGTGGGAAGGTGTGGTTCATCGAGGCGCTGTTTCCGAGTTACTTTTTCGCCCGATTCGTGCCAGCCACTTCGATCCGGGCGGTGAAGCACTCGCAGAATGTGATCCGCATTGTCGATTTCGGCGGGCAAATGTCGCCCGTGCCGGATTCGGTGATCCAAATCATCCGCGAGGAGATGGACGGGCAGATCATCAAAGAGATCCACATCGGTGTGAAAGTGGGTGACACGGTGGAGCTGACCGAGGGGCCGATGCGCGGGCTGAAGGGCATCGTGAACAGCATCCGCAACGGCGATGACCGCGTGAAGATCCTCATGGAGTTCCTCGGGCGGGAGAGTCTCGTCGAGGTGAAGTCCTCCCACATTCTGACTGAGCAGACGCCGCGTGAAGCGATGGCGGGGCGCTGAGTCTCAGCCCTTCGGCGGCCCGGCATTGTCCCAGGCATCGTCATTGCCGAGATGCTGACGCTTCATGTCCTCACTCAGCAGAGCTTCGAAGTTTTTCAAATGCTGCCGGGCGATGGAGATGTAGGCGTCCTGGTCGCCCGTGTGGTGCTTCGCTAGTTCACGCACGCTTTCCTCTTCATAGCAGCGGAAGACCTGCGTGGCCCGCAATGCGCGATGTGCACGATAGCCGAGCGCGCGGAGTACGTCCGTGCCGAGGTCGAGCGCGCTGCCGAGTGTGTCGCGGCGGAAGTCATGCACGCCGCGCTTGATCAGCTCGTAGGCGTGGCTGCGGTTCACGGCACGCGCGAGGATGCGCAGGTGGGGGAACTCATGCTGCACGAGGTCGATGATCTCCAGGCTCTTCGCTTCGTCGTCGATGGCGCAGATGAAGATCCTGGCTTTTTCCGCGCCAGCGGCGGCGAGCAAGTCGGCGCGGGAGGCATCGCCATAAAAAGACTTCATGCCGAAGCGGGCGAGCAACTCGACCTGATCGGGGTCGCTGTCCAAAACGGTGACGCCAAAGCCATTCGCCTCCAGCAGACGACCGACGATGTGCCCGAAGCGTCCGAAGTCGGCGAGGATGACGGGATGATCATGGCTCTCCACGGCATCGGACTCACGCTCGGGTTTCAGTTTGGCAAAGCGCGGCTGGATGACGCGGTCATTCAGGATCAGCAGCAGCGGCGTCAAAGCCATGCTGAGGGCGATGGCGGCCCCGAGTGGCCCGGCGATGTCCGTTTTCAAAAGCTGCTGCTGACCCGCCATGCCGAGCAGCACGAAGCAAAACTCACCACCCTGAGCCAGGGCACAGGCGAACAAAAAGGACGAGCCTCCGCCGAGTCGAAACAACCCGCCGATACCCAGCAGTACGGCGAACTTCAGCGCGATCAATCCCAGCGTGAGTGCGGCGATGAGGCCGGGCTTTGCCGCCACGAGTCCGAGATCTAACCCGGCACCCACGGCGATGAAGAAGAGCCCGAGCAGCAGGCCTTTGAAGGGCTCCACATCCGCTTCGAGCTGATGGCGATACTCGCTCTCTGCCAGCACCACGCCGGCGATGAAGGTGCCCAGCGCTGCCGATAACCCGACGAGGTTCATGAGATAGGCCACGCCTGCTACGACGAGCAGCGCCACGGCGGTAAAGAGTTCGCGAAGCTTCGCTGCAGCGACGAAACGGAAGACATACTTCAACACATAATGTGCGACGAAGACGACCGCTACGACGGCGCCGAGAGTGACCAGCGTCTGCGCCCAGTGCGGCAGATGCGCGAGCGCTGACTCATGCCCATGAGCCTCGCCTTTGCCCACCGTTCCACCATTGGCCTGAGCCAGCCAGGGCAGCACTGCCAGGATGGGAATGACAGCGATGTCCTGAAACAGCAGCACCGAAAAGCAGGCCTGACCTCCGCGTGTGTTCAGCACGCCGCGCTCGGCCAGGGATTGGATAACGATGGCGGTCGATGACATCGCCAAGATGAGCCCGATGGTCAGCGCGACGGGCCAGGGTTGTCCAAAAAGCATCGCCACGCCCATGACTGCCGCCGTGGTGCCGATGACCTGCGCACTGCCTGTGCCGAGGATGGGCCCGCGCAGTCGCCAAAGCAGGCTTGGGCGCAGCTCCAATCCGACGACGAAGAGCATCATCACCACGCCAAACTCCGCGAAGTGCTGCACGTCCTCCACTTGACCGACGAGGTTCAGCAGCGACGGCCCGATGACGATGCCTGCGATCAGGTAACCAAGCACGGAGCCGAGCCCGAGCCGCTTCGCCACCGGCACGGCGATCACCGCAGCGAGGAGGTAGATGACGGCTTGGAAAAGGAAGTCAGAGGTCATGCCACGAGTTGTTGGATGCGTTCGCGATAGCTCGCCGCTGCGGTCTCGACTTCGGCGGGCTTCAGGAGATTGACGCCGTGCAGGATGAAGGGCTCCAGATACTCCATGCCGCAGAGGTGAGCGGTTTGCTCCATGGGGGCGAGTAGTTCGCGCATGGTGAAGCGGTTGTGGCCGTCTCGCTGATAGGCTTCCGCGGGACCGCCGGTGGTCAGTGCGCTCATGACTTTCTTGCCATGCAGAGCGCGACCTTCATCGCCATAGGCAAAGCCGTATTCGAGCACGACGTCCATCCATTCCTTCAGCAGCGCCGGAGCCGAATACCAGTAAAACGGATGCTGCCAGACGATGACATCGTGTTTCAAAAGCAGCTCCTGCTCTGAATCGACGTCGATATGTAGATCAGGATAGATCTCATAAAGGTCGTGGAAGGTCACGCCCTCGAGATCCCGCACGGCCTCCATCATCGCCAGATTCATCCGCGAGCGATGCAGCGCCGGATGGGCGAAGAGGATGAGGACGCGCGGCGCTGAATGACGAAGCTCGAATGACGAATGGCGAATCAATCCATCATTCTCGTGCCTGGGTTCATGTTCGTCATTCGTCATTCGGATTTCGTCATTCCTACTCGTGCCACGTCCGCGCGACACGCTCGATAGCCGTGGCCTTGCCGGTCGTGGGGTCGATGGTGACGAGCACGCCGTTGATGCGGACGGCCCCTTTGCCGACGCCGAATTTGGCGGGCAGTGCGGTGTGGAAGCGCTCCAGCACGGGCTCGATTTCACTACCGATGACGGATTCCATGGGGCCGCACATGCCGGCGTCGGACTGGAAGGCGGTGCCTTTCGGCAGCACGCGCTCATCCGCAGTGGGAACGTGGGTGTGAGTGCCGACGACGGCGGAAACGAGGCCGTCGAGGTGCCAGCCCATGGCGACTTTTTCACTCGTGGCCTCGGCGTGGAAATCGACAAAGATGATGGGCGTCTCCTGACGCATTTCTTCGACTGCTTTGGAGATGGCGGGGAAGGGGTTTTCCATGCCTTCCTTCATGAAAACACGGCCCTGAAGGTTGATGACGCCGACTTTGCCCTTCTTTGTTTCGAGCACGACGCTGCCCTGGCCGGGAGGGTTGCCAGGGTAATTGATCGGGCGTAGCAGGCGGGGTTCATCGATCATGAAGGGCACGATCTCGCGCTGATCCCAGATGTGGTCGCCCGTGGTCACGACGGCGGCTCCAGCACGCATGAGGCCGATGGCGATCTTCGGGGTGATGCCACGGCCACCGGCGGCGTTTTCCCCATTCACGATGGCAAAGTCCACCTTCAACTCATCCTTCAAAAACGGCAGCATCGTCGCCACCCCTTTTCGTCCGGGCTCGCCCACGACATCGCCCAAAAAGAGGATGCGGAGCATATCGGGGGCGGAATCAGCAGGGGCGTCGGCTTCGATGGACATGCGTCCATAGGAGCCGGGGCGGAGCCCGGTGGCAAGCGGGGAGAGCTATCGGGCCGATGATCAGCCTGCCTTGCCGGGCAGTTCGACGAGCATCTGAGCGTTGCTGGGGTAGCGCTCGCAGAGGGTGAGCACGCGCTGGATGGCATCCACGGGCTTGCCGCCAGCGAGGCCGCGGCGGAGCATGTTGATCTTTTCCATCTGGAAGGGCGGCAGGAGCAGCTCTTCACGGCGGGTGCCGGATTTGGCGATGTTCACGGCTGGGTAATAGTACTGCTCGGCGAGCTTGCGATCGAGCACGAGCTCCATGTTTCCGGTGCCTTTGAACTCGAGGAAGATGACGTCGTCCATGCGGCTGCCGGTCTCGATGAGCGCGGTGGCGAGGATGGTGAGGCTGCCTGCACCACGGGTGTTGCGCGCTGCGGCGAAGAGTCGGCGCGGGATCTCCATGGCACCGACGCCCATGCCACCGCTGCCGGTGGCGCCGCCGGATTTGGCGTTGTTAAAGGCGCGGGCGAGCCGGGTAATGCTGTCCAGAAGCATGAAGACGTGATCTCCGGCTTCGACGAGGCGCTTGGCGCGCTCGATGGCAAAGCTGGCGATGCGGGTGTGACTCTTGATGTCCTGGTCGTTCGAGCTGGCGTAGATCTCGGCGTTCGGGAAGACGCGCTTGAACTCGGTGACTTCTTCAGGCCGCTCATCGACGAGCAGGATCATGAGGTGCATGCCGGGATGGTTGTGCACGACGGCTTCGGCGATGTGCTGGAGCAGGGTGGTCTTGCCGGTGCGCGGCGGGGCGACGATGAGCCCACGCTGACCGCGACCGACGGGCGTGAACATGTCGATCACACGTGTGGTGGCACGCTCCTTGGTGGTTTCAAAGCTGAGGCGCTTGTTAGGATTGATGGCCTTGAGTTCCTCGAACAAGGGCAGGTCGCGGACGGATTCGGGGACGCGGCCATTGACCTCGCTGATGCTGGTGACTTGGAGGCCACGTGAGCCCTTCTGGGCGATGCCTTTGATGAGCATGCCTTCACGTAGCCCGATCTGGCGGATGGTGTCGGCGTGGACAAAGGCATCCAGCGGATGCTGAGCAAACATGCGCTCTCTCATGCGCAGGAATCCTTGTCCTTTGGGATTCAGTTCGAGCACGCCTTCGACCGGCTCAGGCGGGCCGAGAAGGGTCTCGGGTGCCATGGGCTGGTCGTCGTCATGCGACTGCTGCTGATACCTGCCGTTGCCATGCTGCTGGCTGCGGGATGGCTGGTTGTCACGTTGTTGATATTCTCGGGGCTGCTGCGGCTGGCGCTGTGGCTGTTGCTCACGAGCTTGATAGTTGCCGTTGTTTCCGCCTTCACTCTGGTGACCACCGCCGCCTTGCTGGGCGAGACGACGGGCGAGTTTCTCGGCCTTGAAGCGTTCGCGGCGTTCTTTCCAGCGTTCCCAGCGGGTCTTTTTGCGCTGACCTTCGCCAGTTGGCGCGCCTGGGGCAGAGGCTTCTTCGGGGCCTTCGGCATCGGGAGCGTCATCGGACTCGGAGTCTTCGGGTGATACTGGTGCGGGAAGGGGGGCTTCAGGGGTGGGGGCCGCAGCGATGGGTGTTGGCGCAGGTGCCGGAGATGGTTCCGGGGTTGGCGCGGGGACTTCTACCGGAGCAGCGGCTGCTGGCTCGACGGGAGTGTGGGCCGAAGCGACGGGTTCCTGCATTTTTGCCAGGATCTCGGCGGCCTTTTTTTGCAGGGCGGTTTTCCGCTCTTTTTTCACCGGCACTTTGATGGGAGCGACTTCCGGTGCGGCAGGGAGATCAAGCGGCAGTTCGACTTCGACGAGTTCGACTTTGGCGGCTTTTTTGGCCGTGGCTTTTTTCGCAGGTGCTTTTTTGGCGGCCACTTTTTTGGCGGCTGCTTTTTTGACCGGAGATTTCTTCGCGACTGGCTTTTTGGCAGCGGCTTTTTTCTTCGGTTTGTCCTCGGGCGGGAGTTCGTCGCTCATGGGAGTGGATGGGAAAAGGGGTTACTCGATCGAGTCGGCGATGCTGTCGTCGATCTCGAAGTTGGAGTGGACGTTCTGGGTGTCATCGTAGTCGTCGAGGAGGTCGTAGAGTTTGATGACGGTCTTCGCGGTTTCGATGTCGGTGAGGACGATGGGCGTGTTCGCCTTGTAGATGAGCTTGGGTGAGTTGGCGGTGATGCCTTTTTCACGGAGTGCGCTGACGACCTGGAAGAGCTGATCCGTGGCAGTGTAGATGGCCCATTCGTCGCCTTCGTCCTGCACGTCATCCGCACCTGTTTCGAGGGCGAGCTCCATGGCGGCATCTTCGCTGAGGTTGCCTTTGTCGAGTCGAAGTTCGCCCTTGCGGGTGAATTGGTAGGCCACGCTGCCAGCGTCGGCAAAGGTGCCGCCGTTTTTGGAAAGGAGGACGCGCAGGTCGTTGGCGACGCGGTTGCGGTTGTCTGTCACGACTTCGACCATGAAGGCGACTCCACTAGGACCATAGCTCTCGTAGGTGATTTCTTCGATGGTTGCGCCGCCGAGCTCTCCGGTGCCTTTCTTGATGGCACGCTCGATGTTGTCATTGGGGACATTGGCAGCTTTTGCGGCGATGACGGCACTGCGGAGGCGGGCATTGAGGTCGGTGCTTCCCCCGCCGTGCTTCGCGGCGATGGTGATTTCCTTGGACATCTTCGAGAAGACGCCGCCACGTTTGGCGTCGATCACAGCCTTGGTGCGCTTGATCTTGGACCACTTATTGTGACCTGCCATGATGCTTTGCTTGAGAGTTGGTGAGGGGGGTGAAACCGATCTAAGGTGATCCACACGGTAAAGCGGGAGTTCCCTGGTTTGGGGGATCGGGGGGTTGCGAATGAAAATGACGTAGCGGCCTTGCCGCGGTCTCCGCTCATTCCAAGCCGGGGGAGGCCTGACGCAGAATGAGGTTTCGTGAGGATTGCCACCTTTAGAAACCGCAGCTCCAATCAACGGAGCGGACACCAGAGGTTCACCTCGCTGAGGGAACCGTTAACAGCCGGAGTCTGCGGGATGGCAGGCAGGCTTGCAAGGTGTTTTTTAGGTGGAGCAAAGTGCGGGTAGTCCCGCACGCTTCAGCCTTTCACGGTATAACGCAGCACGCTGGCGAGCTTGGTGCGCATGTCTTTGCGATCGACGATCATGTCCACGAGGCCGTGCTGCATCATGAACTCGGCGGTCTGGAATCCAGGCGGCAGATCGGCATGGGTCGTCTCCTTCACCACGCGCGGACCGGCAAAACCGATCATGCATTTAGGCTCGGCGATGATGACGTCTCCGAGTGTGGCAAAGCTGGCGGTGACACCGCCCGTGGTCGGATGCGTGAGCACAGAGATGTAGGGCAGGCGAGCCTCGGCATGACGCGCAAGAGCACCACTCGTCTTTGCCATTTGCATGAGGCTGAGGATGCCTTCGTGCATGCGCGCCCCACCAGAGGCGGAGAAGACGATGACGGGCTTTCTTTCCGCTGTGGCAGCTTCGATGGCGCGGGTGATCTTTTCTCCGACCACGCTGCCCATGGAGGCGCCGAGGAAACGGAAGTCCATGACGGCGAGCAGCACAGGGATTGTCTCGATGTTTGCGCGACCGGTGACCACGGCCTCCTTCAGGCCGGTCTTGGTCTGGTAGGCTTTCACCTTGTCCACATAACCTTTGAAGCCGAGGGCATCCACCGAGTCGAGCTGGAGGTCCATCTCCTCGAAGGTTCCTTCATCCACGAGGCTGGTGATGCGTTCGCCGCTGCTGATGGTGAAATGATAGCTGCACTGGGTGCAGACGCGGAGATTCTTGGCCAGCGCCTGTTCGAAGAGGCTTTCATTGCAGGACGGACATTTGGTCCACAAGCCTTCCGGCATGTCCTTCTTCTTTTCACCGAGTTCGTTGACGGAGCGCTTTTTGAAAAATCCCATGGTTGTAATGTGTGTGGGTCCGATTCCATGGACCGCTGACCCCGAACTCCGCAGACTGGCAAACCGCCGGAGCGCCGGAGCACCCGCCCGGCAGAGGTAAACGGCCCGGTCAGAGCCGGACGCGAGGCAGAGACTAGCCACGCGCAGCGGTGATGACCACCACTTTTTCTGCCCCGGCTTCTCGTTTCAGCACCTTCGCGCACTCGTGGGCCGTGGCACCGGTGGTCAGCACGTCGTCCACGAGCAGCACTTTTTTCCCACGGATGTCTGGTCGCCGCCAGCCGGGCAGGGGAAAAGAGCGCTGCAGAGAGAAGACTCCGCGCAGGTTTTCCAAGCGCTCGATACGGTTCAATTTTGCCTGCGTGGAGGTGCGCCGCTTGCGGCGCATGACCTGCGCGGAAGGGATGCCAGTGCGGGCGGAGAGTTCCCGGCAGAGTTCCCAGCTTTGATTGAAACCCCGCCGCATCTCCCGCAGCCAGTGCAGTGGCACAGGCGCCAGCACCCAGGTCGAGAGATCTTCCGCCGCGAGGCGCGGTTCTTCCAGGGTATGGATCAGCGCATCCGCCAGGACACCGCGCAGCGTCAGATCACCGCTGTATTTAAAATGATGAATCAGCTCTCGCAGCGGCCCTGCGGCTTTGAAACCCGAGATGGCGAAGTCGAAGGCCATCCGGCGTCCGTCGCAGTTGGAGC
Organism: Prosthecobacter sp.; assembly: GCF_044378005.1. GTDB lineage: Bacteria > Verrucomicrobiota > Verrucomicrobiia > Verrucomicrobiales > Verrucomicrobiaceae > Prosthecobacter. The sequence goes on from NZ_JBILYB010000010.1 coordinate 43,544, forward strand.
ATTTGAAGGCACGCTCCATCGCGCCTGCGAATGTCTCCCCACAGACTGAGCAGTATGGCGGCTCGATGGCGCTGAGTTCTTCGAGGCACGGCTTGCAGAGCCAGTCTGCCAGTCCCGAGTGTTGTGCGGAAGCCTCCAGCCCGATCTGGCAGGCTCGGCAGGTGCTCGGATAAACGAGGTCCAGCGCTCCATCGCGGAGATGCCCCCACATTTGATGGGCAGCGGATTTTGGAGGCAGTCCGGGGTATGACATGAAAGGCGGCATCAACCTATTCCCAGATTCATCCTGATGCCGAGATTTTTGATTGCCGGGCGCAGAGCGCTCGCAGGAAAGCACCCGCCCTCCCGAGATCTGCATCAATCGCTGTTTAACCGGCTCAACCTCTTCACCATCAAGCCAGGCATGTGAAAGGCGTGTCTGCGACTGCTCTTCAATACACTGGCGATGACACTGCGGAGGCAGGGTGGCAATCGAACCTTCCCTGAACTTTGCCGGCCAATCTCCGTCAGCATGTCTCAGGCTAAGGCCGCTCCGCCACCATGAGTCTCGTGAACTGGCCGTCGCTCGTGTTGTAGTAGATGCGTTTGCCGTCGGCGCTAAAGGCGGGGTGCGGGTCATTGCGCCGCCAGGAGCGGGCGCCGCGATTTTGCTCGAAGCTGTGCAGCAGCACCCACTTGCCGCCATTCATGTCGGCGACCAGGATGCCCCATTCGTTCGGCTTGCCGCCCACGGGCTCGGTCATGCCATCGGTGACCATCAGTTTGCCGTCGGGACTCACGGAGGGGTGCGACCCGCGGAGGTTCGGGATGTCCTTGAGCTTGGTGTATTTGAAGGTCGGGCTGGAGATGTCCATGGTGATGTTCCCGACTTCGAAGATGTGCTGCGAGTCCGGCGTCCAGCCCGGATGCCCCCACTGGCCGCGCTGCCAGATGCAGGCTGCTTTTTCGAAGTCGTAACACACGATGCCCTGCCGCTGGCTGGCGTTCTTGGCCATGTAATTGTCTCCACCATTGCCTGCGGCGATCTTGAAGAACACGCGCTTCAAATCAGGGCTGATCACGGGGAAGAAGATGGAGCAGTGTTTGCCGGTGAACTCCTTCGTCAACCACTCGCCATACTTCGACTCCACCTCGGCGATCTTTGCCCGCGTGGTCGTCTTGCCCGTCGCCGCGTCCCAGACTTCGAGGTCGCGGTGCGGTCCTGGATTCCAGTGGCAGCCATACAGGGGCAGCAGATCGCCCTCGGGTCTGCCGAAGCCGACCTGGTGATCTTCGGCGACGATGGTCTTTGCCAGGGTCTCGACATCGACCACGACGACGCGCCACTTCTTGTCGATCACTTCATGGTAGGCCACACGCTTTCCGCCGCTGAGCCACTGCTGGCAGGCCACCCGATGAGCGTCCTCCGTGGCCACGTTCTCGGCCAGCACGGTTTCTTTGCCCGTGGCCCGCTCCAGGATGCGCACCTCGCCGACGTAGCTGGCCGGATGGCTGGAGGTGAAAAACAGAACGTGCCTGCCATCCGGGCTTTCGGGATTCGCCACATAGTAGCTGTGGATCGAATGTCGCCCTTCGACCGCAGACACGGGCTTGATGACGACGTCCTTGGACCACGCGGCGACGGGATCATCTGCGAGACAGCGGACGGTGAGAAGGCCGAGGAAAACGAAGAGGCGTTTCATGGCGGCTTAGAACGCCGGCTCACTGCCCAATGATGCAAATCACTCCACGGCCACCTTCACGACGACCTTGAAGACCTGCTCCGGTTTGTCCCACTCAATGCACGGCGCATGGGCGTCCTGCGGATACAGGATGGCGAAATGTCCGGCGCTCATGTGCAGCGGAGTCACATCGGGCACGAGCTTCCACAGCGCGGCTTCTTTTTCCTCGGAGTAGGCCATGGTTTCCTCCGCCATCGCGGCGAGAGGTGCCCAGAGGATGGTCTCGCGTCCGCTGTAGATGAACTGCACGTCGATGTACTTCCGGTGTGCCTCGAACAGCGCCTTTTCGACGGGCTTTGTCTCATAGGTCTGCACGAGCGCGAAGCAGTGGTCGCCGTCCAGATCCTGCCGCCCCAGAGGCTGCGTGCCATCGACGGTGCGGAGGTAGGCGAAGGCTTTCGCGAAACGGGAGTTCAGGGTTTCGTACTGGGCGGCGTGGTCGAGGGTGTCGAGGATCATGTCCCTGGGAATACGCGCTCAGATCACGATTTCAACGGCATCCTTGCCGCAGAGAGTGCGCATTTCCGCTCTTGCCTCGCGCTGCTGCCTCCGCTGTATAAGCGCAGTCACGCCATGCCCGCTTCATCGCACGCCCCCACCGTCGTCATCGAGAATTTCTACCCCTGTCTTGAAGGCGGGCGGCATCCCATCAAGCGCATCACGGGCGAGCCGCTCGATGTCTGGTGCGACATCTTTATGGATGGCCACGTCGTCATGTCCGCCGTGCTCAAATGGAAGCTCACCGGCACGAAGCGCTGGTTTGAAGCCCCCATGTCCGCCACAGACAATGACCGCTGGCACGGCCAGTGCAGCTTTGAATCCATCGGCCGCTGGGAGTATGCCGTCGAAGCCTGGTCAGACACTTACAAGGGCTGGAAAAAGACCTTCGCTGTGCGTGTGCAGGCCGCAGATCCTGATGTGCCCGTAGAAGCACTGGAAGGAGCGAAGCTCCTCCGCGATGCCGCCCAACGTGCCCGTGCCGCCGGTGCGCCGGACTGCGCCACGCAGATCGAGGATGTGGCGGATCTGCTCAGCTCCCTGCCTGCGCAGGAGGTGTTGGAAGTGCTGCTCTCCGCCGAGCTTCAGGGGCTCATGGACACCTACGCCGACCGCAGCCTCTCCACGACGAGCGAGCCGCTGAAGGTCATCGTCGAGCGCGAGCGCGCCCGCTTCTCCTCGTGGTATGAATTTTTCCCCCGCAACGCCGAAGGCCGCGCCGACAAGCACAGCACCTTCCGCGACTGCCTGGCTCGCCTCGATGACGCGCAGGCGATGGGCTTCGACACCATCTACTTCCCGCCCATCCACCCCATCGGCGTCACTGCTCGCAAAGGAAAGAACAACACTCTCACCGCCTACGAAGGCGATGTCGGCAGTCCCTGGGCAATTGGCGGACCTGCAGGCGGGCATCGCGATGTGGAACCCGCGCTCGGCACGGTGGAGGACTTCGTCTGGCTCGTGGGTGAAGCGCAGAAGCGCGGCCTCGAGATCGCGCTCGACTACGCTTTGAACTGCTCGCCCGATCATCCCTATGTCAAAGCGCATCCCGATTGGTTCTACCAGCGTCCGGATGGCAGCATTCGTTACGCCGAAAATCCGCCGAAGAAGTATCAGGACATCTACCCGCTGAACTTCCACTGCGCCGACTGGAAGAACCTCTGGCGCGAGCTGATCGACGTCGTGCTCTTCTGGGCAGGCAACGGCGTGAAGATCTTCCGTGTCGATAACCCGCACACCAAGCCCGTCTCCTTCTGGGAGGAGCTCATCAGCACCGTGCAGCGCAAGCATCCCGAGGTCATTTTCCTGGCTGAAGCCTTCACGAAACCCCGGATGATGCAGGTGCTCGGCAAGGTCGGCTTCACCCAGAGCTACACCTACTTCACCTGGCGCGAGGACAAGGCCGGCCTCACCGAGTATGCCAAAGAACTCACCCAGGGCGAGATGCGCTGGTATTACCGTGGCAACTTCTGGCCAAACACGCCGGACATCCTGCCCTTCTACCTGCAAAACGCCGCGAGCAGCATCTTCCGTCTGCGCGCTGCTCTGGCCGCCACGCTCACACCGAGCTGGGGCATGTATTCGGGCTACGAACTGTGTGAAAACCAGCCGCTGCCCGGCAAAGAGGAGTACCTCGACTCCGAGAAGTTCCAGCTCCGCGACCGCGATCACAACGCGCCGGGGAACATCAAGGGCTTCATTGCACGCCTGAATCACATCCGCCGGGACAACCCCGCGCTGCACCTTTACGACAACCTCGTCTTCCACGGCTCGTCGCATGAGGAAGTCATCTGCTACAGCAAGGCCACGCCGGACAAGAGCAACCGCCTTCTCTGCGTGATCAGCCTCAACGGTCTCACCAACGTCGCCTCCACCGTGAATCTCGATCTCGCCGCGCTCGGGATTGATGTCAGCCGCCCCTATCGTGTCCACGATCTCATGCACGGCCACAGCTACGAGTGGACTGGGGCTGACAACTACGTCGAGCTGAACCCCGCCGGGACTTCGATGCATCTTTTCAAGGTGGAGCAGTGAGACACTGAGCAAGAAACCCAACGCAGTGGGCGACTCCTCGCCCATGAAACTGCTGCTGCCCTTTTGTCTCGTTCTCGCTGCACTCGCCTGTGCTGCTGACAAGCCTGCGCCTCTTTGGAAAGCCGGTGCAGCAAGCGCGAAGATCACGCCGGAGGGTTCCATGTGGATGGCGGGATATGCGGGACGCACGAAGCCTTCCGAGGGCGTGGAGTTGGATCTGTTTGCGAAGGCGCTGGTGATCGAAGACACGGCGGGTGGGAAGTTTGCCCTGATCACGATGGATCTCATCGGTGTACCGAGAAACGTGCGGCTGCATGTGGCCGAGCAGGTGCAGAAGCAGTTCGGTATCGCCCCCGAGCGACTGGCGATCAATGCGAGCCATACGCACAGCGGGCCGGAACTGAGGACGACGCGGGTTCATGGCACGGATGATCCCGCACAGCGCGAGGCTGAGGCCGGAGCTTACACGGAAAAGCTCCAGCAAACGCTCGTCGGGCTCGTGGGTGAAGCTTTGAAAAAAGCCGCGCCCGCCACGATTCACTACAGCAAGGCGCGCAGCGGCTTCGCCATGAATCGCCGGACGCCGAATGGCAGCGGCGGGTGGAATAACTTTCCCAATCCTGATGGTCCGGTGGATCACGCCGTGCCGGTGCTGAAGGTTGCCGATGCGGCGGGGAAGGAGATCGCCTTCGTCTTTGGCTATGCCTGCCACTGCACCACGCTCGGCCACCAGAAATTCAGCGGCGACTACGCAGGCTACGCGCAGCAGGCGCTGGAGTCCGCCCATCCTGGCGTCACTGCCATGTTCATGAACGGCTGCAGCGGCGACCAGAACTCGTATCCACGCCGCACGATGGAGCTGGCGCAGACGCATGGGAAAAGCCTCGCCACCTCCGTAGATGCGGCTTTGACCACCAACATGATCCCGCTCAGCGGTGGCATCCGCGCCGCCTTCCGCGAGATCCCTCTGGCCTACGACACCCTGCCCACGCGCGAGCAGCTCCTCGAAAAGCAGAAGTCCACGAATAGCCTCGATAAAGCCCATGCGGGCCGCGTTTTAGCCCGACTGAAAAGTGAGGGCAAGCTACCGCAGGACTACCCCTATCCTGTGCAGGTGCTGCGGCTCGGCGATCAGCTCACCTGGGTCACCCTCGGCGGTGAGGTTGTGGTGGATTACTCCCTGCGACTGAAGTCCGAGATCAAAGACCCGCTCGTGTGGGTCAGCGCCTACACCAATGACGTGCCCAGCTACATCCCCAGCCACCGCGTCTGGAAAGAAGGCGGCTACGAAGGCGGCGATGCGATGAAGTGGGGCACCCACCCGACACGCTGGAGCGAGAAGGTCGAGGATCACATCATCAGCACCGTTCATGAGCTGCGGAAAGGGTTGGAGTGAGGCGTGCGTTCCGGCTGTAGATGTTATCGCTGCGCGATCCCCCTCAGTTGAGGGCGAATCTGTAGTTTGCCAACCTCCACCACCCCGCGCTATCGGTACGACCACATGGCAAACACAGGCACACTTCTCGTCACAGGCGGCGCAGGTTACATCGGCTCACACACCGTCCGGCATCTGCTGGAGCTGGGAGAAAAGATAGTCGTGCTCGACAGTCTGGTCTTTGGCCATCGCGAGGCGCTGCCGCTGGATCGCGTGACCTTCGTCGAGGGCGACATGGCCGATGCCGCCCTGCTGGACCGCCTCTTCGCCGAGCACAAACCCGAGGCCGTGCTGCACTTCGCCGCCTTTGCCTATGTCGGTGAATCCGTCACCGATCCGCTGAAGTACTACCGCAACAATCTCGCAGCCCCGCTCATCCTGCTGGAGGCCATGCAGCGCCATGGCTGCAAACGGTTCATCTTTTCCTCCACCTGCGCCACGTATGGAAATCCCGTCTTCGTACCGATGAACGAAGATCATCCGCAGTCGCCCGTGAACCCTTACGGAGCCTCTAAATGGATGCTGGAGCGCGTGCTGCGCGACTGTGATCATGCCTGGGGCCTGAAGTGCGTCTTCCTCCGCTACTTCAACGCCAGCGGCTGTGACCCGAGCGGTGAGATCGGCGAAGATCACGATCCCGAGACCCATCTCATCCCGCGCATCCTCATGGCCGCCACGGGTGAGATCCCCGAGATCAGCGTCTTTGGCACCGACTACCCGACGCCCGATGGCACCTGCATCCGCGACTACATCCACGTCTGCGATCTCGCCAGTGCTCATGCCAAAGCTCTCGGCTACCTGCGTGATGGCGGCGAAACAACTCCCGTCAATCTCGGCACCGGCCGTGGTTTCAGCGTGAAGGAAATCCTGCAAACCGCCGAAGCCGTGACCGGAAAAACCATCCCCGTCACCTATGGCCCGCGTCGTGCGGGTGATCCGCCGGAACTCATCTGCGATCCTGCCAAAGCCAAAGCCGTGCTCGGCTGGGAAGCCGAATATAAGGACCCGCGCAGCCATCTGCAACATGCGTGGCAGTGGATGACCGGACCAAGGCAGGGTAGATACCCGCGCTGAGATCCACCAGAGTGCCGATGACCGGACTCGAACCGGTAAGGGATGTTATCCCAGCAGATTTTAAGTCTGCTGTGTTTACCATTTCACCACATCGGCGGTGGGTGGCTGCTGCGTTCTGCTTTTAAGACGGGCTGTGCCGGATCGCAAGCTTGGAGAAAGGATGTTCTTGGCCGAATGCGGCCGCTTTTATTCATTCATCTAGGCGACGTCAAGCATCGGGCTGGCATCCTCTGCACCCCGCCCAAACCTTGGGGTGGCTGATTCGGCTCTTGCTTCAAAGTTAGACAGTCTTCAGTCTTCTCACAAAAAATCACCAACCATGTCCCCTAGCCTATGGCTTTCAGATCGCCTGGGAGGCCGCCTCCCCTCTAGGCATGTTATTTTCAGGTTCATTCTGAAATGCCTGTCTGCCAGCCTTGTGCTCGTTGCGCTGTTCGCCAGCACCGCCCTCGCAGGCCTGCTGCCACCGACCTCACCCTACGTGGTCACCAACGGCGTCGTCACGGGCGAGGCGGAGAATTACCACGCGAAAGCGGCGGGAAACGGCGATGAATGGCTCGAAGCGCCGACGAATGCGGTCGTGCCGGGTGGCGTGACGTTTGAAAATGCCAGCGGTGGGCTCTTCATGCAGGCGCAGCCGGACAACGGGCCGGGTTCGGTGCCTTTCAGCGGCGCGGGCAGCGGGCCGAGCATCGACTACTACGTGCAGTTCACCGTGCCGGGCACTTACCGCATTTATTTGCGCTGGGACGGCCACGACGTTTCGTCGGACTCGATCTATGCGGGCATCGCCACGGACGCAGCGTTCACCAGCATTTTGGACTGGTTTGAGGACTACAATCACACCACCTCCGACTTCGGCCAGCAGGGCTGGGATGGCAGTGGTCAGTCGCAGGTGAATGTGGCCGCTCCGGCACAGAATGCGATGACCGTCACGATCCCCGCCAGCGGCACCTACACTCTGCGGGTCGTGGCTCGCGAAGACGGTGTGGCGTTGGACCGCTTCCGCATTCAGCTCGATTCGATGCCTGATCCGAACCCCGTGGCCGCTCTCGGACAAAACATCCTCATCGGCAGCGACACCTTCACTTACGCGAATGGCAGCATCGCAGGTCGGAACGGCGGCACGAACTGGGATTTCGACAATCAGGACGGCGACGGCTTCGTCGGCCTGCGTCGCGAAGGCAGCTCGACCTGGGACAATGTGTTTGGCACCGCCAGCATCGCTACGAACAAACTCACCACGATGGATTCCGCCGCAAAACGCGAGTTTGGCTTCCCAAATGAAGGCGATGGCGCGGTGAGTGAGACGGGCGGCATCCGCTACAAGCAGGTTTATTACCGGGTGAAGATGACGCGGGCCGCCGGGGCCACTTGGGGAGGCGTGAGCATGTATGACTTCGCCAACGAGCGCATTTTCTTCGGCGTGGATTTCAATCCGCCTGTCGTCGGCGGTCAGCGGCACTTTGCCATCGGCCAAGGCGGTGTGACTTACACCAGCGTACCCGCCTTGGATGCCACGGAGTACACGATCGTCACCAAAATCGACTACGCGAACGACAAGCTCAGCCTCTGGGTAAATCCTGACCTCACGCAGCCTGAGGGCGCACCGGACGCCACGCGTCCTTGGCAGAGTGACAACTGGAACACCGCCATCCGCCTCGGCAGCGGCGGCACCAGTGCCACGACCTGGGATGATGTGGCCGTCGGCACCGGCTGGGAGGCCATCCAGCGTGCCTATCCGCAAAGCACCGCCGTGAGCGGCGCGGATGTCATCATCGCCCGCGAGGACTTCGATTACGCCAACGGCAACATCCTCGGTAGCGACAGCGGCTTCGGCTGGGATTTCGACAACAGCACCACGAACGACGCCTTCATCGGTCGCACGCAGCTCGCCAGCAACTGGGACAACGTCGAAGGCTGGCCCTACATCTTTTCGAAGCGACTCACGACCTGGAACAGCAGCGCGAAACGCGAATACGAGACGCCAGAGGCCGATGGCACCTTCAGCGCCACCTCCAACTACAAGGTCGTCTATTACCGCTTCGAAATGCAGCGCAGCGCCGACAACGTCTCGTGGAGCGGCTTGAGCCTCTACGACGGCAACAACGAGCGGCTGATGTTCGGCGTGCCCTTCGCCCTAAATCCCGCCAGCAGCCGTCGCGAGCTTGGCATTCACAACCTCGGTGCCAATCAGTGGAACTACACCGGCCTGGAGCCTGTGGCCGGTTTGAAATACCAAATCATCGCCAAAGTCGATTACACGACCGGTTTTGCTTCGCTGTATGTGAATCCGAGCCTCACGGGCGGCGAACCCGGCTCGCCGAATGCCACCATCGCCTTCACCAACGCACACTCGGCACTCCGCTTCGGCTCCGGTGGCGATTCGCCGACGTATTGGGACAAGCTCACCGTCGCCACGAGCTGGAGCGCAGTCACGAGTGTGTCCTATCCAGCCACCACGCCAGCTAGCGGCAACGATCTCGTCATCGGCACCGATACGTTCACGTATGCTGACGGCCCGGTGGCGCTGCGCCAAGGCGGCGAGCACTGGGATTTCCAAAACACCTTTGGCCCGCTCTACACGAATGATCTATCGGCTTGGAGCCATGAGTTCAATTCGCCCTACATCGCCACTGGCAAACTACGCACCTGGAATGCGGGCGCGATGCGTACCTTCAACGGCATAGAGGCCGATGGTGCGATCAATGACGCCGACACCTCCGCCGCGAAGGCCGTCTATGTGCGCTACGAGATGCAGCGTGACGCGGGCGTGAGCTGGGGCGGCATGAGCCTCTATGATTTTGGCACGGAGCGCTTCCTCTTTGGCGTGCCCTTTGCCACGAATCCGACCAGCGGCGTACGGGAGTTCGCGATTCATGATCTCGCCAGTGGCCACACCTACTCCGGCATCGTGCCCGTCGCGGGCACGAACTACACCATCGTCGCCAAGCTCGACTTCGTGGCGAACAAACTCGTGCTTTGGGTGAACCCCGACCTCACGCAGCCGGAAAGCGCTAACACCATCGCCGCTGAGCGTGCCTACACCGGCAACAACTGGATCACCGCCGTGCGTCTCGCCTCCAGCGCTGATGGCGACACGCAGTGGGACAACCTCGCCGCCACCACGAGCTGGCGTGCGCTTCAAAGCGCTCTCGGCGCTCCCACCGCTTTCCCAGATGCCATCACCATGCGCCACACGAAAAAAGCGCTGCTCGATGTGCGCAAAAACGACGCCGGTGTCGGCAGCGTGGTCATCGTGACGCCGCCGAGCAGTGGCACAGCTAGCGTGGACAGCAGCGGTCGTATTCTTTACACGCACACCACAGGCACACCGGCGAGCGATTCGCTCACTTACAAACTCGTCGGAACGAATGGCGAGTCAGCGCCGGTCACGGTGACTTACACCTTCACTTCCGCCCTTCGCATCGCGAATGAAACGAGCACCGTGCCGCTGCTGCCGCCCACGACTGGCCTTGCGGTGGTCGATTCGACACCGGGGCTGAATTTCACCGCGCCGAGCTGCATGACGCATGTGCCCGGCAATCCGAACAAGGTGCTCGTCGGCGAGCGCAACGGCAAAATCTGGCTCATCAACGACATCCACAGCGCCACGCCAGTGAAGACGCTCTTCCTTGATGTGGCCGTCGTGGTGAATCCGCGACCCACCGAGGACTTCGAGGACGATGGCAATGAACTCGGCCTGAAAGGCTTGGCTCTTCATCCGCAGTTCTCCTCCAACCGACAGATCTTCGTCACTTACAACTTCCTCATCAGCGGCGCGAAATATGCCCGCGTGAGCCGTTTCCTCGCTGTGAATGGCAATCTCGATCTCGGCGATACCGCCAGCGAGCAGCCCTTCATCACGCAGGCGAATCCGTCGAGCATTCACAACATCGACAGCATTCGTTTTGGTCCCGAGGGCTATCTCTACTGGTCCGCGGGCGATGCCGGCGGCCTCAATGACGGCAACAACAATGCCCAGCGCATCGACAAGGACTTCTGGGGCGGCATCTTCCGCATCGACGTGGATCGCCTGCCCGCGAACCTGGAGCCGAATACGCACGCGAGCATCGTTCCGAACCCGGCGGACTCGAACAAGGCCTTCTACAAAGTGCCTGCGAATAATCCCTTCGTCGGCGCGACGACCTTCAACGGCCTCGCTTTGACCGGCACGCTACGCACCGAGATCTATGCCATCGGCATGCGCAACACCTGGCAGTTCAACTGGGACTCGCAAACCGGTGAGATGTGGGCTGGCGAGGTCGGCCTCGATTCTTGGGAAGAGGTGAATGTCATCGTTCCCGGTGGCAACTACGGCTGGAGCTATCTCGAGGCCGCCGCTGCAGGCCCCAAAACGAGCCCGCCGCCTGGCTTCACCCCGATCGCACCGTTGTGGAGCTACTTCCACGGCGGCGGTGCTCTCGAAGGCCGAAGTGTCACCGGCGGCTTCGTGTATCGCGGCTCCAAATATCCGGCGCTGGCCGGGAAGTACATCTTTGGCGACTTCGTCAGCGGTCACATCTGGTCCTTGCAGCGCAATGGCGCGAATCCGCCCACCGTCGAGCGCATCACGGGCGAAGCGGGCGTCGTGGCTTTCATGCTCGATCCCGATCCGGCGAATGGCGATATTTTGATGCTCGACTACGGCGACGGCAAAGTGCGTCGTCTCGTGTCGCAGACCGTCGATACGACTTTCCCGGCCAAACTGAGCGAAACCGGCCTTTTTGCCGATTTGAGCGATTTGAGCTTCAATCCCGGCATCGAGCGCTACGACATCAATCTGCCGTTTTGGAGCGATTACGCGATCAAGAGCCGCTGGTTCATGCTGCCGAACGGTTCCGACACCTTTGGCTTTGTGCAGGATGGCAACTGGAGCCTGCCGAGCGGTGCGTTGTTCATCAAACACTTCGACTACGAGATGACGCGTGGCAATCCGGCGACGAAAAAGCGCCTGGAGACACGTCTGCTCATGATCAACGCTACTGGAAGCTATGGCGTCAGCTATCGCTGGAATGAAACCGGCACGGAAGCCTTCCTCGTGGCCGATGGTGGCGAGGACTTCGACATGAACGTCGTCATCAGCGGCACCCCGACGAACGTGCATTGGCGCATCCCCAGCCGCAGCGAGTGCCTCGCCTGCCACACCCCGCAGGGTGGTCACGGTTTGAGCTTTGAAACGCGACAGCTCAACCGCACCGGCACGCTCGGCGGTCAAAGCGGCAACTTCCTCGAACTCCTCGCCAACGCCGGTTACTTCAGCAATGCGCCCACGCAGTTCAACACCCTGCCGAAATTCCACACACCCACCGACACCAGCGCCACGCTCGAAACACGCGCACGGAGCTGGCTCGCCGTGAACTGCTCGTATTGCCATCAAGCCGGTGGCACAGGCATCGGAGCCTTCGACATGCGCCCCGAGCTGTCTTTGACGCAGAGCACCATGATCGACGCCCACGTCGGCAATGTGCAGGCCGGGGATCACAAAGCCCTTGTGCGCGGCTTCAACGACAAATCCGTCATCTGGAATCGTCTCAGCGCCAGTGGCGGCTACACCCGCATGCCCCCGCTCGCCACCGCCGTCATCGACCCCGAAGGCACGCAAGTCGTGCTCGACTGGATCAACAGCATGGCCAGCCGTCAGACCTACGCTGAATGGCGGCTCACCCAGTTCGGCAGTTCCACCAGCCCCGCGGGTGATCCGAACAACGACGCCGATGGCGATGGCGTGAGCAACGAAGACGAGTTCATGGCCCTTACCGATCCTGATGATGCCGCCTCCATTCTTCGCCCAGGCATCTCCGTCTCCTCCGGCAATGTCGCCGTCCAGTTCCCGAATCTGCAAGGTCGTCGCGTCCAGGTGCAAACGACCACCGACTTCACGAGTTGGTCCCTCTGGAACGTCCCTGGCAACGATGGCAGCCCCGCCGCTCCCGTGAACCCGACTCGTCAATTCGTTGTCCCGCTCGACGGCCAGCGCCGCTTCTTCCGCCTCTCGGTCGAGGAGCAGTGACGTAGAACGACTTTCCAAGTCGTAAGCTGGTGCCCCGAGTTTCCAACTCGAGTATCAATGGCATCTCAAGCTGCGCCCGTCCTTGCGCCCCCTCACGTCCGATGGAAAGCAGAAGTCGCATGGGTTCCCGCCAACGAAAAACCAACTCTAGCCGCCCAGATGAACGGGAGGAGATCCGCAGCATCTATGCAGATCTGGCTTCGCGTGCTCTGCCGAGAGACTGCGAAGTGCGCAAGCACTGCTGCCATTTCCGCCTCAGTGGTCACACACCGATGCTCACCCTGGGCGAGGCGCTCTTTGCCGCCCGTGGCGTGCGCGCCAGTGGCCGCACCAAACTGAAACCACATCCCGATGGAGCCTGCCCCCTGCTTGGCTCCGATGGGCGCTGCACGATTTATGAGCATCGTCCCTTCGGCTGCCGCACTCACTTTTGCCAGGCCGCAGGCGGCATGTATCCCCGCAAGCACGTGGCCGACCTCATCCAACGGCTGGAGGCCCTCGACGAAAAGCTCGGCGGCGAAGGTGGTCGTCCGCTGGTGAGCATCCTGCCTGAGGTTCTCTGAGCAGCAGGACTTGGCCCATGAGTCCAACCACAGAGAACACGGTGCTTTTCCCGTCAGGTTGACGACCTTTCACTCGCTCCGTAGATGGCGAGTGAACTACACCTCACCGCTGTGTCAGGCGTCCACTACTCCCGTGAATCCTCCGCCAAAGCGATGACCAGATCGCCTGTGAAAATGAGGTCTTCTGCGAGGAAGTCGGGCGTCCTGCTTTCTGCCGACATCATTCCCCGCAGATCATCGCCGTGCGGGTTGACTGTCCGGGGGGAGGGCGCATTCTAGGCCGCTCCCGAATCTCCCTCTCCCGCATGATCTCTCCCCGTTCCGCGTCCCTCGTTTTGTGTCTGTCTGCCTTCTGGCAGATCAACTCCATCGCCCAGGAGATCACACCGGAACAGGTCACGGACTTCGCCTCGCTGGAAAAGCTGGCCGCACAGCTCGCGCTCAAGCCGTATGTGGCCCCCAGCCAGAAGCTCGATCCCTTCTTCGAGGGCCTGAAATACGATGGTCACCGCAAGATCCGCTTCTTGCGAGACAAGGCGCTCTTTGCCGACGCGGGTGATGTCTATCGCGTCGAGTTCTTCCACCCAGGCTGGATGTTTAAGAAGCCGGTTCATTTCTTCGCCACAGGTGCAGACAAAGCCAAGGGGGTGCCTTTCGATCAAAAATTCTTCGACTACGACGACCTCAAGCTGCCGGAGAAATTCACGCCGCCCGCCGGTTACGCCGGCTTCCGAGTGCTCGCTCCCGACTCGATGATGAAGAAGCCCTTCGAGTTCATGGTCTTCATGGGCGCGAGCTACTACCGTGCTGTCACCACCGAGCTCGGTTACGGCATCAGCGCACGTGGCGTGGCGGTGAATACCATCGGCGGCAAGCCCGAAGAGTTCCCCGACTTCACGCACTTCTGGTTCGCGCCGCCAAAGCCGGGCGACAAATTCTTCAAGGTTCTGGCTCTGCTCAACGGCCCCAGCATCACGGGTGCGTATCAGTTTGATGTCATGCCAGGCAAGACCACGGAGACGCTGGTCAAAGCCACCCTCCATCTCCGCCAAAAGGTCGAAATGCTCGGCATCGCACCTTTCTCCAGCATGTATTGGTTTGGCGAAAACAGCCACCCGAAGCCCTACGACTTCCGCCCCGAGGTGCATGACAGCGACGGTTTGCAGATCGAGATCGAAGGCGGCCCCTCCATCTGGCGTCCGCTCGATGTCAGCCGCGACCTGCGCCTGAGCATCCTTGAAACCGACAAGCTCAAGGGCTTCGGACTCGCTGAGCGTGATCGCGACTTCAATAACTTCCAGGATCTCGAAGCCGTCTATCATCGCCGACCCGCCGTGTGGGTGGAGCCGCGCACCGGCTTTGGCAAAGGCAGCGTCGTCCTCGTCGAACTCTCCACGGGTGAGGAGACCTGGGACAATATCGTCGCCATGTGGAAGCCTGCCGTGCTGCCCGCCACGCCGCAGGAGCCGCTGAAGTTTGAGTACCGCCTCGCTTGGCTGGAGGAGCACCTGCCAGGCCTGCTCGGCAAGGTCATCTCCACCCGCCGCGGCTTCGTGATGGATAGCGACGACCACCTCTACGTCGTCGATTTCACCAAGGGTGCTCTCGCTCCTGACAAGCCACAAGACTGGGTGCCTGACATCGACGTCACCATCAGCAACGGCGACGCCAAGGTGCTCGACAAGCGCGTCATGTACAGCCACGAAACCAAAGGCTGGCGTGCCTTCTTCAAGATCGATGTGCCGCCCGCGACGAACCTCGTCGAGATGACCTGCGACCTCAAAGACGGCGACAAAGCCATCTCCGAGCGCTGGATGTATCAGTGGCGGCGGTAAGCAAAGTGCAAGACGCGCGTGCGCGCCGCTGTTGAATGGCGCACCATGCCGACCTCACGCCGCCAGTTCATCGCCGAGTCCACCGCGCTCGCCGCTGTCTCCCTGCTGCCCACTTCCGCCTCCGCTTTATCCGCGCCAGCGCACTTTATCAGCCCGTGGAAGAACGACCTCGACCGAGTCTGGCTCGGCGAGCAGCTCTGGGCCAATCCGATGCAGGACTGGCAGGTGCGTGAAGGCCGCGCGGAGTGCATCGCCGCCAAACCGAACCGCAATGTGCATGTGCTGACCTGTGAGCTGGCGGACCGGAAGGGCGACCTCCAGATGAGCGTCACGCTCGGACGAATCGGTGGTGGCAGTCTCGCAGGCGATGGGAAAGGCAGCGCGGGCTTCAAGATCGGCATCCTCGGCACGCTGCGGGACTACCCAAAGCTCCGCGACTACCGGAACAACCTCGCCTTTTCCTCCGGCTGGGATGTCGGCATCACCGCCACAGGCGGGCTTTTCTTTGGCGATGCACGCCAGCCTCTATCTCAGGTCGAGTTGGGTTCGGTGGAGAGCGTGAAACTGAACCTCGCTGCCTACGAAAAGGGCAACGCTTATGTTTTGAAGCTCATCGTGCTGGATGCAAAAGACGGCCGCGTGCTCGGCGAACTCACCAAGGAGGACCTGCGCCCCAATCAACTCATCGGCAACCTCGCCATCGGCTGCAATTTTGGCCCAGAAGGTCCACGTGCAGGAGCGAAAAAGAAAAAGGCCGAGCCTGGCCAGGATGTGGGCAACGGCCTGTTCTGGTTCAGCGACTGGACGATCAGCGGCAGCAAGGTCGCCGTGGATGAAACGCATCGTTTTGGCCCGCTGCTCTTCAATCACTACACCCTCAGTGGCAGCATCATGAAGATGACCGTGCAGATGCCACCACTCGGGGCCGATGACACCCGTGAAGTGCGCTTTGAGATCGAAGATGGCGATGCCTGGAAAGTCATCTCCACCGCCCAAATCCATGCGCAGGCACGCACCGCCAACTTCCGCATCACCGACTGGGATACGAGTCAGGACATCCCTTACCGCCTCAGCTATGTGATGAAGACTCGCGACGGTAATCACACGCATCATCTGACCGGCACCATCCGCCGCGATCCCGCCGCGCTGGATCACTTCAGCGTCGCCGACATCTCCTGCAACATCCACACCGCCTTCCCGAATGCGCCTTACGTTGCCGCTGTGGCGAAACTAAACCCCGACATGATGGCCTTCGTTGGCGATCAGTTTTACGAAAGCACCGCTGGTTATGGCGTGCAGCGTGATCCTCTGGAGCCCGCCATCATCGACTACCTGCGGAAGTGGTATTTCCACGGCTGGACCTGGCGTGATCTCACGAAGGATCGCCCGAGTGTCTCGCTGCCGGATGATCACGATGTTTATCAAGGCAACCTTTGGGGCGTTGGTGGCGAACCACAAACCAAGAGTCAGGAATCCGGCGGCTACCAGATGATGGCAGACTGGGTGAACGTGGTGCATCGCACGCAGACCGCGCATCACCCCGACGCCTATGATTCGAAACCCTGCAAGCAAGGCATCATCAACTACTACGGCTCGATGACCTATGGCGGCATCAGCTTTGCCATCCTGGCGGATCGTCAGTTCAAATCCGCGCCCGAAGGCAATGTGCCGCCCACCGATGAGCGTCCCGATCACATGATCAATCCCGACGCCGACCCGAAGCTCTCGGACATCGAAGGGCTCGAACTCCTCGGCGGCAAGCAAATGGAGTTCCTGGAGCGCTGGGTGCGTGACTGGCAGGGTGCCAAGATGAAGGCCGTGATCTCCCAGACCATTTTCACCGGCATGGCGACGACTCACGGCGGCGAGCGGCAAGTGCTGCGCATGGACTATGATCAGAACGGCTGGCCGCAAAAGGCCCGCAATGCTGCGCTTCGTGTCATTCGCAAAGCCCACGCCTTCCACCTCGCCGGAGATCAGCATCTGCCTGCCGTCGTGCATTATGGCATCGATGAGCCCCGCGATGCCGGCGTGGCTTTTGCCGGACCTGCGGTGAATGTCGGCTATCCGCGCTGGTGGGAGCCGACGGAGAAGGTCAACAATCTCAAGCCCGGCCAAGGACTCACCGGCGACTTCACCGACCACTTCGGCCATCCGATGAACGTGCTCGCCGTGAAAAACGGTTCTCATCAACCGCGCAAGGAAACCATGGAAAACATGACCGACAAAGCCTCCGGTTTCGGCATGGTCCGCTTTGATAAAAAGCAGCGCACCATCACCTGCGAATGCTGGCCCTTCGACAGCATCGGAGCCGAGCAATTCCCCACCTGGCCCGTCATCTCCACCGAGCGCGATCAGTATGGCCGCAGTGCCAAAGCTCACCTACCGACTTTGAAGATCGCCGACAGCGAAAGCGCCGTCGTGGAGGTCATCGACGCCAAGTCTGGCGAACTCATCTATTCTCTGCGCCTGAACAGCGCCGAATGGCAGCCCCACGTCTTCGCCGAAGGTGACTACAACCTGCGAATCACCGAGCCCGAAGCAGGTGCCGTAAAAGAACTCACCGGTCTGCGTGCCACAGCGGAAAACAAAGAGGTCATCGAACTGAAGCTCGGCTGATGCCGAACCCGCTCACTTCTTGAAGTGATCCACCGGCGCGGCCTCGGGATCGAGGTCGGGCAGGGGTGGCGGCAGATTGTCGATGGCGTTGATGAGGCCGACGGCGCGCTCGATGGTTTTATCCAGGCGGAACAAGAGCTGGGGGCTGTGCTTCATCTTCACGCGCTTGTAGAGTTCGCGCTGGATGTTGCCGCGCTCTTTGTTGAGCTTTTCGATGATGGCCGCCTCGTCTTTCGCCTTGCCGAGGACACCAACCCAGACGGATGCCTGACGCAGGTCCGGCGCGGTGACGACTTCATGGATGGTGAGCACGACGCCGTCAAACCGGTAACCGCGCTCCAGCACCGTGCTGAGCTCGCGCTTCATCAGTTCATTCACTCTTGGGATGCGCTGGGACATGATGTCTTAGAGGGCCTGGGCGATTTTCTCGAGTTCGTAACACTCGATGACGTCACCTTCTTCGTAGTCGCTGAAGCCATGGAGCTTGATACCGCACTCGAGGCCGTTGCGGACTTCGGGGACTTCGTCCTGGAAGCGGCGCAGAGTCTCAATACCGCCGTCATAAACAGCCTGACCACCACGCAGCACGCGGGCGCGCTGCTTGCGGTCGATACGGCCATCAGTGACCTGGGAACCGCCGACGTAGCCTTTCTGCACCTTGAAGACCTGCTTCACCTTGGCGTGTCCGATGACCTTCTCACGGGTGAGCGGATCGAGCATGCCAGTCATGGCTTCCTTGGCCTGATCGATGAGTTCGTAGATGATGGAGTAGAGCTTGACCTGCACCCCCTCACGCTTGGCGGCAGTGAGAGCTTTGTTCTCGACCTTGGTGTTGAAGCCGATGATGATGGCGTCTGAACCGGAGGCGAGGAGCACGTCGGATTCGTTCACCGGACCCACATCGCTGTGAAGAATGCGGAGATTGATTTTGTCGCTCTCGATGTCGTTGAGACATTTGGTGATGGCTTCGAGAGAGCCTTGAACGTCGGTCTTGAGGACGACCTTGAAGACCTTCTTCTGACCTTCTTCGATGTTGGCGAAGAGATCTTCCATCGTGGCACGACGGCGGGTGACGAGCTTCTTCTGGCGCAGCTCTTCGAGACGTTCCTCGCTGAGTTTTTTCACCACTCGCTCGCTTTCCATGACGACGACTTCATCGCCGACATGTGGCATGTCGCTGAAGCCGACGAGTTCGACCGGCATGCCTGGAAGCACAGCTTTGATGGCCTCGCCTCGGTCATTCATGAGTGCCTTGGTCTTGCCCCAATGCGGGCCGCAGATGAAGGCCTGGCCGACACGGAGCGTGCCCTGACGGACAATGACCGTCGCTACCGGACCACGACCTGCGACCATGCTGGACTCGATGACGGTGGCGCGTGCCGGGGCTTTGGGATCGGCTTTGAGTTCGAGCACTTCGGCCTGGAGGGCCATGGTTTCGAGCAGGTTGTCGATGCCGAGTCCCGTCTTCGCGGAAACTTCCATGCACTCGATGTCACCACCCCAGTCCACAGGTGCGAGCCCCATGTCCTGAAGCTGTGATTTGACGCGCAGGATGTTGGCGGCAGGGAGATCGCATTTGTTGATGGCGATCATGAGCTGCACATCAGCGGCTTTGGCGTGATTGAGCGCCTCACGTGTCTGCGGCATGATGCCGTCGTCGGCAGCGATGATGAGGACGACGATGTCCGTCACGTTGGCACCGCGAGCACGCATGGCGGAGAAAGCGGCGTGACCAGGGGTGTCGATAAAGGTAATGGGCTTGCCGTCATGGAAGACGCTGTAAGCACCGATGTGCTGGGTGATGCCCCCAGCCTCACCTGAAGTGATTTGGGTTTTGCGAATGGCATCCAGAAGGGACGTTTTGCCGTGATCGACGTGCCCCATGAAGGTGATGATGGGCGCACGGAGTTCGAGTTTCTCCTCTTCGACCTCTTCGACGACCTGGGCGACGGGCTCGACGATGACTTCCTCGATCTTGTGAACACCACCGCCCTTTTCACGCTTCTCGCGCTCGAGCCTGAATCCGTGCTTTTCACAAATCTTTTCGGCGACTTCAAGCTCGATGGCCTTGTCGGCATTGGCGACGAAGACTTTCAGATTGATCAGATCGGCGATGATCTTGAAGGGGCGGAGGCCCATCTTTTCGGCCAGATCTTTGACGATGATCGGCGGCTTCAGATGGATGATCTTTTCGCCTGCTTCATTGATCTCGAACTCGGGCTCGGTTGGCTCGGCAGGCTTTGGGGGTGCAACGACAGCCGGAACTGGCACTGGCCCGGTGGCTGCGGGACCCGGCTCACGAAGCATGGAGATGGGTCTCAGGCCCGAAGGCGTGGTTGTATCCGCTGGGCGGACGCGTTTGACCTTGGGTTTTTCGTCCTCTTCAAAGAGGTTCAATGCCTCGCGCTTAGCATCATCGAGCGTTCTCTTCGGTGGCTCGGGCTCTGGCTCTGGCTTTGCCACCACTTTCACCGGCTTGACTCCGATGTGAGGCAAAGTGCCTGCACTCGTGTCCTTGCGTGGTGCTGTTTTTCCTTTGGGTTTCTCCTCTTCGATCAGCGAGAGCACCTCCTTTTTCTTTGCCGTCTTCTTGGCAGGGGCGCTCTCCAGCACTACCTCGTCAGCGATGCTGTCGGGAGTGTCTTGGCTGGGTTTCGATGAGGAGGAACGGGGAGGCATGTGGAAGTATAAGCGTCGTGCGAGCGGCTGGTGGGGCGGTCGGGGAGGCGGGGTGAAGGATGGAGGCGGAGAGGCTCATGGCTACTCTCCAGATGGGTTGTAAGATTGAATGCGTTCGTAAACCTGCTTCGCGAGCAGATCATCACCGGCGAGGGCGTCACTGACATCTTCCAGCTCGACCTGACGGAGAAGCTTGAGGTCACCCATGCCACCAAGGACGAGTTTGCGGGCGGTTTCGAGATTGATGCCGAGGGCTTTTTCGAGGTCCTGGGCAGCGGTGTCCATCTGGCCTTCGAAGACCTCTTCGGCGTGCTCGTCACGCTCGATCTGGAGCTCCAAACCGACGAGGCGGGAGGTGAGACGGGCGTTCTGACCACGGCGTCCGATGGCCTTGGACAGCTCATCCTCACGCACGGTGAGGCGGGCAGTCTTTTTGTCCGGCGTGAGCTGGATGCTCAGCACCTTGACGGGCTTGAGTGCTTCTTTGATGAACTCGACCGGGTCGGCGTACCAGCGGATGATATCCACCTTCTCGTTGTTCAGTTCGCGGACGATGTTTTTGACGCGGTTGCCCTTCAGGCCCACGCAAGCACCGACGGGATCGACCTTCGTATCAGCACTGTTCACGGCCACCTTGGTTCGGTAGCCAGGTTCGCGAGCGATGCTGGAGATCTCGACGGTGTGGTCTCCGATTTCGGCCACTTCAAATTCGAAGAGGCGGCGGACGAAGTTCACATGCGCGCGGCTGAGCACGATCTCAGGGCCACGGACGCCCTCTTTCTCCACGGCTTTCACATAGAAGCGCATGCGGTCGCCGATCGTGTATTCCTCGGTCGGCACACGTTCCTTATTTGGCATGACGCCTTCAAATTTGCCGAGATCCACGATCACGTCGCTCTTGTCGAAGCGGCGAATGGTGCCGTTTACGACGTCGCCGGTACGGTCCTTGAACTCGTCATACAGATTTTCCTTCTCGGCCATGCGGACGCGCTGCATCATGGTCTGCTTCGCGGTCTGGGCGGCGATGCGGCCCATGTTTTTGGGAGTGACCTCGATGTCGATCTCGTCGCCGGGCTGCGCGTCCTTTTTCAGGATGAGGGCCTTTTTCATAGGCAGCTCTTCCCAAGGATTTTTGACTTCCTCGACAGCGATCAGTTTGGCAAAGGCACGAATCGTACCCTTCTCAGGATCAATGGCGATGCGCAGTTCTCGGGCGGGGCCGATGCTCTTTTTCGAAGCAGCAAGAAGTGCCAGGGAGAGAACCTCGACCATTCGGTCGCGGTCGATGCCCTTTTCCTTCTCGTAGTAATCGAATAGTGCTTTGAGTTCGCTGGTCATAAAAAATCGTTCCATCCCCAGACAAAAAGAGAGCGGGGCGCACCCCACTCTCACTCAAATTACAAACGCTGTCCGGGACAAGGAGCGCGACTGTAGTACAGAGCGTTGATTCGGCAAGCTGAAATTCAGGCGCTTCACTAAGACCGATTCCGGGGGGGAGCCCCCGTTTTAGATCCCCTCCAAACGAGGGAGAAGATTGCCAATCTGCCAGCCCCCGCTATTCTCGACACCCTCATGTCCCTCGAAGCCACCCTCAAGTCCGCCACTGACGCCGGTCAGCTCCTCGCCTCCAGCCACGAAAACATCCTGGCCCTGCTCGCTGCCAGCCCGAACCCCGTCTATCGCGCCAGCATCGAGGAACTCGCCTCCGCCGGCCAGTGGGCTGAGTTGAATGACCGCTTCTACCAGGCCCTCAAATTCGGCACCGGCGGCCTCCGCGGACGCACCGTCGGTAAAATCGTCACCGCCGCCGAGCGCGGCACCGCCGCTGCCGATCAGCGCCCCGAGCACCCCTGCGTCGGCACGAACGCCATGAACTACTACAACGTCGGCCGCGCCACCCGCGGCCTCGTCACCTATGCCAAGGCCTACCGCGCCGCCGCCGGCCTCGGTGGCAAACCCAGCATCGTCTTCGCCCACGACACCCGCCACTTCTCCGCCGAGTTCGCCCAGCGCTGCGCCCACATCGCCACCGAAAACGGCGCCGACGTCTATCTCTTCGACGACTGCCGCGCCACCCCCGAAATGTCCTTCGCCGTCCGCCAGCTCCGCGCAGACGCCGGCGTCATGCTCACCGCCAGCCACAACCCCGCCCACGACAACGGCTTCAAAGTCAACTTCAGCGACGGCGCAGGCATCGTCGAGCCCCACGCCACCGGCATCATCAAAGAAGTCAACGCCCTCAAAGACGAAGCCTACTCCCCCCTCCCCGCCGCCGACCAGGGCCAGATCACCATTCTCGGAGCCGACATGGACGCCCTCTACCTCGCCCGCGTCGAGACCATGATGCTCCAGCCCGAATTGCTGAAGGGCGACAAAGCCAAGAACCTCAAAATCGTCTTCACCGCCCTCCACGGCACCGGCGGCGTCCTCGTCCCCGTCCTCCTGAAAAAACTCGGCTTCAACTTCCTCACCGTCCCCGAGCAAGACATCCGCGACGGCCGCTTCCCCACCGTCAAATCCCCCAACCCCGAGAACGCACCCGCCCTCAAAATGGCCGTCGATCTCGCCAACAAAGAAGGCGCCGACATCGTCATCGGCACCGACCCCGACTGCGACCGCATGGGCGTCGGCGTCCGCAATGACCAGGGCGAAATGCAGCTCCTCACCGGCAACCAGACCGGCGCACTCATGGGTTGGTATCGCCTCAAGACCATGTTCGACCTCGGCATCCTCAATGCCGACAACAAAAAGAACGCCGTCTTCCTCAAGACCTTCGTCACCAGCCCCATGCAGGACACCATCGCCGCCAAATTCGGCGTCCAGTGCGTCAACACCCTCACCGGCTTCAAATGGATCAGCTCCAAGCTCGCCAAATACGAAGCCGCCCTCCCCTGCGAAATCCTCGCCACCTACCGCGACCTCCCCGCTGCCGACTCCCGCGCCGCACGCCTCGCCCATAGCAAATTCCTCGTCTTCGGCGGCGAAGAAAGCTACGGCTACATGGGCGACGACTTCAGCCGTGACAAAGACGGCAACGGCGCCGTCGTCATGTTCGCCGAACTCGCCGCCTACGCCGCCAGCCGCGACCTCACCATCACCGGCCTCCTCGACGAAATCTACAGCGACGTCGGCTACTTCCTCGAAGTCAACCAAAGCAAAACCTTCGAAGGCGCCAGCGGAGCCGCCCAGATCGCCAAACTCGCCGACAGCTACGGCTCCAATCCCCCCACCAGCGTCGATGGCAGCCCCGTCACCGCCGTGCGCGACTTCCGCAAGCCCGGCATCCTCGACGAAGAAGGCGAACCCGTCTCCACCGAGAAAATGCTCTTCGTCGATCTCGCCGACGGCCGCAGCTTCGCCGTCCGCCCCTCCGGCACCGAGCCCAAAATCAAATACTACATGTTCGCACGCCAGGTCCCCCCAGCCGGGCAAAGCCTCAGCAAAGCCGAACTCGCCTCTGCCAAAACCAAAGTCAGCGCCTCCCTCGAAAGCCTCTGGGCATTCCTTGAAAAAGACATCGATGCGCGGCTGGCCTGATCGAACATCGCGGCAGCGTCTTGGAGTGCGGTGGCCGTGACACCGCTTTCCGGAGTCTCCCGACTTCCGCTCGCCAACCATGCCGACGAAAGCGGTCTGGCGCTTCGCTTCCCACAGCACTCCAAAATGCTGGCGCGCTCGAAAGTGCATGTTGCTTCCGCACCAGAGGCTTGTCAGCGTGAGCAGGATCGGGATAAAAGCGGAGCATCATGTCCCCGTCCCTCGATTTCATCCGTCAAAAGTTCGGTCCTGAGCCCCGGCGCATCGGGTTTTTTAGCTGGGGAGACAAGGTCTTTCCCATCCCGGCCAGCTTGCGAGGCATGCAACCCGCCGACGAGCCGCTGATCGACACGCTGCTGCGGCAAAAGGAGATTTGGAAGCAGGGGAAGATCATCTGGGGGCACGTCATTGTGGCCAACCGGGCGCTCAAGCTCCCCGGTGAGACGGATCTGCCGGGCGAGGTGGTTTACTCACTCACAGCGACGGACGCGGAGGCTTTGGAGAAGCTGCCCGTGATCGCTGATGCCTTGCGTGATGCGAAGTTTGCAGACCAGCCGACCGAGGACTTTCCAGCGGAGGAGCAGGAGATCGTGACGCATCTCCGAAATGAAAGGGACCGTGGTTTCGGAATGAAGGTGCCAGCGTCATTCAGCCAGGGGCTGGCCTGCTTCACCTCCACGTTTTGGGGACATCGGGATCATTTGCCGGAAGGGGCGCTGGGTGGGCGGCTGGTGCCGCTTCTCGTGCTCGTCCGGAAGGTTCATGATGTGCTCATCATCCCCTGCAAGTTCTGGCCGGATGAGCTGCGCATTCCCTGGGGCCTCGCCATGGGTGAACGAAAGATGCGTCGTGTGATCTCGGAGCAACGCATCGCGGCGACGAATGCTGCGAGAGAGAGCCAGAAGACCATGCCACCGCCTTTGCCGTGGAAGGAGGCCACACCGGAAGCCCTGGCTGGCACCTGGGTCTGGGAATGCGAGACGGTGATGCATGAGCCGAGGACGGCACACGCGGCTCTCAATGGATCACTTCCGAATGGCGGCTGGACATCGAGCAGCGCTGCTGGCTGCGAATCTCTGGGCGACTGCTGATCAATGGCGAAGCGCAGGAGGATGCGCCGGGCTTTGAGCAGGAATACGCAGGCACCTTCGAGCTTCAGGACGGCGTGCTTTCCTGCACGCTGCCGGACCACGAGGAAAGCCCGCTCAAGCTCATCGCCACCGCCGATGGGGAATTGGTGAACGAACATCGGGCCATCTTCCTCCCCGTCACCTCCACTCCCAAGGTCGCCGGAGTCAGCGAGGGCGGCAGCACGCTCTATAAACATCAGGCCCGCGCCCCAGGCTGGGTGCCTCCAGATATGAGCGAGTCAAACCTGCGCGCCATCGAAGAACACATCGAGGAGCACATCGGCAAGGTGGACTACGTTTGGCATGAGTTGGTGTCCGACTTGGTCCACATCGACATCCACGTCATCAAACCGACGGCCGAGCGCCCCTGGTTCATCCTGGTGACGAGCGGCATGAGCGACCTGCCGATGCACCCACCCGAGGGAGCCGAAGACTACACCCATGCTGAAATCATGCTCTGCCTGCCGCCGACATGGAAGCTCGGCCAAGAGCACTTTGAAGATGAGCGGAACTACTGGCCCGTCCGCTGGCTGAAGATGCTGGCCCGGCTGCCCCATGAGTACAAGACCTGGCTCAGCTACTGGCACACCGTGCCGAATGGCGATCCCGCTGAGCCCCTGGCGAACGACACGTCGCTGGTCGGTTTCATGCTCGTGCCGCCAATGACGACCAGCGTCGAGTTTCATGAACTCCTCGTGCCACCCGCCCGCACCATCCGCTTCCTGGCTGCGATTCCGCTGACCAAGGACGAGATGGCTTTCAAGCTACAAGCCGGTGCGGGTGAACTCCTGGATCGACTGGAGCAGGCAAAGGTCACCGAGTTGGTGAATCCCGCGCGGAAAAGCGTGCTGCGCTGATCTCTGATCCTGCGGGAACCGCCCACAAAGAATTCTCAGGCCAGCGCGGCTTCGCGGGCGGCCTTGAAGTGGCATTTGCCCGTGCGGGCCAGTTCGTCGCACTTGGCCTCGATGCGCATGGATTTCATCTGCGGCTGGAAGCCGAGACGGCGCGTGATGCAGTCGTGCAGCAGCGCGGCGTTTTCGTCTTCAAACTCGACGACGCGGTCGCAGTCGAGGCAGATGAGGTGGTTGTGCTGCGGCTTGTCGAGGAAGTTGGGGTCGTAAAAGGTCTGGTCGCGCCCGAGATCCACCTCACGCAGCAGGCCGCATTCGACCAGGAGCTGGAGGGTGCGGTAAATCGTGGCGCGGGAGATGGTGCGGTCGAGCTTGCGGGTCTTTTCCAGCAGTTCGTCGGCGTTGAAGTGGTCGTCCGTGGCAAAAGCAGCCTCCACGATGACGTCACGCTGCCTTGTGCGGCGGAGGCCGGAGGAGGAAAGGTGCGCTTCGAGCCGCTCTTTGATTCGGGGGTCCATGTTGAGACAAGCTGGTAGCCTAATT
Organism: Prosthecobacter sp.; assembly: GCF_044378005.1. Taxonomy (GTDB): domain Bacteria; phylum Verrucomicrobiota; class Verrucomicrobiia; order Verrucomicrobiales; family Verrucomicrobiaceae; genus Prosthecobacter. The sequence continues at coordinate 70,079 of NZ_JBILYB010000010.1, forward strand.
GAGAATGAAGGCAAGGCAGGATGTGTGCAGCGCAAGATTGGCCCACCCGTCGTTGCCTCAAACCTGCCGCCCGCCGCCGAAGTAGTGCCCCAGCGCCTCGATCATGCCTTCGCTCGCGGGCCGGCTCGCCACGAAGCCGCCATGGCTTATGACGTGCGCTTTGATCGGCGGGAGGCCGTTGCTGGGCGTGGCGATCATGCGCGCGTGGCGCGGATCGAGCATGGAGAGGTCGTTGTGATTGTCCCCGGCGGCGAAGCAGCGGCTGGCATCCATGCCGAGCATGCGGGCGAGTTCGCTGAGGGCGGTGCCTTTGCTGTAACCGCTGTGGGAGAAGCGCAGGTAGATGCCGTTACGCTGGTAGCCGATGTCCGGGAACTGGCGTGTGTGCGTGTCGATGAAAGCACAGATGAAATCGAGTTCCTCCTCCGTGGTGGCGACGATGCCGAGTTCACCATAGTCGCCGATCAGATACTCCGCCTTCGTCTGCCTCTCGACCAGTTGCCTGATCGCGGTCAGGGAGGGTTCATGATCCTTCACGAACCGGTCATGCGCCTTTCGTGCCTGCCGGTTCCAGTTGCCAAAGTCGGTCCATTTGCTGAAAAGACCGGGCCGATAAATGTCGCACTCCTTGGCGATGATGTAGTCCGGCTGCATGAAGATCCCGTGCTGGGCCAGCCCCTGGATCGTCTGCTGGAGACTGCGGCCGGTGTTGATCACCCAGGCCGCTCCCTGGGTACGGAGCTGCTGGATCATCTGCCCGAGCGCGGGATGAAAGACGGGATCGCCCTCTGGATTGACCAGTGTGCCATCGAAGTCGAAGCAGAGGATGAAGTGGGGCTTGGGGGCGGCCATTTGGCGGGCGGAGGTGTTCATCCATCTGGCGGGAGAGTCAAGGCGTTGCCCGGCTCATCAAAAGCGTCCATCCGACCATCGCCCACATCGCCACGTAGTAGCTGATGATGGCCCAACGGCTCACGCCACGTCGTTTGGCCCGGCGCAGCAGACTGGTGGCCGCCCAGACGAGGCTCAGCGCCAGTAGCATCACCATTCCATGAAGGTGCCGCACCGGCAGCACGGGCGCATCCCAGCAGGCGATCAGCGCGCAGGCCCCGACCGCGACGGTGACAAACAGGAACGTCGTCGCCGTCTCGGGGTGCAATCGTTCGCCGGCGTGACTGGCCTTGGGCGTCCGCGTCCAGGTGATCATGGCCAGGGTGATCAAAATGCCAAGCATCGCGGCGAGTTGGGCAATCGCCGAGCCGAGTTCCCTCCCGACAAGCGCAGCTCCGAGGCCCAGCCGTTCGAGCAGTTCAGCATGGCTGCGCCCGTTCAGCACATTTGCGGAGGGACGCTCGAGAACGGGTTCGCGCACCAGGCTCGCGGCATCGGGATGCGTTTCGATCCACCGCTGCGCTTCATCCGCACTGTCCAGCCAGCGCACCTGATCTGTGTGGCTGAAAAAGGCCTGCCCAAAGATCTGGTGAGACTCCACCAGCCGTGGTCCGACGATGAAGAAAAAAGTGAAGCCCAGCATCAGCAGCCCCAGCCAGTGATTCCGCCAAACCCACAGGCTCGTCCCCGGCATCCGGGCAAAATGCGCCGATGCCCAGCCCCAGACCGCACGCAGGGAACTCACCAGCAGAAAGACCACGAGCACCGGCACCACGACCCGGTCCTCGGCCAGCCAGGTCAACGCCGCAGAAATCCCGATGAGACCATAGACCCAGAGCGAGTTCCTTTGCAGCGCATACACACAGGCCAGCCACATCACCAGCAGGCCCATGTGATGCAGCGTTTCACCCGTGAAGTAAGGCAGCACGGGCAGGAAGCCATGGAGCCCCGCCATCAGCAGCACCCACAGCGCCGCCGGCAGCGCAAAGGAGCGCGCGCAGATGAGCCCCAGCATCAGGAGAAACCCGAGCGCCAGCCCGATGCGGAAGACGCCCGTGCCTTTCAGCGTCACCGCCACATCCTGCGGATCATGCATCCACGAGGCCACCCAGGGCCAGAGCGGCTGCGCCAAACCATCCGTCCGGTGTGGCATCATGCGTTTCAGCGGCTCGGAGATACTTCGCGTAAATTCCGGCTGGAGATCGAGCTGCGTCTGTCCGGTCAGCTTCAGATTCGCAGACTCCAGTCTTGTGAGCTTTTCCGGGGCAGTTTTCACTTCCGCCAGCGCGTGCGTCAGCACCAGCCAAAGCACTCCGGCGAGCCCAAGCGCAACGATCACCAAACGCAGCCAGTGGCGCAGTCGGGGTGAAAAAAGGGCGTGCATGGGTGAGGGAGACTTAAAACAGCAAGTTTACGGCCCTGCGACAAACTCGAAAATCGAAATTCACCTTCTTTGCTCTCACGTTTAGGGTGCCGTTATGCGTCCATTGTCCGCTTTCCTCCTTCTTCTCCCCACTTTGGCCCTCGCGGCAGACTGGCCGCAGTTCCTCGGCCCCCAGCGCAGCGGCATCGCTGACAAGAGCGAGTCTGCCTTGCCCGACTCCCTTGATGGCGATCTAAAACCGCTCTGGGAAAAGTCCTCTGGCTCGGGCTTCGCAGGCCCTGTCGTGGCCGATGGCAAACTCATCCTCTTCCACCGCGAAGGTAGTGACATGACCACCGAGGCGCTTGATGCCAAGACGGGGAAACCGCTCTGGCGCAGCACCTACATCAGCGATTACGTGGACAGCTTCGGCTTCGACAACGGCCCCCGCGCCGTGCCTGCCGTGGCTGGGGGACGTGTCTTCACCTTCGGTCCCGAAGGCCGCGCGACCGCGCTCGACTTCGCCACGGGCAAGGAACTCTGGAACTACGACACCGCCTCCGCCCTGACTTCGCGGCAGGGTTACTTTGGCCGCGCCCCATCGCCCATCGTGGTCGGAGATCGGGTCATCATCGCCGCCGGGGGCACTTTGGACGGAAAACCCGCCGGGCTCGTGGCTCTCGATACCGCCACGGGCAAAGTTGCCTGGGCCAGCGTGGACGACGAGGCTGGTTATGCCTCACCAGTGATGATCGACGACAAGCGACTGCTCGCCTGGATGCGCAACCAACTCTGGCTCGTCAACGCCGCCGATGGCAAGGTCGTCACCTCCCGCAAACTCCGTGCGGAGATCGACGCCTCGGTGAATGCCGCCACGCCCATCGACTGTGGTGAATCACGCTGGCTCATCACCGCCGGTTACGATGTCGGCGCGCATCTGCTCGGCGTTATGGAGAGCAGTTTTGCCGAGATTTGGCACCAGGAAGACGCGCTCGACTGCCACTACGCCACGCCCGTGAAGGTCGGCGGGCACATCTACGGATTTCATGGCCGCCAGGAGAGCGGGATGCACCTCCGCTGCCTCGAAGTCGCCACTGGCAAAGTCGTTTGGGAAGATCCCGAAGGCCTGCGCGGCGGCACACTCATCGCCGTGGGAGACAAGCTCCTCGTCTTCACCGAAATGGGCGAACTCTGGCTCGTGCGCGCCAGTCCGGCGAAATTTGAAAAGCTCGCCGCCATCCAGATCACCCGCGCCGGACATCGCTGCCACACCGCGTTTGCCAATGGCATCTTCTACACCCGCGATGCCGAGAAGCTCGTGGCCGTGAAGATCACTTCGCCTTAACCACTTCGAAGCCGCTGAATTCCGCGTAGCACGGCCTCGTCGGTGCCCAGGAGCTGTCATTGCCGCCGTGGAAGGTCTCGAAGTAGAGGCTGTCCACATTAAAAGTCTCCGCGCTGCGCCACTCCATGTCCGTGCGCTCCACCACGAGCCGCTCGCCCTGTCCGGGAAGCGTGGTCCACACCCGCAGCGTGCCATCTCGCTTGCCACCGGTGTTCATCACCACCGCGATCCGCACCTGCACCGGCTTGCCCGGCGGGAAGCGGAAGTCCTCGAGGAAAGGAAAGCTCTCCCCATACTTCTCGGGCTGGTTTTTGTGATACACATAAGCCTCGCCCCGGCCATCGCGCCGCCACATCAGGCGGGCGGAGAAACCATTCGCGCCATCGGCTGGGCGGCCACCGCTCACGTTCTCAGGCCCGCCGCAGAGCCCCGGCAGCTTGCCCCCTTTCACGAAGTCGAAGTCTTGGTTGAACCGCAGCGTGTAGCGCAGCTCTGCGGCCTTGTGTTTGCCGATGGGCCAGCGCCAGCCAGCACCACCCTGCTCGGGACCGATACCGCCGACGGCATAGTTCACGCGCAGCCACTTCTGGCCGTCTTCGCGCACCTTGAGCTGCACATGCCCCTCATTGATGCCGTCTTCAAACTCGCAGCCCGGCCAATCCAGCTTCCAGCGCTCCACCGTGTAGTCGCCATCCGCGCCACTGAGCGCGACGGTGATGGGCAGATCAGCGGCGTGAAGGCTAAAGGCGGCGGTGAAGAGGAGCAGGTATTTCATGGAGGCAGCAGTTTTAAGTTCTCAGTTCTCAGTTCTCAGTTTTCAATCAGGCAAACATACCCCATGCGCCACCTCTTTCCTTTCCTCGCCCTCGGCTGCCTGACATTCAGCGCCTGCGCGCAAACGCCGCCGCCTCCCGGATTCATCGCCTTGCGTGATCTCGACTACGCGGGCCAGGGCAACCCACGCCAGAAGCTCGATCTCTACCTGCCTGAAAAGCCCACGGACAAGCCACTGCCCCTCATTGTCTATATCCACGGCGGCGGCTGGGAGGGTGGCGACAAAAGCGACACCGGCCTGCTTTTTGAACTCATCAAAGGTGGCGGCTATGCCGGAGCCTCCATCGGCTATCGGTTCACCGATCAGGGGCCCATGCCCGTGCAGATCCACGATGTGAAAGCAGCCCTCCGCTGGCTGAAAGCCCACGCCAAGGATCACGGCATCGACGCCGACAAGATAGGCCTCACCGGTATCTCGGCGGGCGGACATCTCGTCAGCCTGCTCGGCACCAGCAGTGGTGTGAAGGAACTCGATGGCAGCGTGGGCACGGCGGGTGAACTGCCGAAGATCACCTGCGTGGCGAACTTCTGCGGCCCGGCAAACTTCCTCACCTTCAATGGCAAAGGCAGCATCATCGTCGGTGACAAGCCCGGCAGTGCGCTCTTCAAACTCTTCGGTGGCCCCATGAGCCAGCACCCCGTCGAGGCGAAGGCCGCCTCCCCCGTGACCTACGTCAGCAGCGATGATCCACCCTTCCTGCACATCCACGGCACCGCCGACAAGCTCGTGCCCTATGCTCAGGCGCAGGAGTTCGATGCTGCACTGGAAAAGGTCGGCGTCTCCAGCACGCTGCTCACGGGTGAAGACGCGCCGCACGTCTTCTTCTCCGCCGATCTCCTCAGCAAGATGCGGGTCTTCTTCGACAAGCATCTGCAAGGCAAGCCCGGCGAGATCCAGGAAGGTCCAGTCACCCTTCCATGACCCCGCGCATCCTCATCATCGGCGGCGGAATCGCCGGCACCACGCTCGCTTGGCGACTGCATGAACGTGGTGTGCCATTTATGATCGTGGATCGTGATGAGCCACTGACATCATCAAAGGTCGCAGCAGGACTCATCACGCCCATCACCGGGATGCGCCTGAATCTGAGCTGGCGCTTCGGCGTGCTTTATCCCGAAGCACTCGCTTTTTATCGCCACCTCGAATCCAAGCTCGGCACCCTCTTCTACCATGAGGTGCCCATCGTCCAGTTGCTCGCCAGCGAGAAAGCCGTGACGCAGTGGCAGAAGCGGCGTGATCAGCCAGAAGTGCAGCCTTACCTGAAAGCGCCCGAGCCCGGCCCGTTGGTGAATGACACCATCTTTGCCAATCCCCACGGCGGCTTCGTGCAGCAGCACAGCGGCTGGATGGATACCGCCAACTTCCTCTCCGCCAGCCAGCGCTACTTCGAAAGCATCGGCTCCTGGCAGCGCGGCGAGCTGACACCCGATCAAGTCGCTTCAAGCATCGGCAAAGACTACACCCACGCCATCTTCTGTATCGGCTGGGAGGCCGCGCGGCATCCTTGGTTCGACTGGGTGCCGTTTCAGTCCGCACGCGGCACCGTGCTGCAAGTCAGCGCCGACACCGGCGGCGAGACACGCGTCCTCAACAACGGCTGCTGGCTCCTGCCGCGTGGCGATGGCACCCTGCGCGTCGGCCCGACCTACGAGCTGAACTTCGACCAGCCGCACACCCCCGCGCCCGAGGCCCTCGCCGCCCTCGAAAATCGTCTGCGCGGCCTGCTGAAGACCCGCTATGCCATCACCGGCTCCCAAACCGGCGTGCGCCCCATCATCGCCCGGCGGGAAGCCCTCATCGGCACGCATCCCGCCCGCCCCGGCATCGCCTTCCTAAACGGCCTCGGCTCCAAAGGCGTCCTTCGCGCCCCCTGGGTCGCGAGACAACTCCTCGAGCACCTTTTCGATGGAAAACCCATCGAGCCCGAGCTGGACTTGGCGGGGAATTTTTGAATGCCGCGATCTGCTGCTGGTTTCAACGATCAAGGCCGCAGGAACATGACTTCGCCGGTGGTTTTCTCGGTGCCGGTGAAGGGTGGCAGGAGGTAGTGGCCGTCGCCGATCAAGGTATCGGGAGCTGTGGCGGGCTGGCGCAGGACGCCGCTGAAGTTCACGACGCGCGGTTTTGGGGTCGTGTCGGCGAGTTCGAAGCTGCCGCTGAAGAGACCGGTGGCGGACACCAGGGTGGTCTTCCACTTGGTGGGGTTGGCGGGAGGCGTGGTGACGGCGACGGTATTGGTGGCGCTCAAGCTGGCGAGCGTGGGCAGGTTGCCATTCAGGGTGCTGCCGGTGGCGCTGTGCAGGACTTGGAAGCTGGGGCTTGTCAGGCCGAGACGGGTGGCCAAGACGGCGGGGGTGCTTCCTTTGGCAGCGGCGGGAGGCAGCCAGGGATCAAGCAAAAGAACGTTGCGGACAGGGGTCACGGTGCCGAAGCCGGCGCGATAGCTTTCATCGGTGGATAGGCCTGGCTTGGCCCAGGTCAGGGCGGCGGACTCGACGTAGCGACGACCCGCCAGCGCGGGACGCGGCAGCAGGGTGAAGGCTCCGCCAAAGTGGGACTGGAGGCGGGTGGCGGCTCCGGTTTTGTAAGGCTGAAGGAAGAGGCGGTAGGTGGGGTCGCTCGCCTCATCGGGAGGCAGAGCGGTGGTGAAGCTCGTGCCATCGCCCAGCCTGCCCGTGAGAGTCATGACACCCTTGGTGCTGACGGCGGCGGTGGCCCAGCCTGCACCTGCGGGCACGGTGTTGGCGGTCGGAGTCGCAGGCTCTAGCACGGCAGTGTGGGCTCCGGCGTAGGTGACTGTTTTGCTGGCTGGCAGATTGAGCAGTCGTCGGCCATCGGTGCTGCTGGCGTAGGCGCTGCCACTGCGCTCCACGATGGCACTGAGGCCACCGTTGATCTGCATGGTGAAATCGACCTCATAAGGGACGCCGCCGGAAGCGGTAAAAGCGTTCCCGGTGATGGATTCGGTGCCGACATCGAACAACGGCAGCGAGCCTTTGAGCGGCACGGCGGTTTTCTCATCGATGCATGTGAGCTTGCCGGTGAAGCTGGTGTTCGCAGCGACGATGTTGACGGTGAGCTTGCCGATGAGCGCTCCGCCGCTGTTGGTGAGCAAGGCCTCGTAGTTGCCAGCAAAGCTCTCCACCACCAGGGCTCCCTGCTGGTAGATGTGGGTGTAGTTTGCCAACGCACTGCCGCCGGTAGCGGTGATGGGATAGATACCGCCTGGGCTGGTTTTTGTGGCCGTGGTCTTCAGCGTAGGAGCTGTCAGCACGAGGCTGGAGGACTCGCCATTGACCCAGCCGCTGTAGCTGAGGGTCAGCGCTGGATTGTCTTGGCCGACGAACCTGCGCTTGTCTCCCGGAGTGACGTAGAGCGGTGCCTTGGCGATGACGAGCGTGCCGGTTTTGGGGCCTGTGCTGTCTGTGGCCCGCACAGGGTAGCTGCCTGCGTTGGTTGGTTGGGTGCTGCCAAAGGTGGTGCCGATTTTGTATTCGATGGTCACCGTGCCTGAGCCGCCGAGCGTGCTGATGGCACGCGGCGTGCCGGTGTAGATCTGGGAGAGATTGAGCAGCGTCAGGGGGACTGGATCTGCCTTCACGGTGATCGTCTTCACCACGGGTGCTGCCAAGCCGTAGAAGGCATCGCCAGCTTGCTCGGCCTGCACTTTCACGCTGCCAACGCCAGTGAAGCTCAGCACATTGCCCACGATGGACGCCCCCGGCGTGGTGGTGCCCTGGGGGACCACACGCAGCGTCACTGGCAAGCCAGAGCTGGAATAGACATCGAGGCTCAGCGGGTTTTGGCCGAGATAAGCCGTGGCCGGTGGATTGAAGGTGATGGTCTGCTTCAGCGCCGCATTGAGGGCACCAAAACCACGGATGGCAAAGCTGAAGCTGGGGTGATTCACCGCGTCGCTTTGGATCGTCACAGTCGCCGTATAAAGAGCGGGCAAAGTGGGATCAAAGGTGATGGCAAAACGTGTGCTACCGTCCGCAGGCACGGTGTCCTCGGGTGCCAGACTGACGGCAAACGCCGCCGCTCCAGGTCCACTGAGACTGACGCGCGGCGTGCCCGTGAGATTGAGAGCGACATTTCCCACGCTGGCGATGGTGAAGGTCTGCGATAGCTGCCCGGGGATCAGCGGCACATTACCGAAGTCGGTGAAGTCAGCCGTGCTCGGGGTCACATCGCCCTGACCGATCTCCACACCATTGCCCAAGACGGCGATCTCAGGCGTCGGCACATAGCCAAAGAGCACATTGCAAAAGGTGCCCGACGAGCCATTGGCCAG